>CAMZDZ010000134.1 GCA_947305535.1 uncultured Fibrobacter sp.
CGATCTCGAGAACGTCCTTCAGGCTGACGGTCGTATACTTCTTTTCGGTTTCTGCGATGTAGTATTCCGGATTTTCACGGATTTTCTTGATGTCAAGCATTTTTATGCCTCGGTTGAGAAAATTTTACGCGGGTAAAGATAGCTTTTTAGACGAGAGAGGAGTGGGGTATGACGAGAGAATTAATGGAAATTATCAAGGATTTGATATTTGTAAACTTTTTTAAATCAATCTGTTGTATGCCTTTACACCACTAATTATTTGTGCACTGTCGAGGCTTTGTTTTTTGGATATATATTAGTTTCGGATACTATATAAAAATCCATAAAATGGGGTTCCCCAGGGAGACAAAAAAATGAAATACCTTTTACCGGTTCTAATCGCGGCATCGTTTTCCTTCGCACAATGGGGCGACTGGGGTGGAGGCGGTGGTGGCGGCGGAAAGTCGCTGAACGATTACCAGAAAAAGTCCGTTTCGGGCCGAGAAATCCACGTTTACGCACCGTCGGGCCTTAAGGAAAATAGCCCGTTGCTGATTTCGTGCCACGGCATGGACCAGGATCCTAACTACCAGCAGTCCAATACCCACTGGGAAGCTGTCGCCGATACGGCGGGCTTTGTCGTTGTCTACCCGAGAGGTGGCACGGGCATGAGCACTTGGGATATCAGCGGTGACAAGGATACCAAGTGGATGACCGAAATTATCGACCAGATGTATACCGACTACAAGATCGATAAGAAGCGCGTGTACCTTTCGGGCTTCTCGATGGGCGGCATGTTCACCTACCATTCCATGAGCAAGATTGCCGACAAGATTGCCGCCTTTGCGCCCACCTCCGGTACAAACGTGATGGGTGCTTCGAAGGCCCAGCGTCCTGTTCCTATCATCCATCCTCATGGAACCAACGACGACGTTTTGCCTTATAACAATGTCGAAGGCTTCATCAAGAATTATCGTGACCAGTTCCATTGCCCGGATAAGGCAGAAGAACAGACGAATTATCCCAATGCGGAAAACAATGGCGCCACGATGTACACCTGGGGTCCCTGCGACAAGGGTGTCTATATCAAGCACCTGAAGCTCCCTGGCCGTGGCCACAGCCCCTCCAAGGCTGATGTCTCCGATATCTGGAACTTCGTGAAGGAATGGACCGTGGACGGAAAGATTGGCGAGACTACTACTACTCCGGAATCCTCCGCCAGCCCCGCCTCTTCTGCTGACGCGCCCAAGTCCTCCAGCAGTGGTACCGGCGTAGCCCAGTCTTCTTCCAGCAGAGGGTTCGGCTTCGGTGGCAGGTCTTCTTCTTCTGGCGGTTCTCAATCCCCCTGGGGTAGCATTCCGACCGTGTCTTCTTCCAGCATTGGCGGCGGCACCGTAGTCGGTTCTTCTTCCAGCAGTATCGGCGGAGGTATCGTAATCGGTTCCTCTGGCTCCATAGATGCTTTGGTTGCGGATCCGAGTCTGCTTGCAGTCTCTGTCTACAGGTCTTCCGACAATAGCATCATGGTGTCCAATGCCCAGGGCAAGTCGATCACCGTGTTCAACAGCCTCGGCCATGTCGTCCGCACGACCCGTGGTACCGCCGGCGCTCAGAAGGTTTACGCCGGAGCCAAGGGCGTGTACATCGTGAAGGTCGGCTCCAGGACGTTCAAGACCTCGCTCTAAGATATAACGGAATGTAACATTAAAGGCACTCCTGCGATGGAGTGCTTTTTTTATTCGTCAATTTTTTTAAATTTGTGGTATGTTTTCTAGGAACGTGTCTCAATTATTGAGTTTCTTCGCCGTTGCGTTAGCCGCATGCCTTTTGGCGGGCTGTTACAGCTTTACGGCTTCGACGCTCCCGAGCCACATCAAGACGGTCCAGATTCACGAGGTCGAGGACAAGACCCTGGACCCGGTGCTCGCGAACAATATCCACACGGCCGTCGTGGATATGTTCAAGAAGAACGCGGGCGGCGTGCGCCTTGTGAACGAGGAGGCCAACGCCGATTTCCAGATAACGCTTCTGAGCTATACGAACAAGCCCGAGAACTACAATAGCAACAGCGACGTGGAAACCTACCGAGTGACCATCCGCGTGAGCGTGAAGTTCTACGACAATGTCAAGGAACGCATCATTTACGAGAGCAATTCGCTTTCGGCGGACGGGACTTACGACATCCAGAAAAACGAGTCCGAGGACCGTCACGGCCAGGCCCGCGCCATCGAGAAACTGCAGGACCTGATTATCGCGAACGCCCTGGCCAAATGGTAATGCGGGACCGCGTCTGTTAATTGATTCTATTTGAAATATGCGCAAATTCAGAGTTGTACTTGTTGAACCCGAACACCCGCACAACGTGGGCTTTGTCGCCCGCGCCATGCACTGCTACGCCCTCGACGAACTGTATATCGTCTACCCGAGGCGCGACAAGGTCATCGAGAATTCCTACCACACGGCACCGAACAGCCACGAGGTCCTGGACAAGGCGACCATCGTGCACAAGTTCGAGGAGGCCATCGGCGATTGTGCCTGTGCCGTCGCATTCAGCCGCCGCATTTACGGATCGGCCATCAAGCACACGATGATGCCCGGGCTTGCGGAACTGTTGCCCGAGAACGGCACGATTGCGCTCGTGTTCGGGCGCGAATCCTGCGGGCTCGAGACCGAAGAGGTGAACGCCTGCACGTACCAGTGCGAAATCCCGGTGCCGGGACTCATGAGCCTCAACCTGGCGCAGGCGGTGACGGTGGGGCTGTACGAACTCTGCCGTAGCGGTGCGCTTGCGAATGGCGAAGGGCGCGCGAAGCGTGGCACGAAGGGTGCCTGCGAGACTGCCCCGGCGACCATCGACCAAATCGACAGCTTCAAGAAGTTCCTCGACCGTTACCTGACGGGACAGTATCACGACCAGTCCTGGCGTGACAACTTCCTCAATACGCTCCTGCAGCGCCTGCACCCCACGCGCAACGAACTTTCTGCATTGTTCGGGCTCATCCGCAACCTTGCAAAAAAGCCCGCTCGCTTGGAGCAGGCTGCAGACAAGGCCGCTAAGGCCGCGCAGGCTGCGGAATCGGCTGATTCCGCGCCCGAGAAGTAATTACGTTTTCCAGTGTTTCAGTTGCGAAAGGTGCGAGTCGAAGAACTTGCGCCTTTCTGCTTCCGGCAGGTTTTCCGGGTTGGGCATGTGCGAAAGCATGAAGTCCAGCAGCGTGTCCTTGCTGGTGTAGGTGAACTTGCCGTCCGCATAGCACCACTTGCAGTAATCCTCGTTGAAGTTGCCGTCGATTTCTCGGCTGATTATCGCGTCGTCGCCGAGGGGCATGCCGCAACACTGGCAGAAGAGCTGGCGCGGGGCGCCCACGCGTTCCGCCATCTGGTCCTGGGTGAGGTTGTGTTTTAGGCTGTTGCTATTTGTAAAAAGAATGAGAAGCCTGGTTGCAGATTATTCCAGGATGTACGCCTTGGTGATTTCGCCGGTGAGCGCCCAGTGGATGTCGCGCTTGCCGCTGGCATCCTTTGGGTAGTTCTTTTCCAGGTCGTCGGGGGAGATGGCGCTTTCGTCTTGCAACTGCTTGTAGACGACCTTGCATTCCAGCACCATCGGGAATTCCTTGACCGCCGGGACCTTCACGGTTTCGCCGTCCACGTAGGTGAAGCCGAACGTTTTTGCTTTGTCGATGTCGCGGCCGCTGTTGGTGCCGCATTCGGCGATGAGCTTGCGCGGGGAGCCATCCATGGGAATGCTCACGGTGAACTCGCCGTTCTTCTCGAGGAATTCAAGCGTGTAGCGGCTCAGGCGCACGAACGTGGTGAAGAGAACCTTGTTCCACTCGATGCCCATCATGCCCCACGAGATGCTCATGGTGTTCGCCTTGCCGTCTGCGGCGGCGGTCAGCAGGGCCCCGCCCTTGAGCCCGTTCATGATCTTGTCGGCGTAATCCAGTACGTTGATTTCTTTTTTCATGGTTGCGGTTCCTTTCTTTTTATGTTTAAATATAGACTTTCTCGAGTTTTATATATTTATTTTTGAACAAAAAGTGGAACTTATGAATATGAAAGTAAAATCTTGTGGTGTTTTAGTTGTAATGGGCGCTCTATGCGGTACTTCGTTGTTTGTGGGCTGCGGTGACGACGGTAGTACCTCTGTAAATGATGAAAATTTGTCTTCGTCAGTTGACACAACGGTTAGTTCTGCCGATGCGAAATCCAGTAGCTCTAGCAAAGACGACAAAACGGTCAAATCGTCCAGTTCTGTTAAGATGGATAAGTCGTCCAGTTCTGTTGAGAAAGATAATTCGTCTAGTTCTTCCAATGCGTTGACCCTTGAAGATAAACTTGGAAAATGCGAGGACAAAGGCCAGTACGAAGTCCTACACGTCCAAGACAATGAGGGAAACTTGTATTCCTGTTATCGTGGCGAATGGATGGAAGGAATGCTCGAAGTGGAAGGCCCTGATTGGGGAAAAAATCCAGAAAACCAGTCCAGCAGTTCTGCAACGAAAATCGGCGAGGTTTTAGTTGATAGTCGTGATGGAGAATCGTATAAAACGGTTTATATCGGCAAACAACACTGGATGGCAGAAAACTTAAGATATCGCGCAGATGAATCCGATACGCTTAAAGCCGGAAGATATGGTCGGTATTATTCTTGGGCTACTGCGATGGATACAACGGCGACGCCTTGTAATTCCGAAATGTGCAAGTTTGCCCGTATTCAGAGGCAAGGTGTATGCCCGAATGGTTGGCATATTCCTTCATTCGAGGAATGGCAAATCTTTATTGATGAACTTGAAAAAATTGATTCGGATCCTTTAAAAATTATTATTGATGAAAAGGATTGGGATGAGTCTGGTAATAATTCAACGGGATTTACCGCAGTGCCTGCCGGAATTTATTCTGGGGGAAACATCTATAGATCATATCAAGCTCATATTTGGAGTTCCAGTGTTGCAATCAATGGCATAGTCTTTCCTGAATATGCTCATTACTTAAGAATTTCAGAAAAGGGAGTCCGTATAGAAACACTGGAAAAATTTGCAAACATATCGGTCCGCTGCATTGAAAATTCCGAGGAATCTGAACAACTGGATTACTTGAACCGTAAGGAATATAGCGGAACTTACGGTGAATTGGTGGACCCGCGTGACGGAAAGAAGTACAAGACAGTTGTTTTGGATGGTCTTGAATGGATGGCTGAAAATTTGAATTTCGAAACGGAGAAAAGCGTCTGTGGTGTTGCCTCCGATAGCTGTGCTAAATACGGACGACTCTATCCGGATTCTGAATACCGAAGCGTTTGCCCAACGGGTTGGCGTATTCCCAAGGATTCCGAGGTCGAGGCGCTTATTCCATTTGAAGGTTTCCGCTATGTGATTGGACATTACATGAAATCGACTTCGGGATGGGTAGTAAACGATAGTCTCAAAGAAGGGTATGATGGCAATGGTTCGAATGCTTATGGATTGAACATCCTTCCGCAAGGATTTTATTCGGATTCACTGTCGTATATCGGCGCTTATAAAAATTCTGCATTCCGTATCGATCGTGGCGAGGTAGATTATGCATTTGTTGTTCGGTCGGATAAAAAAATAGGGTGGTTCGGTCAATCAGAAGGATATTACATTCCGGTCCGTTGCGTAAAAGATTAAGCTTTTTAAATTTGTTCTATGACCACAAAGACGATTAAAATTCAATATTTGGACGATTCCATTCCGCGCCTTACGTATGTGGGCGGCAAGTCGGACTGGATTGATTTGGCGGCGGCAGAGACCGTGACGCTCAAGGCGGGCGAGTTTCGCCTGATCCACCTGGGGGTGGCTATGAAGTTGCCCGAGGGCTACGAGGCGCACATCGCCCCGCGCAGTTCCACGTTCAAGAACTTCGGCATTCTGCAGGCGAATTCCGTGGGCGTGGTGGATTCCAGCTACTGCGGCGCGAACGACTGGTGGAAAATGCCTGTGTACGCCACCCGCGACGTGACCATCGAGAAGGGGAGCCGCATCGCTCAGTTCCGCATCATGGAGCAGCAGCCCACGCTTACCTTCGAGGAAGGCCCGCTTG
Source organism: uncultured Fibrobacter sp. (assembly GCA_947305535.1). GTDB lineage: Bacteria > Fibrobacterota > Fibrobacteria > Fibrobacterales > Fibrobacteraceae > Fibrobacter. The sequence continues at coordinate 6,046 of CAMZDZ010000134.1, forward strand.
ACGGCGCCGACCGCGGCGGCTTCGGTAGCACGGGAATCTGATTTTCCTATATTTTCATCCGCAAAAATTTTTAACAAGGACCTTATTATGGCAAAGATTGCTATTCTCGGTTACGGTAACCTGGGTCGCGGTGTGGAATGCGCTGTGAAGCAGGCTCCCGATATGGAACTCGTCGCCGTTTTCACGCGTCGTGACCCCTCCACGGTCAAGATTCAGACGGCGGGCGTTCCGGTGCTGAACGTCTCCGAAATGGAAGCCTGGAAGGACAAGGTGGACCTGCTCATCATTTGCGGCGGCTCCGCTACCGACCTGCCGGTGCTCACCCCGAAGTACGCCGCCATGTTCAACGTGATCGACTCCT
>CAMZDZ010000135.1 GCA_947305535.1 uncultured Fibrobacter sp.
GACGGCCTCGCAGCCGCGGAGCAGCAGGTCGTCGGCAAGGTCGCCCGCGCTGATGTCGCGGGTGACGGTTCTGCCGGCATAGTAGATCTGGCTGAAGAAAATCATGTCGTTGTCGCGGTCGTCGGCGAAGTCCTTCGGACGGAGCGTGTTCGCGATGAACTGCACGAGGTCGTTGCGGAGGAACCGCGTGGGGCCGAAGCCGTGAGGCTGGAACCACGCAATGACGCGGCCTTCGGTAAAGTCCTGGGCGCTCTTGATGCTTGCTGCAATCTTTGCGGGGTTGTGCGCGAAGTCGTCGACGAGCGTGACGCCGTTGAACGTCCCCAGAATCTGGTGACGGCGGAAAACTCCGGGGAAAGTGGCGAGCGCGTCGGCACAGGTATGCAGGGATACGCCCGCGAAAAGGGCGGCGGCCGTCGCGGCGAGCGCGTTTTCCATGTTGTGCCTGCCCGGGAGCGGCACGACAAACTTCACGAGTTCGGCCTTGTGGCGCACGCGGAACTGGATGGAAGTGCCGACGGACCTGAAGTCGGTCCCCTGCACGCCCACGTAGCTTTCGAAGCCGAAATCAAATTCGCGGCCCGCGCTGAACTTCTTGGCGAGCGGGTGCGCATCGTTCACGATGAGGATTTTCCCGTTGTCGAGGATGTTGTGGCTGAACTTGAGGAAGATTTCCTGGAGTTCGCTCATTTCCTTGTGGTCCTTGTCGACATTCAGGATCAGGCCGATTTCGGGCTCGTAGCGCACGAGCGTCCCGTCGCTCTCGTCGGCTTCGACAACGAGCCACTCGCCCTTGCCGCTCACGGCATTGCCGATCTTGCCTTCCTTCTGCAGGTTCACGAGGCCGGCCCCCGTCATCACGGAGGGCTGCAAGCCGGCATACTGCAGAATATGGTAAATCATCGCAGTCACGGTCGACTTGCCGCTGGTGCCGCTCACGGCGATGGTCTTCGCCTCCTTCGAAATCTTCGCGAGCATTTCGCTGCGGTGCATCACCGGGATTCCGAGTTCCTTGGCGCGCTTGAGGTCGGGATTCGTGTCCTCGATGGCGGTGCTCACCACCACGGCGGTCAGGCCTTCAATTACGCCCGAGCCGTCCTGAGCAAAGCACTTGATACCGCAATCTTCGAGCTGACCCATGACGAGCGGTTTTTCCGTTTTACCTGCAAGGAACTCGCCAAATTGACGGTCGGACCCGCTGATAGAAACACCCTTGCCAACAAGATACTGGGCAATGGCACTCATGCCCACGCCCGCAACACCGATAAAGAAATAGGATTCCATGATGAACAATGTAGTAAAAAGGCGGCCGCTGGGGCCGCCCGATTTAAGCGTACTTGACGATGAGTGACAAATTTTTTTGAGGGGACTTGGCGACCGCTTCGCTCGGCTTGCTAGTCCTGGCGCTACTTCGTAACGCAGGACTTTCGGCTCGGTCCTGTCCAAACAAGTTTGGTCGTGACACTCGCCTTGCTAGTCCTTGACGCAACGAACAGAAAAACCGTAGTACTTGTAGAGGTAGTCCAGGTACGCATCGTCGATGCTGTAGCCCAAGTACATGTAGTACGCGAGGTCGCTATCGTCCTCCGTAGAACTCCAGAAGTCCGCGTAGTCACCCTCGTAGTAGTAATCCCCATTGAAGTTCCTGTCGCCAGCAGGCAACGCCGAGAAGGAATAGGTATCCGTGCCGTTGCCACTTGTCCCATCATAATCATTCCAGCCTTCCGTGGACTTTAGCATTTTTCCTGCGGTTTCTATTCCGCCTACCGCATCGAACAGGGCGTTCCATTCCATGGTATCGGGCAGGTGCCAGCCCTCGGGGCATACGCCGCGAACTTTGCCGTCGCCGAGATCGCATTCCACCCCATAGCCGCACTCCTCTTCAGACTTGCCGACAGCGGTAGCCCACGTGTAGAGCCGGCCATACTTTGTGCAATACTTAGTACTATCCCTGTAGCAGTAACTACCTACCTCCGTCTCGTAGTTCAAGTTGTGCGCCATCCAGGTCTGTTCGCCAATAGTCACAACCTTGTAGAGTTGCCTGTCGCGGGGATCCACCATCCAGCCATCCACAAAACTTTTTCCATCTTTACCATCGGCTCCATTGCTCAGCGTATAAGTTTTGCCATCGGTACAAGTAATCTTTACACCGTCAGTAACTTCTTCAGCAGTGCAACTGGTGCCAGCAATACCGGAATCGCCCTTGGCACACGGGTCACCTTTTTCCCCATTCAGCACCACGCCCACGGAATCGCCGCCACACACAATCTTGTAGCCCTTGCCGTTTTTCAGAACTTTCGCTGTGCAGGAGGAGCCGTCCTTTCCATCCTTGCCGTCCTTGCCATCTTTGCCGTCCTTGCCGTCCTTGCCATCCTTGCCATCTTTGCCGTCGGCACCGTCTAAACCGGGTTCGCCATCCGCACCATTTTTGCCGTCCTCACCCTTTTCGCCCTTCATCGATTTCCATTTTTTGTCAATACAATAATAGGCCTCAGCGGAATCCACCGAATAGACCATCACGCCCTCGTTGTCCGCGGTGCACTTGGGCAGGGCCTCGCCCTTATCTAGCACCTGCATGCCGACCACCTGGGTAATTTCAGTGGTATTATTCTCGTCACCGCAGCCAACCAGGAAGGCCACTCCAGCGGCCAAAATGGCACTGGAAGCAATAAGTCTTTTCATCTTTTTCTCCTTATGAAGGAATATGTTTTATCTTGGGCAAAAATACTTTAATTAAACAAGCAGCGAAGAAGACAACATCGACTTCGTTCAGCGCTTGCCGCACGGACGACTTGAATTAATGAAACACACTTGTATCATATTTGTTTTTCGATGAAAATTTTTATTAAAAGTTGCTGTTTTTGTTGCATTTTCAGTAATTTTGTTTTATTTTTCTTGATATGAAACCGATAATTGAATATCAAGATTACCGCCAATACATGCAGGACTTCTACGAAGAACGCAAGAGAAGTTCCTACTTCACGTGGCGCAAATTCGCAAGCCTTGCCGGGTTCGCCTCGCCTGCCTACCTGAAGCTGGTCTGCGACGGCAAGACAAGCCTGAGCAAGCCGGGTATCGCGAAGGCCGCCCGCGCCATGAACCTCGAGGGATTCGACTACACCTATTTCGCCCTGCTCGTAAAGTTCGGCAACGCCAAGAACGACAGCGAAAAGGAAGCAGCCCTCAAGGAGCTCGAACGCGAGGCCCGCATGAACAAGATCCGCATTGTCGACGCGGACGCATACCGCTACTACGAGGACCCGACCTGCCCTATCGTCCGTGAACTCGCGCCCATCATGCCGGGAGCGACCCTTGGCGAGATGGCCTCCAAGATCCGCAGCGAGACGACGGCGGCGCAAGTCCGCGACATCCTGCAGTTCCTCGTCAAGGCCGACCTGCTCAAAAAGAACGCCGACGGGACATACGAGCAGACGCAGAAGGCGGTCAAGGGGTCCAAGGAAACCATTCCCCTCGTCATCCGCACCATGAACAAAAAGATGACCGAGCTGGCGGCACGTTCCATCGCCAACGATCCTGTCGAGGAGCGCAACTTTTCGGGGGTCACCATGGGTATCGACAAGCCCACGTACGACCGCATCGCCCAGGAAATCGACGCATTCCGCAAAAGGATGATCGACATCGCCAACGAATGCCAAAAGATAGACCAGGTCTATCAAATGAACCTGCAAATTTTCCCTTTAACAGACAAGATTAACAACGCAGAATCAAGGAAAGGCTAATGAATATGAACAAGACAAACTACTTAATCGCTTTATCCGTAGCACTATTCTGGGCCTGCTCCGATTCGCCTAACGAAGCGGGAACTACAGAAATCGACAACACCGTGGCACAGAACGACAGTTCTTCGAGCGCGGAACCCGACAACGGCAATCCCTCCAGCTCCGCGGACGGCAAGCAACCGTCGTCAAGCGAGCCGCAATCCAGCTCAAGTATCAAAGAGAAGCCCTCAAAGGCGTTTGCCGCAGACACCAAGAACGGCATCAAGCTCGGCTCTTGCATCTCTACATTGGCAAGACGAACCTTCTTGGCAGCAGACATCGACGCGGCATCGGAAGAATTGCCCGAAGCGTACATCCTTAACGACGGTGAAGGGCATTATCAGGTGATGCTCTTGAACGTAAACGACTACTGTGCATTCGATGCGGACCTTTCGACAAAACGTTCCGGCGACACCTTGGATATCGAATATGGCGACCTCAAACATGTAACGAAATGCATGTGCAATAGCGATCACTGGTTCGACATCGAAGCAAAGAACAACGACATCGAATTCGTCCGGTTCAGCGGAAAGACTTACGAAGTCAGCAACAAGCCGGCACCGGAGCCGTCCGCAATAAAGAACGATTCCACTGCAGCCCAGAACGACACCACGTCAACGCAGAACGATTCTACCGCGACGCAAGCCGATTCCACTGCGGCACAGGACAGCTCCACGTTTACGGACCCGCGAGACGGCAAGACGTACAGGACAGTGAAACTCGGCGAACGCATCTGGATGGCCGAAAACCTGAACTACGAAATAAAAGACAGCCTTGTGAGCAATTGCGACGAAAACGGGGGCTGCGACATGGGATTCCCAACAAACCGGCCGCAAAGCTGGTGCAACGGCAACAAGCAAGAAAACTGCGACCAGTATGGCCGCCTGTACAACCTCGAAGCCGCAAAAGTGGCATGCCCTCCCGGATGGAGCCTGCCCACAGTCGAAGAATGGCCCGAAAGAGGAAACGGCGGATACCCCGCATTCGTTGACTACGCCGTCGTTGGCTGGGGTGGCGGAAAAGACACATACGGCTTTTCTATCCTGTCCGCAGGGAATTACTCTGCAGCATCCCAGTATTTCCATGAGCCAGGCGGCACCACCACCTTTTTCTGGACATCGACGATAGACACGCGAAACAACGATTGCGCGACAATGGTTCATTTCGGCAACGGTTCCGAAGGAATGGTCAGCGTCTGCGCGAACGACGAGAGCGACGGACTATCCGTCCGCTGCTTGAAAGACTGAGGATTTTAGGCGTTCGCGAATCGGCTCAAGAAGCTCGCAAGGCGTTCGTTGCCCGACTGGTTGAACACGTAGTCGGGCGTCCCCTGCTCCACGATGACACCGCCGTCCATGAAGATGACCTTGTCGGCCACGTCGCGGGCAAAGGCCATCTCGTGCGTCACGATGACCATCGTCATCTTCTCCTCGGCCAGCTGCTTGATAATCTTCAGCACCTCGCCCGTAAGTTCCGGATCGAGCGCCGACGTGGGCTCGTCAAAAAACAGCACCTTCGGGTTCATCGCAAGCGCACGCGCGATCGCCACGCGCTGCTGCTGGCCGCCGCTGAGTTCGCACGGGTAAGACTTCTCCTTGCCCTCGAGCCCCATGCGCTTGAGCAACGCACGGCCGATATCCCTCGCCTTCTCGCGGGTTTCACCTAGCACGCGAACGGGCGAAAGGCAGAGGTTCTGCAGCACCGTCAGGTGCGGGAACAAGTTGAAATTCTGGAACACCAGCCCCGTCGAGAGGCGGATCTCGCGCAGCACCTTCGCCGGGGAATACTTCACCGGGGAACATCCCGGAACCACCAGGTCCTTGCCGTCCACCTGCACCGTTCCACCGTCAACCGTCTCGAGCTGGGTAATGCAGCGCAGCAGCGTACTCTTGCCGGAACCGCTCGGACCGATAATCGAGAGCACCTCGCCCGCGTTCAGCTCGAACGAGATGTCCTTGAGCACATCCAGGCTACCGAAGGACTTCTTGACGTGTTCTACCTTAAGAATCGGCATTCCATCCTCACTTGTAGTAATCGAGCTTGCGTTCCAAGTAAGCAAAGAACGCACTCAGCAAAAGGTTCGCCACATAATAGAAGACACCCGCCACGAACAGCGGGTAGATGCTCGCGTAAGCCGCCTGCTGCTTCTTGGCGAGGGCGAAGAGCTCCGTCACGGCAATCACCTGAGCAAGCGAGGTATCCTTCACCAGGGTAATGACTTCGTTCGCACTCGCAGGGACCACGCGCTTGACCACCTGCGGCAAGATGATGCGGAAGAAGGTCTGCCTGCGGTTCAGCCCGAGCATGTAGGCCGCCTCGTACTGCCCCTTCGGAATCGACTGGATCCCGCCGCGGAAAATTTCGGCAAAGTAGGCCGCGTAGTTGATGGAGAACGCGACGATCACCGCCGGGAAACGGTCGAACGAGAACCCGATTCCCGAATATTCGCTCAGGTAGTAAGAGCCAAAGTAAATCGCCACGATCTGGAGCAGCAAGGGAGTCCCGCGCATCACCGAGATGTAGAACGACACCGGGTAACGCACCACGCGCCACTTGC
>CAMZDZ010000136.1 GCA_947305535.1 uncultured Fibrobacter sp.
TCGAAAGAGAAAACGTCATCGAGCGGAGAGGTCTCCGTGTTCAGGACGGCGGTCTTCAAGACACGCTTTTCGGCAGCGTCCAGAAGGGCGACTTTCAAGGAAGCATCGCCGGCTTCAATTCCAAGGTATAACTTCGTATCACTCATATAATCAACGACTTATGATAAATTTGATAGTACAAAACTAATCAAAAATTACCCCTTGTAGAATGCCTTCCGATTTTTTCTTGCCTATTCCGGGCACTTTTTGGAGGTCCTCGGGGGTCCGGAAGGGTCCGGAGGCCTCCCGGAAGGCGATAATCTTCTCCGCGAGCTTGGGTCCGACCCCTTTCAGGGCGCAAAGTTCCTCCGCGGAAGCCGTATTTATATGCACCGGGAGCTGCACTTTGGGCGTTTTCCGCTGGGAACTGGCCTTCCCTTCGGAACGGGCGGAAGCAGGGGCGTCCTCCTCAAATAGTTGCACCTGAGAATATTCCAACTTGGACGATGAGTCAGCCGCCGCGAGAGCCCTGAACGACGTCTCGGCGATGTCGTTTTCGACAATCGACGGCAAGCCCCAGGGCAAAAAACGGACGACCAGGCCTACCACAAACAGGCAGAAGGCCAGATGGAGAAGTTTCTTTTCGGGAGAATTCATGATTCCCTCCCGGCGGATTATTTACTTTATATGTAACTCATCCGCCTATTGACGTTCATGAATCAACGCGTCCACCGACTCGGCGTCGGAAGGGACATCCACGGAAACCGAGGGATAGGGGCTCTGCACGATGCGGATCGGGCGCAAACCCATAATGCGCATCTGTTCCAGCGAGCGCTCCAGTTCCACGGGGCTCTGCGGCAGGGAGGCAAATTCATCGCGGGCAGCCATCGAATAGGCGTATATCCCTTGATGCTGGAACCAGGACTTGGCCTCCCCCGGCGCAACGTTCCTGGTAAAGTCAACAGCCAAACCGTCCCGCACCTTGACCTTCACGACCGTAGCAAGGCCGGCCTCCGCCGAATTAAGCGGACATGCGACCGTGACCCAACAGTCGGGATGGGCCTCCAGTTCGCGAGCCACGTCGCAGAGCACGGAAGGCTCCACCAGCGGTTCGTCGCCCTGCAGGTTCACCACGAGGTCCAAGTCCAGCGCTCGCGCCGCCTCGGCGACACGGTCCGAGCCCGTAGCGCACACACCGGTCAGCAGGAACTCGAACCCGGCGTTCGACACCACCTCGGCGATCTTCTCCGAGTCGGTAGCGCAAACAATGCGCTCGAAGCAGCCGGCCAACAGCGCGCGTTCCAGCGTGCGGACAATCATTTCCTTGCCCGCGATCTTGACCAGGGGCTTCCCGGGAAAACGCGAAGACCCCATCCGGGCGGGGACAATGCAGTGTACAGGCATTACAGGCCAGCGGAACTAGCCGCCAATCACCTTGGGAATGGCAAAGTGGTCGTTCTCGACAGCGGGAGCGTTCGCGAAAGCCTGCTCCAGGGTAAAGCCCTGCACCGGTTCGTCCTCACGGAGAATGGTGGCGCCGTTTTCGACAGCCGTCATGGGTTCCACATGCGAAAGGTCGAGCGCCTTGAGCGCATCAAGGTGATTCAGCATCTTGTCCAAGTGCCCCTTGAACGCGGGAATTTCCTCTTCGGAAATGCTCAGGCGGGACAATTTCGCAAGTTTCAGGACTTCTTCACTTTCAAGCATAAAACCTCTTTTATTTCGCAAATAAGATAGTAAAAAGTGAATCTACCCCACTATGTCCAGGGCGGCGTACTTCAAGATAATGGTGCGCACCACGTTGTCGCGGGCAAAGCGCACGTCCACGCGGGCATTGTCGCCAGTGCCGTAGGCCTTCATGATGACCCCGACTCCGTACTTGGAGTGGCTCACCTTGACACCTGCATGGAACGGGTTCTCGCTGTACTCGTCGTAGACAATCTGCGGGCCCGACGTCGAGGCCTTCTGGACCTTGATGGGGTTACGGTAGACGATGTGCTTGTCGTTCTTGCGCAACTCGGCCGAGGTGCTACTGCGCGCAGGGAAACTGCGGGAAGCGCCGGAATACGAACTGCCGCCGAAGGACGGACGCGAGGTACCGAAGGACGGACGTGAAGTTCCAAAAGACGGACGGGAACTGTTCCAGGATGGCTTCGGCGCATTCCATGACGCATGACCGAATGAAGCCCCCGGTCCCCTGTCAGAGGGAGTATGTTCGTCAATGCACGGAGTGAATTCGATAACGGTAGGATCCAGTTCCCCAAGGAATCTCGACGGGGCGAACGGGCGCACCGTGCCCTGGTAGAACCTCCGTTCGGCATGGTACAGATAAAGTTTCTTTTCGGCACGCGTACAGCCCACGTAGAACAGGCGGCGTTCCTCTTCCATCTGCTCGCGCAAGCTCTCCTCGGAAGAAAGGAACGAGCCGCGAATCAGCGGGAAGATTTCCTCGTCGCAACCGGCGATGTGGACCGTATTGAACTCCAGCCCCTTGGCCATGTGAATCGTCATCAGCGTCACGTGGTCCTTGGACTCGTCCACTTTCTTGTCGGCGTCGGTCAACAGGGAAATGTCCTGCAGGAAGGCATCCAGCGTGGCTCCGGGATGGTCTTCGTCGAATTCACGGACGGCGTTCACCATTTCGTTCAAGTTCGCGATACGCTCATCGGCAGTCAGTTCGTCTTCCTTGCGCAGGAAATCCTTGTAGTTCAAGTCATCGATAATCTTTTCGACAAGGATGGGCAACGGAGTCTCCCCGGTAGCGACCAACGATTTCCACGTGTTCACCAGTTCCACGAAAGGCTTGAGTTTGCCGGCAGCGCGGCTTGCGCTAGAGGCTTCCGCGACAAGCATTTCCCAGAACGTCCCGCTTCCCATGCGGACAAGCCCTAGAATGTTCTCGACAGTCGTCTTGCCAATCGAACGCGGCGGCGTGTTGATAACACGCAGGAATGCCGCATCGTCCTTTTCATTCGCCATCAGGCGAAGGTATGCGAGAATATCCTTGATTTCCTTGCGGTCCCAGAAACGCGTTCCCCCAAAAATCACGGACGGGATGCGGCGATCGTTCAGCGCCTTTTCCAAGGCGCGGGACTGCGCGTTCGTTCGGTAGAAAACAGCCGTCTTTGAATAGAATTCGGGACCGGCGACAGCAATCAGGTCAGCAATCGTACTGGCTTCCGAGCGGTCGTCAACCAGGTGGCGCACGCGAATCGGGTCGCCCGCCTCTTCCTTGGAATAGACGACCTTCTGCATTTCCTGCGGGCGCACGTTATGAGCAATCACGGAACCCGCGCCCTGGACAATGTTACTTGTCGAACGGTAGTTGCGTTCCAGCTTTACTATCGTCACCGGTGCAAAGTCGCGGTGGAAGTTGCGGATAATCTTGATGTTCGCGCCGCGCCAGCCGTAAATGCTCTGGTCGTCGTCGCCCACCACGGTCACGTTTTTCTTCTCGTTTATCAGCAACTTCAGAAGTTCGTACTGAACGTCGTTCGTATCCTGGTATTCGTCCACGACAACGTACTGGAAGCGGCTTGCCAGCTGTTCGGCCAGGTTCGGCACCTTCTGGAGCAGGAGCACCGTGTTGAACAGCAGGTCATCGAAGTCCATGGCGTTCGATTCCTTGAGACGCTTCTGGTATTCCGCATAATAACGGGCGTAATTTTCCGCATCGGCAAACTCGGCCTCGGCCATGGCCACTTCGGGCGTCTGCAAGACCACGGAATTTCCCTTATACAAGATGGTATTCTTGTACCGAGAAATAGCGGAATGGACCTTCTTGAGGTCAGAGACATCGTAAGCCTCGCCCAGTTCCTCCTTCAGGATATCCTTCAGGACCTTCCGCTGGTCATCATCGTCGTAAATGGAAAAATTCGCATCGTACCACTTTTCGCCCAGCGCACGCACGACAAAATCCTTGCCCAGGCACAGCTTGAGCAGCTTGAGGCAAACGGAATGGAACGTACCCATCCAGTTGAAAGGCACGTTGCAGTCCAGCAGACGCTGGATACGGCCCTTCATTTCGCGAGCGGCCTTGTTGGTAAACGTCACCGCCAAGATGCGGTTCGCTTCCACGCCATAATACGAGACGAGGTGTGCAATCTTGTACGTGATGGCGCGGGTCTTTCCCGAACCGGCACCGGCAAGGATAAGCATCGGGCCGTCAATCTTCTTCGCGGCAGCGGCCTGCTCCGGGTTCAGTTCACGATCAAGTACAGCACCATCAACAATGTTCGCCATCAAACGCTCCTATAGAACATACGGGAGGGCAATATAGAAATTAGGGATTAGGATCTAGGAGCTAGAGGCTCGTGCCTCTAGCCTCGTGCCTCGAACCTACTTATGCATCGTCAGCCGCAGATGCGCCAACCGCCTGTTCCAGCGTAGTCGCACCGTCCAGGGCCTTCTGGATACCGTCCATGCGGAGCGTAATCATCCCGCACTCCTTCATGGCGGCACGCTTGATGACGTCGCCGGAAGAACGCTTGATGATGAGGTTACGCACAGTCTCGTTCGGCACGAGGAACTCGTAGATACCGCAACGGCCCTTGTAACCGGAACCATCGCACTTCTCGCAGCCGCGGCCGTGGTAGAACTGCATGTCGGGCGAAAGGTGCAATTCCTCGCGCAGGGAGTCCGAAATCTCGACCGGTTCCTTGCAGTACTTGCAGATGCGGCGCACAAGGCGCTGGGCGAGCACGCCCTTGATAGCGGTAGACACAAGGAAGGGTTCCAGACCCATTTCCAACAGACGGGGGAACGCGCCGGCAGCATCGTTCGTATGGAGCGTACTGAAGACCAAGTGACCCGTCAAGGCGGCTTCGATAGCCATGGACGAAGTTTCCTGGTCACGCATTTCACCGATCATGATGACGTCCGGGTCCTGACGGAGCAAGGCACGGATGCCCGCGGCAAACGTGAAGCCCGCCGCATTGTTGATCTGTCCCTGGTTCACGCCGTCGATGTTCAATTCGACCGGGTCTTCCATGGTAGAAATGTTGATCGTAGAATCGAGAATCTCGCGGATGGAGGCATAAAGCGTGGTAGACTTACCGGAACCCGTAGGACCGGTCACAAGAACAATACCGTTCGGGGCGTTAATGCAGTCGAGGAACTGCTTGAGGACGCGGGCGTCGAAACCCATGTCCTTCAGCGGGAACTGACCCGAGTTCGGGTCCAAGATACGCATAACGATCTTTTCGCACACGCCGCGCTTACGCAGCGAAATCGGGAACGAGCTCACACGGAGGTCGACTTCGGCGCCCTTGTAACGCACGGTAAAGCGGCCGTCCAAGGGCTTACGCTTTTCGGCGATGTCCATCTTGGACAAGAGCTTGATACGCGAAAGGATCTGCGGCATCAGGCGCGCCGGAATCGGGGACATCACCTGCAGGTCACCATCGATGCGGTAGCGGAGCTTGAGGAACGTTTCCTGCGGCTCCAGGTGAATATCGGAAGCGTGGCGGGCAATGGCTTCGTGAATCAGCGTCGTCACGATCTTCACGACCGCGCGGCCTTCTTCGTCACTCAGTTCGGGTTCGTTGTTGTTGTTCGCCTCGCGGTCGACCGTCTCGAGTTCGCCTTCTTCCCTAGACTCGTTAATCAACTCGGCCAGGGATTCTTCGGCAGGGCCATGTCCGGAAAACACGCGGTCAATCGCCTTGAGCACATCCTTCTCGGAGGCCATGACGATATCCACTTCCATCTTCACCTTGAACTTCACGATGTTGATGACTCGCATGTTGGTCGGGTCGGTCATCGCGATAGTCAGGGAAACTCGCGGCATGCGGCGATCGTCCTCTGTCTTCAAAACGAACAGAGGCACAATCTTGTACGTCTTGCACAAATCTTCGGGCAGGTAGGTATAGGCGTCGGCATCGATAATGAAGTTTTCGAGCTTGACATACGGGACTTCGAACTGCATCGACAGAATTTCGATGAGGCGTTCTTCGGGCATGAAGCCCAGGTCCACAAGGGTACGTCCCAGACGTTTGCCCGAGGTCTTCTGCATCTCGAGCGCCTTGTTCAGCTGTTCCTCGTTGATGTAGCCCTGCTTGAGCAGCATTTCGCCGATACGCATCTTGGTGGTGGACTGCATCTGGACGCCGAGAATGCTTGTCAGCGTATCTTCGCTCACCATGCCCAAGCGAAGGAGGATCTTGCTCAGCATCAACCCCGGACGCTTGTGTTCCGCCATCGCATGCGCGAGCTGGTCTTCGTCCAGGATTTCGTCCATGTGGTAGCCAGTAAGTGGCATTTCGGCGGTTGCGATTAGGCCTAGATCTTCACCTTCGACGAAATATTCGTCGGATTGCTCGGAAGTGCGCGGATTAAAGCCGCAACC
>CAMZDZ010000137.1 GCA_947305535.1 uncultured Fibrobacter sp.
TGGCCTTGGCCAGCGGTTCCGGCCGGAGCACCATGCCCGGTTCGCCCCCGTAGGGGACGTCGTCGACCTGGCCGTAGTCGTTGATGGCGAAGTCGCGCAGGTAGACCGTGTTGAACTCGAACAGGCCCTTTGCCTGGGCACGGCCCATGATGGAACTCTTCATGGGCGCGAACATTTCGGGGAAGATGGTGATGCAGTCGATGATCATCTTTCCTCCGGGCACAGGGACTTGAGGTAGTCCGCGTCGCAGACGATGAACCGGCCCTGCTCGTCCACTTCCTTGACGCAGTCGTCTATCCACGGGGCGAGGATGGATTTCTTGCTGAACTCCCGTTGCATGTCCGGGTCGAACTGGATGAGGAAGGCGTCGACCGTCATGAGTTCCTGCACTTCGAGCACTTCCCCGACTTCGCGGCCGTCTTCCGTCTTGACGCGGAATCCGACAAGGTCGTCGATGTAGTATTCGCCCTCGGGTGCGGGGAGCCTCTCCGATTCCGGGATCATCACGTCGGCGTTCACCAAGAACTTCGCCGCCTCGGGGGTGTCGATTCCCTTGAACTTCAGCAGCCAGAGCGTGCCGGTCTGCCTGGAGTCCTCGATTTCGAGGTCCAGGATTTCACCGTTCGTCTTTTTCACGGCCACGGCCTTGAGGCTCTTGTGGCGCGTGATGTCGTGGGTCAGGGGCATTGCCTTGATGTGACCCTTGACGCCATGCGTGCGCATGAGCTGGCAGACGGTGATGTAGGCGTTGAAATCTGGCATGAGGAAGTGGTTAGGGCGTAGCCCGTAAACAGTGGTTAGTGGTAGACGAAAGACGAGAGAGGGTAATGAAGCTCGAGCCTGGAGCCTCGAACCTCGAGCCTAGAGCCTGGACAAAAAAAGTCCCGTGCGCGGGGCACAGGACCTTTTCAAAGCTTTTTGATTATGCTTCGGCCGGGGCTTCAGCAGCGGCTTCGGCGGCAGGAGCTTCGGCAGCGGCAGCGGCTTCAGCAGCGGCGGCTTCCTTGGCAGCCTTTTCAGCTTCGATCTTGGCGAGAGCCTTAGGACCGAGCTTAGCCTTCTTGGCCTTTTCGGCACGCGGAGTGGCGACCTTGCCTTCGATGGAGCGGCCAGCGCGGATTTCGTGGAAGAGTTCCATGATGCCGGCCCTCTTGAGGAGGTTGCGGACGGTGTCGGACGGCTGTGCGCCGGTCTTGAGCCACTTCAGGACCTTTTCCTGATCAAAGCGGATCTCGGGCACCTTGGTGTTCGGGTTGTAGAAACCCACCTGTTCGATAAAGCTATCGTCGCGGGCCTTGCGGTTGTCGATAACCACGGCGCGGTAGATGGGGTTGTGACGCTTGCCGAAACGAGCGAGACGGATAACGGTTGCCATTTTAACCTCTTTTTTTTGTTGCCCCAGGATTCCGGGGGTGTTGATTATTTTTGGCCAAATATAGCAATTAAAATCTTGTGCGTAAAGGACGGCGTGTAAAATTTTTCCGTTGTTTACAAATAAATTAATTTAAAAAGTGGCGAAATTTGCCGATTTTTTGCTAAAATTGGCGTTTTTTGAATGAGCCATCCTGGCAATTCCAGGGCTGTTTGGGTTCCTGTTTTGAGCCTTTTGGGGCCTTTGGTGGTCTATTTGGCTCCTTTGCCTGACCTTTTTTAGGCTCACTTTGAGGAAATTGTCCGGCAGGGTTCGATCGCCTTCGTGGCAAAAAGCCTCCAGTTCGGGTCCATGTAGGAGGTGTATATGCCAACCGGGCATGATTCACCGTCGCAGGGTTCCACTTTGACCTCGCACGCCATGGAGCCTTCCTTTTCTTCAACGAAAGTCCCTCCCTCGGTTTCGCAGGAATCCTTGAATTCCGCTGCGACGGCGGGAATGGAGTTGACCAGGTTGTGGCTTAGCCTTTTCGTTACGATGCTGTCGTTCCGGTAGGTGCTATAGGAAAGGGTGTCCTGTTCTAATTCGCAAGTGATGCGGTCGCTCTGTCCGCCATAGAAGTTCAATACTTTTCCGCTTTCCAGCTGGAGCCTGTGGGGGAGGCACCACATGGGATCTTCCGGATTTTCGGGGTGACACCAGTAATCGACCGCGATGTTCTCGTTGAGCGGACGGACTTCCAGCCAGCTTTCAAGGGTCTCCTTCGTGCTGTCTGGCAAATCAATCTGTATACGCAGGGCGTTTCCGTTGTTGTTGCTGGCAGTGGAAAGGCTTTGTTCCGGGCCGGTCGTGTTTTCGCTGGAGCAGGCGTACATCGCGAATGCGGCAAGCCCGCAGATGATGGTTTTGGTTATGGGTCTCATGGTTTCCTCCATTTTACGGATGCGTTTCGTAACGCGTCATAGCAAGAGCCTTGACGCTTTTTTTTGATTTTTGTTTAGTTTCTGGTTTCTAGTCTCGGCAGATGCCTACAATCAGTTCTACGTACTTCTTCCAGTTCGGGTCTATGTATAGCCTGTTTTCTGTGCCCGTCAGATAGGCGGCGGTTTCCAGGTCGCAGGTGTGGGCGTGCTGTCCTTTGGTGTTGCTTGTCGTGTCCGCCTTGAACAGCCCTCCTTCGGATGCGCAGTCCGACTCAAAACCATCTGCACTCAAGGAATCCGGCAGAACGAGGGCCTTCCGTATCAGCGAATCGCCGGCGCTGACGGAATAGACAAACCAGGTCGTTTCGGTTTCGCAGGTGAGCGATTCGAAATCGTTGCGGACTACGTTGTATAGCGTCCCGTTCTTGGCCTGGATGCCCAGGTGATGGATTGGGAGCTCGTAATTCAAACAGTTCAGACAAGGGTCTTCTTGCCGTTCAGGGACTGTAAGCGTATTGTCCACGGTCCATTCGGCGAGCGCGCTGTCGAGGGCGGCGGTGACGGAGTTTGTCTGCTCGTCGGTCCCGCTGACCTTCGAATCGCCGCAGGCAATCAGAAGCAGGGTGGCTTGCAAGATGGTTGCGAAGAATAGAAGCACTTTCGGTAATTTCATGTCAATACTCCTATACTTTGTCTGTGAGCGGAAAAAGTTGAAGGTTCAGGCGGTAAACCCGGTTGATGTTCTTGCAGCCGTTGGCGAGCGCAATGACGCGCTTGCGGCAGTTGTCAACCTCTTCGGAAATCCGCGCGAACGTGGTGTCGTCGATGCCCATGGTGACGCCTGAGATGTTGCGCTCGCCTGTATCGACGGTGTCGATAGCCTCTTTGGCGAGGTCCGTCATTTCTCGGTTCATGGATCTCAGCGCGAGCGGGATGGCTTCGGACGAGCCGGTGATAGCCTTGTCGGTCTGGCGGTAGGTGTTCTCGTCGGTCTCTTCGAGGAATTTCGCCTTGGTCAGCAGGGCGAGGGAATCGCGGACCTGTTGCGCCGTGAACAGGTGCTTGATCCGCTTGGCGATCTCGTTTGGGAGTGCGCCCGGCATCAAGGGGGCAAGTTCGCGAACGATGGAGTTGATTGCGGATTCGTAGTAGGCGAACGTGTCGGCGTCGATGACGCGGGCCTTCTGTTCCTTTGCGATGCGGGTGAGTTCCGTGAAGGCGACCTTTTTCTTTTCGTCGTCTGTCGCGTTCCCGAATTCCACCATCTTTTCGAAGTAAGTGCGTTCATAACCCGAGAGGCCCATGGCGGAGATGACGCGGGGAATGCCGACCCGGCTTAGCGAACTTTTCCCTTCGCATACGAGCTTGAGGTAAGACGGTGAGGCGAATCCTGCGTCCTTTGAAAATTCTCGCCACGTGAATCCGGACTTCTTGCGTTCTTCGTAGAAGTCCAGCATGTAGCGCCGGTAATCTTGGTATTCAGTTATAGGCTTCATGTCTTGTATCCTTTCGCAATCAATATAGGTTGATTTTTCTAGAAAGTCAATATTTCGTGATACAAAAACATTGATTTTATTATAAAAATGCAGAAAAATGTGATATTGTGAAAATTTATTTTTCTAAATGAAACAAAATGGGCGGCATATGATACAAGCGCAAATTGAGGGCCGTTTTGTTGGGGGTGTTTGGAGGACCGAGGCTACACCACGCCGGTCTTTTGCCATTTCCCGCCGCGCCAGCGGATGTAGTTGACGATGGAGCGGTAGAATTCGTCGGAGGCCATGCCGAGCCATATCCCCACGAGCCCGAGGTCCAGTACGAAGGCGAGCAGCAGCGCGGTGCCCAGGCCGCAGGTCCACATCATGGAGGATCCCACGATGGCGGGGAACTTGGAATCTCCCGAGGCACGGAGCGCCGAAGTGATGACCATGTTTGCTGCCTTGAAGGGCTGGAGGGCCACGTCGCACCAGAGGCAGAGTCTGCCGAGCCTGATGACTTCGGGGTCGTCCGTGTAGAAACCGAGAAGCTGCTCCCCGAACAGGGCGACGGCTATTGCGATCAGGAGTCCGCTTGCGCATCCGGCGATCAGGCTCTGGTGCAGCCTCCGGTTCGCCTTGGCGAAATCGTGCGCTCCGACGAGGTGCGCGACCAGAATCTGGTTGCCGCTGCTGAGGCCCACGCTGAAGATGACGGCGAGCATCGCGAAGTTCGCGCTGAAAATGCGGGATGTCATGGCCGTGATGCCCAGGTGGACGACGAGGGCGGTGAGCACGACCTGGAAAAGCTGGAAACTGACGGGCTCGACGGCCGCGGGGAAGCCTATGCGGATCCAGTCGGGCAAGATGACGCGGGAACGCTTGAAGTCGGTGCCGCGGATCTTGTGGTGGATTTTGAAATGGTGGACAAAGAAAAGGACGGCCGAGGCAATCAGCCACGAGAGCATGGTCGCAAGTGCGACGCCCTTGACCCCCATTTTCGGGAGTCCGAGGTAGCCGTTCAGGAACACGACGTTCATCGCGGCGTTCGAGATGATGGTGATGATGTTGCCGAAGAGGTTCCAGATGGTGAGCCCGTGCGTGGCGATGAGCGCGGTGAGCGTCGATTGCAGTGCCCGGAATGCAAAGCCGATGGAGACTACGTGCAAAAAATCGCGGGCGTGGAGGGCGGCATCGCCGGAAAGTCCCATCCATCCCACGATGTTGTCGGCAAGCGGGATGACGATAAGCGTGATGGCGACGCCAAGGAGCAGGCTTCCGAGGAGGACCATCGTCTGTGTGGTGGCCGCTTGACGGGGGCGTTCCGCGCCGATGAATTGGGAGGCGATGCTCGCCCCGGCCTGGGCGAACGCCAGAATGGCCATGAAGAGGGCGCCCAGGATGGGCATGAGTGCCCCCACGCCCGCCGCCGCCGATTCGGAGGTGCGCGACAGGAACCAGCTGTCCATCATCGGCTGGATGGTGCCGATGCCGAAGGTGATGAACAGGGGCCACGAAAGGCTCAGTAGGGAACGGTCCTTGACTTGCATGCGCCCCAATATTAGAAACGCCCCCGGCCAGAGGCTAGGGGACGTTTAAAATTTTCTGTATACAGATGTAAGCAGAATTGAGCGATGGCCTACTTGCGCTTTTTCTTGACCTTGGGCGGCGTGTAGTTGCTGCCGACGGTTCCGCCGTTGTTCTGCTTTTTAGCGAAGGCGCCGACCTTCTTGAACATTTCCTTCATGCCTTCGTACTGCTTGAGCACGGCGTTCACGCGGCCGATGTCGGTGCCGGAACCCTTGGCGACGCGGGCCTTGCGGCTGCCGTCCAGGATTTGCGGTTTCTTCCTTTCCTTCGGGGTCATGGAGCTGAGCACGGCTTCCACGTAAACGAGCTGCTTTTCGTCGATCTGGTCGAGCGGGAGCTTGTTTAATCCCGGGATGAGCCCGAGAATGTCCTTGATGCGGCCGAGTTTCTTGATGGTGCGGAGCTGGTTCAGGAAGTCGTTCAGGTCGAACGTGTTGTTGAGAATCTTCTTCTTGAGGTCCTTCGCGTCCTTCTCGTCGATGACCTGCTGCGCCTTTTCCACGAGGCTGACCACGTCACCCATGCCGAGGATTCGGCTGGCCATGCGGTCGGGGTGGAACAGGTCGATGTCGGGGAGCTTTTCGCCCACGCCGATAAAGCATATGGGCACGCCCGTCATCTTCTTGATGCTGAGGGCTGCACCGCCGCGGGTGTCGCCGTCCATCTTGGAGAGGCAGACGCCCGTGAAGTTGAGCCGCTGCCAGAAGGTTTCGGCGACGTTCACCGCTTCCTGACCGATCATCGCGTCGGCCACGAACAGGATTTCGTCGGGGTGGACGGCTTCCTTCGCCTTCTCGAGTTCCTGCATCAATTCTTCGTCGATCTGCAGACGGCCTGCGGTATCGTAAATCACAAGGTCGAAGCCGTTGTCCTTCGCGTATTGATAGCCGTGCTTGATGATTTCCACCGGGTTGCCCTGGCCTTCGTCGTAGACCGGGA
>CAMZDZ010000138.1 GCA_947305535.1 uncultured Fibrobacter sp.
GCGGGATGTAGGTGTCGCAGGCGTCCATGAGTTCCATGACCTTGTCCTGGTAGGCGGCGTCGCCTTCGAGGGCCTTGAGTGCGGAACCGCGGATAATCGGCGTGTTGTCGCCGTCAAAGTCGTACTTGGAGAGAAGCTCGCGGACTTCCATCTCGACGAGGTCGAGGAGTTCCGGGTCGTCCACCATGTCGCACTTGTTCATGAACACGACGATCTTCGGCACGCCGACCTGGTGGGCCAAGAGGATGTGTTCGCGAGTCTGCGGCATCGGGCCGTCAGTAGCGGCAACGACGAGGATAGCGCCGTCCATCTGGGCAGCACCGGTCACCATGTTCTTCACGTAGTCGGCGTGCCCCGGGCAGTCGACGTGAGCGTAGTGACGGTTTGCAGTGGTGTATTCCACGTGGGAGGTGTTGATCGTGATACCACGGGCCTTTTCTTCCGGAGCGTTGTCGATTTCGTCGAAACGCTTGGCGCTGGCGAGACCCTTAGCGGCGAGGGTCGTGCAGATTGCAGCGGTGAGGGTGGTCTTGCCGTGGTCAACGTGGCCGATGGTGCCGATGTTGCAGTGCGGCTTGCTTCTGTCAAAATGTTCTTTTGCCATTTTTTCCTCTTCTTCAGCAGAAGGTTTATCGCTTCATGTTCAAGGAATCCTTCAGGGATTCCCGTAATCCGGAGAGCATAGGAAGCGGTACTCTTCGAATTTGGAGCCACAAATTTAGTAAATGAGGATTTTTTTTCAAGCGTTTTTTCTTCGATTTTTTGCGAAAACGGCAAAAAAGGGACTTATCCACATAATAGAGGGCCCCCGGCCGGGCGGTCCGGGGGTCGATTTGGGCGCTGGACGGAAATGGCGTTTTTGTTCGAATTTTAAAGGTTCAACATTCTTCGTCTCAATAAATTTCCATTATATATACAATCTATCAACACACGCCGCGACACACCCCGAAACTGTCGCCTTCCTAATTGTAAATTCTTATTTACATTTGAAATTTTACAAAACTTTACATTCGCTTTTTCCCCAAGCCGGCGTCCCCCAACCCCTTACGGGCCGTTTTGTGTAGGCCCCGTCACACCCCACGTTGACTAATTCTCCATAAAATCACTATCTTTTCGTGCTGCATTTAGGACTTATTTTTATACACTTCTTTTTGGGGATGGACGGAAGAGGTATACATGAAACACTTAGAGTTCAAAACTCTTTTGCTCGCAGGCGCTGCGCTGGTCGCAGTCACCTGTTCTAGCGACGAGGCCACGTCGGCATCGCAACAGCTGACGTGTCCCCTCGAGATTCCCTGCTTCCACGACTCCACCTCCAAATATGTCCTCTACGGCGACGCATACCTTTATCACGACGATCGCCTTGGCGACCTGCTCATTTACAAGGACGCAGGGATTGCCACCGACGTGAAGGGCAATCCCATAGGCAGACTCAACTCTTCCGAAACCGGCATTACCGACAATGTGACGGGCGAGCCCCTCGTGCAGATGCTCAAGCTGGGCGAGCTCCAGATCGTCTCCCCCGTCATCCCCGTACCCGACGAGGACCCCGTCCCCGAAGACGACCCCCAGGAGCCGAAAACCTACAAGCTGCTCTACGACATCGCCTGGGTGCTCCATGCCGACAAGGACTACCTCATCTACGAAAACGGCGAAGTCTCCGACGTCAACTGCTACACGGTCGGCAACATCACGGACCACTTCGACGGCGACATCATCGGCAAGGACGGCAACAAGATCGTGAGCCACGTGAACGCGGCGGAACTCGACGTCATTTCCGTGAACGATTACGAGGCGTGCCCGACCAGGCCCAAGTCCTCGAGCTCGTCCAAGCCCGCAAGCGCCTCCAGCAGTTCCAAGAAGCCTGAATCCAGCAGCTCCAGCGGAAACGGCGGGGGAAGCACTACCGGGTGCCCCAACATAAAGACCAAGGGCGGCGGCGGCAGCGGCTGGGCCACGCGCTACTGGGACTGCTGCAAGCCCAGCTGTTCCTGGAACGAGAACTCCGGCGGCAAGAATTCCAGGCAGTGCACCAACAAGGGCAGGACCAACGACACCAACTGGGGCAACGGAAGCGTGTGCGACGGAGGAGGCTCCGCCATGACCTGCATCAGCCAGATCCCCTTCACGGTGAGCGGCTGTAACGACATGGGATTCGCCTTCGCGGCAGTGCCCGCAAGCAACGGCGGCCAGTGCGGCAAGTGCTTCCAGCTCACCTTCACGGGCAAGGGCAAGTACAGCACCGACCAGAACCATTCCTCCATCAAGGGCAAGAAGCTCATCATCATGGTGACAAACGTGGGCCACGACGTGGAACAGGGCCAGTTCGACATCATGATCCCGGGCGGCGGCGTGGGCGCGTTCAACGGGTGCTCCTCCATGGGCTGGGGCAACCAGGGCAAGCAATACGGCGGCCTGCTCTCCGACTGCGAGGAATCGACCAACTACAGCGCCCCCAGGACACTCGAGTGCCTCAAGGAAAAGTGCAACAGCGTGTTCAGCAGCGACAGCGACGCCAAGAAGGGCTGCATGTTCCTCGCCGAGTTCATGCACGCGGCCGGTAACCCCATGCACGATTACGTCGAAGTGGAATGCCCGGACGTGCTCAAGGACAAGTACTAGCCTTCCACAAATTGTAAAAAGTGTCCTAAATCACCTTTTCGCAACGTTCAATCCCCTGAACGTTGCTTTTTCTTTACCTTCGTTCCGTTTTTTATTGACCCCTTTCACACCTTACAAAATTTTACATCTTTTTCGTAAATACAAATCTATCTTTGACTTGGGTGAAATTTTGTTGAGGCTTTATGGGAGGTCTCACCGTATTTTTTAGCGAGGAAATTTTTTTATGAAGCATATGTTCATCAAGTCCATGGCGATTGCCGCCACACTGATGCTAGCATGGAACTGTTCGGATGAGTCGTCCTCTAATCCGGCACAGACGGCAAATGATACCCAGCCGTTTACTGTCACATCCGAAGTCTGGTGGATTGTCACGGACCAATCCAGCTACCTTATCCAGCAGCCCAACGAAAACGGCGTGCAGCTCGTTACCGACGCCTGGAGCAAGCCTGTCGGCGTATACAACTCCGCGGACAAATCCATTTCGGACATCAACAGCGGCGCCGTCATCATGACGGACGTGGACCTTTCCACGCTTCTCCGCATCACCCCCGAAAGAACGGTCATCGGGCTGGACGGCACCGTCACCAACCTTGACAACAACACCGTCATCAAGCCGGCGGACCCCATCGAGATTCCGCAGTCTAGCTCCAGCACCCCCGTGGTAGTGGTGACAACTTCGTCCTCCGCCCCGGCAAGCAGCGCCACGATTCCTTCCAGCGCAGACACGACGGCCAACGTTTCTTCTGCCGCCAAGGACAGCGTCTCCTCGAGCAGCGCGAAGTCCTCCTCGAGCAGCGCGAAGTCCAGCTCCAGCAGCGCGAAGTCTTCCTCCAGCTCTCAGGGCAACGGCGGACAGAACGACCCCGAAGCCTCCAAGTACGAAGGCGCAGGCAAGGGCGGCCAGCAGGGCTGGGCAACCCGTTACTGGGACTGCTGCATGCCTAGCTGCGGCTGGAACGAGAACTCCGGCGGAAACCCGACCAAGTACTGCGACGCCAAGGGCAAGAACTTTGTACAGGGCGGCCAGAGCATCTGCTCCGGTGGCCAGAACACCACCTGCACGAGCCAGATTCCTATCATCGCAAGCGACAAGGTCGCCTACGCCTTCGCGGCTGTCCCCGCTGCCGACGGCGGCAAGTGCGGCAAGTGCTTCGCCCTCACCTTTACCGGTGGCGGCAAATACGAAAGCAAGGCTAACCACCAGGCACTCGCCGGCAAGACCCTCGTCGTGATGGCCTCCAACATCGGCGGCGACGTGAACCACGGCCAGTTCGACATCATGATCCCGGGCGGCGGCAGGGGCGCATTCGACGGATGCGGCCAGATGGGCTGGGGCAGCCAGGGCGAACAGTACGGTGGCCTCCTCTCCGACTGCGAAAAGCAGGTCGGCTACGACGGCGATCTCCTGAGCAAGCGCAAGGAATGCCTCAAGGGCAAGTGCAACGAAGTCTTCAAGAACGACGAACAGGCCAAGGAAGGCTGCATGTTCCTCGCCACGTGGATGGAAGCTGCAGGCAACCCGAACCACGAATTCAAGGAAGTGGAATGCCCGCAGGCTCTCAAGGCAAAGTGGTAATTAATTTTCCTCGATAAAAAAATGGCATCCCGGAATTATTTCCGGGACGCCTTTTTTTTATGCGCTCCGTTTACTTTGTATATTTAAGCCATGGAAACATGCACTTTTTCCCATACCGCCCGCATCGAGGTCCGCTACGCGGAAACCGACCAGATGGGCATCGTCCACCACTCCGTTTACGCCGTATGGTTTGAGCAGGCGCGTACCGAGTTTTTCCGCATGGCCGGCGCAAGCTACGCCGACATGGAAGCCGAAGGCTTCGCCTCCCCCGTCCTCGAACTGAACGTGCAGTACAAGGCGCCCACGCACTACGGCGACTTCGTGGACATCCAGACGACGATGGTCCGCGAAGGCAAGCTGCGCATCCGCTTCTTCTACAAGGCGTATGTCGGTGACAGGCTCTGCACCACGGGCTCCACGCTCCACTGCATGACCAAGGACGGCAGGCCCACGCGGGAAATTCCCGCCAGCTTCAGCAAGTTCGAATTCAAGGACGAGTAACATGGACCAGCCGCTCGCCGAACGCCTCCGTCCGCAAAACCTGGACGAATTCCTGGGCCAGAACAAGATTCTCGGCGAGCAGAGCCTGTTGCGCAAGAGCCTCGAGAACGACAACGTCCCGAGCATGATTTTCTGGGGGCCGCCCGGCTGCGGCAAGACGAGCCTCGCCCACGTGATCCGCCAGCACACGAAGAAGGCGTTCGTCGCGCTTTCGGCGGTGGCAAGCGGCGTGAAGGAAGTCAAGGAAGTCCTCGCCGACGCCCGCAAGATGAAGGGGATCTTCCAGGACACCATCCTCTTCATCGACGAAATACACCGCTTCAACAAGGGACAGCAGGATGCGCTGTTGGGTGCCGTCGAGGACGGCACGGTGACGCTCATAGGCGCCACCACCGAGAACCCGGGGTTCGAGGTCAACAGCGCCTTGCTCAGCCGCTGCCAGCTTATCTTGTTCGCACCGCTCAGCAAGGAAGACCTGCGCACGCTCATCTTCAGCGCCCTCCGCGACCATCCGCGCGGGCTCCAGCTGAAGGACGTCGAGGTCGAGGACGCCGTCGTGGAAAAGCTCATCGCGCAGTCCGACGGCGACGCGCGCTTCTTGCTGAACCAGATCGAATGGATCGGCAAGAACCTCGGCGACCGCAAGGTCATCGACGAGAAGCTGCTCGAGGAATTCCAGTACAAGAAGCCGCTGCGTTACGACAAGAGCGGCGAAGAGCACTACAACCTGATTTCGGCGCTGCACAAGTCCGTGCGCGGGAGCGACCCGGATGCGGCCCTCTACTGGATGCACCGCATGCTGCAGGGCGGCGAGGACCCGCGCTTCATCCTGCGGCGCCTCATGCGCATGAGCATGGAAGACATCGGCCTTGCCGACCCGAACGCGCTCCTGCTCGCGACATCCGCCCGCGAAGCCTACGACTTCATGGGAGTCCCCGAAGGGCTCATCGCCCTGGACGAACTCGCCGTCTACCTCTCGCTCGCCCCCAAGAGCAACAGCCTCGAACTCGCGGGCATGGCGGCCGACCGCATCGTCAAGGAAACGGGAACGCTCCCCGTCCCCCGCGCCTTCCGCAACTCCGTGACGAAGGTGGGCAAGTCGCTCGGCTACGGGAACGACTACCAGTACGACCACGACAGCCCGGGAGCATACTCCGCGCAGGAACACCTGCCCAAGCAGCTGGAAGGCGTGGAAATCTACAAGCCGAAGCCCTACGGAAAGGAAAAGGCTCTCGGTGAACGCCTCGCACAGCTGAAGCAAATCAAGAAAGAACGCAAACAGGCGCAATAAAAAGAGCGGATGCACGCAAATCCGTCTTTGCGCCTTGACCCCTTTTATGCACTTAACTATATTTATGCATAAACAGAATCGGCACGGCTATGGCCCAAATTTGTCGCAAGAACCGTGCCCAAAGGAAACAATTATGGAATACAAAATTAAGGATATCAACCTTGCGATCGAAGGCCGCAAGGAACTCGACCTCGCCGAAACCGAAATGCCGGGCCTCATGGCTCTCCGCAAGGAATATGCCGGCAAGAAGCCGCTCGCTGGCGCCCGCATCATGGGCAGCCTCCACATGACCGTGC
>CAMZDZ010000139.1 GCA_947305535.1 uncultured Fibrobacter sp.
ATATCCACAACGACATCACTCCGGAAGGCGGTGACTACGGTTACCTGACCCGTTCCGGTGAAAACTGCATGAACTGCCCGCGTCCGAGCTACTGGGCCTTCCAGATGGCTTCCGACGCTCTCCGCGGCAAGCTCATGAAGACGACGATTACCGGTGACGAAGATGCTCTCCTCACTGCCTACTACACCGTGAAGGGCAAGAAGAAGCAGCTGTTGCTCGTGAACAAGAGCCCCTACAGCGATTTCGACATCAAGCTCGACATCGACGGCTTCAAGGGCAAGGCCAAGGTCCAGACCCTGGACAAGTCTACCGAGAAGCTGAAGGAAGGCTGGGCCAACGACCCGTCCAAGAAGGCTAAGACTGTCGATATCTCCAAGGGTATCAAGGTCGGTAAGCGCACTCTGACGCTCATCACGATCGACTAGTTTTTTCGGTCAAATTTTGAATCCGGTCCCCTGCAGAAATGCGGGGGATCTTTTTTATATTTTCGGCATTGATTTGGAGGTTCCCATGGCGAGAATTGTTCTTCTTGTTTTATTCACCGCGATCTATAGTTTTGCCGTGTGGAACGGCAATGTTGCCGAGCCCCCGGTAGTTGGCGGCGTCTACCAGATTTCTTCCCCCGAGGAACTTGCATGGTTTGCCGAGCAGGTCAACGGCGGGCAGACGGAACTGGATGCGGAACTCATGAAAGACATTCTTTTGGGTTCGGATTCCACCAGGTATTCCGGAGTGCAGTGGCCCGTTATCGCGGCCGATAAGGCCAATGCGTACAAGGGAACCTTTGAAGGCAATGACCATACCGTCTACGGCTTGAACGTGGGCTTGGGAACCCCGTTCTCTTACGGCCTTTTCGGCTATCTCGGTGCGGAGGGTGTCATTCGCAACGTTTCCGTTGCCTACTCGCACTTTGACTTCGATTTCCAGAACAAAGCCAAGGACACGGTGAACGTGGGCCAGCTCGTGGGCCGTTCCGAGGGTATGGTCTACAACTGCCATGCCCGAAAAGGGAGCATCCGGGTGTTCGACGAGAATGCCCGATTGGTCGACAGGATTTACCGGCCCGCCAAGGGCTACGTGGGCGGACTTGTCGGCATTATGTCTTCGGGAACCATGGAAAAGGTTTCGAACAGCACGGAGATAAACCTGGACGCCTTCGGGTACTACGTCGTTGGCGGAGTCGTGGGGAACATGGGTAGGGATGTGGTCCTGAAGGACGCCAAGAACTTTGCCGATATCCACGTGAAAGGGGACGCATCCAGTACCTACATCGGTATCTCCTATAATCTCAATTCCTATGTCAACATGCTGGGCGACAAGCATGAAAATTATGCTGGCGGTATTGTCGGGATTAACGAGGCGGAAGCCTATTCCTGCGAAAACCGTGGAAATATTTACGCGAATTTCGGTACTGTCGGCGGCATTGCCGGTAAGTCCTGGAGTTTGTATGACGTCGTGAATTACGGAACCGTTGCGGACACCCTGGGGCTCGCCGGCGGCATTAGCGGACATCAAATTGTGGGATGGAACTACGTGAACCACGGAAATGTGTTCGGATATTTTGCCGGAGGGATTGCCGGCTATATTTTTGGCTCTGCTTCGGGCCATAACAAGGGCACGGTCCATGGTACGATGCTTGCGGGCGGCATTGTCGCCATGGGAAGCGTTATCTATTCGAAAAACGAGGGGAAGGTTTCCGGAAAGATCGCTGGCGGTCTTGTGGGGTTTGCCCGTGGGAACAAAGTCGAGTATTCGTTTAACTTTTCCGGCGATATCCAGGGAGATTCCTTGGAGGGGGTCCTGGCGGGCTATCTCGAGTCGGAAATAAAACACTGCTATTACAATAAGGATCTCGTGTCCGATATGCCCTGTTATGGCGGTGTGCCCGAAACTTCCAGGCCTTTATGGTGCACGGGAATGACGACGGATTCCTTGAAAATGCGCGAGTTTGTGGGCCGCTTCAGCGAGGATTGCGCCTTCAGGTATGCCGAAAGGAATTGGTCCTATGTCCCGGGCGAATATCCCGAATTTAAAAGGGATGGATTCCAGGAAGTTTTCCCCGTCATCTTTGACGACGGCCAGTTCATTTCAACCGGCTACACCGATTACCAGGGCAAGCTCGACAAGATGAAAATCCCGGTTTCCGAGGAAGGCCACTATTTTGCCGGCTGGGTAGACGGTGAAGGGAACCCGGTGGGCGTGGACCATGTCTTTACGGATTCGACGGTGCTGTATGCCAGGTATTCCGAAACCATCGAGGACACTTCGCTTGTCGTGTATTCCCAGCCTTCCGACGTCCCGGAGTTCAAGGTATGGAACGGCGACTTTCAGAAGATCGACAAGATTGTTCGGAAGGACGGTCGCCTGTACTATGCCATCTATACGCCTGCGGAGCTGAAGTGGTACCGGGACGATTCCCGGAATCTTTCCGCGATCCTGATGAACGACCTCGTGCTCGGGAAGGATTCCTTGACTCCCACCGAGCATAATCTGTACGATTGGTACAGGGGCCGCACCGGACTTTGCGATACATGTATCTTTGACGGGAACCACCATACCATTTATGGGCTAAGGCATTCCCTGTTCGATTCCTTGGGGGCGAATCTCGAATGGTACGAACTGCCGGGCGGGCGTAGTTATGCCTATTACATGAGCGAAGCCCTTGTAAAGGACCTGAATATCAGAAGTGCCTTGGTAGAACAGTATGCCGGGGCCATAGCCCAGGTCAATCTCGGTCATATCAGGAACTGCTCTGTCCAGGCCAAGCCCTTCGATACGACGGAGACCATGGGCGGACTGGTCTATTCGAATTACGGCTCCATCGATAGCGCGGAATTCATTTTCGATATTAATCGCGACGACTCGAGGAATCATGATTACAATATCGCGGGTATCGCGTCTTATAACGCCTTTGGCGCCAGCGTGACGAACGCCTACGCGCATGGCCATGTAGATATTTCCCAGGAGAACAATGCCTTCGTCCGGCTCTCCGGCATCGTCGGCACCGGCCCGGGCAAAATGGAAAACGTCAGGAACGAGACTTCGTTCAATGTGACCGCCTACAACGTGGAACTGGCCGGAATTGCGCGCGCCACGGGTCGTGTGGTCAACTGCGCCAACACGGGCGACATCAAGGCGAATTCCTGGGGCTATTTGCAGCGGATTGCCGGAATCGTCTTGACCAACGAGGTTCTCGTGGATTCCTGTTCCAACAGCGGCAATATCCATTTTGCCTACAGTTCGTCTCTCGGCGCGGACTCCGTCGCGATGGCCGGCATTGTCGCCCTGAATTTCGGCGGAGGCGTTGTCAAGAACGTCCTGAACGAAGGCAGGATCCTTATGGAAGATATTTCCAGAGAAGGGAACTATCCTAGCAGGTATGGTATCGGCGGCATTGTCGGCTTGAACTGGGGCCTGGTGGATTCCACCGAGAACAGGAAACCCGTGCTGCATGAATGCCCGAACTTCTACAACGAATGCGAGTACTCGCATGTAGAGACCGCGAAATCGACATTTTCCATCGGCGGCGTTTCGGGAAAGAACTTCGGCGAGCTGAAAAACTCCAAGAACCTGGGCCGTGTCGCGGGATTCACGAACGTGGGCGGCGTCGCGGGCCTTTCGGACAGCCTCCTGGAGAATGTCAATAACCGCGGACCGGTCTATGGCATTTCGGTCTCCTACGAACACTATGCCTACACGAACACAACCGAACCCTATGTGGGCGGCATCGCGGGAAGGTGCAACGTGGTGGAGGGCGCCTATAACGAGGCCCCGATCTTCTACGGCTATGCGGCGCAGAAAAAGAGCTCCCATATTGGCGGCGTCTGCGGAAACCTCAAGGGGAGCATGAACCAGGCCTACAATATTGGCGATATCTACAGCGAAGACAACGTGGACAGTTCCTTCGTGGCGGGCATCGTTGCCGAGATTATGCCCGGAGCGTCGATAACGAATGCGTTCAACTGGGGCAACCTGGATGCCAGGGGCTTCTCGGGCGGCGTATGGGCCAAGGGCGATTCCGTAGGGGTCGTGAAGAACGTGTACAGCACGGCGACCGTGGTCGGAAAGAAACTCGAGGGTGCCGTCTACGCGTTCGTCTCGAACTACGAAGAGGACCATCCCAAGAATGATTATGTCTACTACGATTCCGCCGCGGTCAACGACGCGTATTCCGTAAACTTCTTTGCCCCGATGACTTCTGACCTCATGAAGACCGACGAGTTCCGTGACGCCCTGAATACGACCGGGGGCACCGAGGCGGACAGCAAAGTCTGGGTCCGTACCGATGGCTATCCCGTGTTTGCCGGTTTCACGATGGTTCCCATGTCCAGCTATTACGAGGAGGAAATCTCCTCTTCCAGCGTAAGGCCTTATTCCAGCGCCAACTCCTCTTCGAGCGCGAAGTCTTCGTCCAGCGTCGCGTCGTCTTCCAGCGAGGAATCCTCTTCCAGTGTCGCATCCTCATCTAGCGTAGAGACGTCGTCCAGCGTGGAGACATCGTCCAGTGCAAGGTCTTCGTCCAGCGCCGTTTCGTCATCCCGCGAGGAATCCTCTTCCAGTGCCGAATCTTCGTCCGGCGCGAAGTCCTCTTCCAGCGTAAAGTCCTCGTCCGGTACGGCCTCGTCTTCCAGCAAGGAACGCCAGAAGTCCTCTTCCAGCAGGACCGCGATCCCAGCCGCCACGAAGCTGCCTGGCTTTGCGGTGAATGTCTCCGGCCGCTCGATAAATGTCCGCTACGGGAAGGAATCCGCGCAGTATGTGCTCATGGATTTGCAGGGGCAGGTCGTGAAGTCCGGGACGCTCTACCAGGGCGCCGCCACGATTGCGATGGGCCGCTCGGGGAACTATATCTTGCGCGTAGATGGCGTGAACCAGTTGGTACGGGTCCGGTAGGCAAGGAGTCGCAGTAAGATGAAGAATTGTTTGTATATGCTGATGGCGCTGTGCGCCCTGTCGATTTGCCTTGACGGCTGTTCCGGAGACGGCTCGAAAGAATCCAATCCGATAAATGTAGGCAGCGCGGTGGAGGAATCGAGTTCCAGCGACGATGATGTTTCCAGTTCTTCCGGCAAGGCCTCGTTGGGTTCCCTGTTGTTCAAGGATTCCTCGGGCAGCACCGAAGACTCCGTGTCGGCAAAGGCGTCGTCGAGTTCCGGCAAAAAAAAGTCGTCCAGCTCGGTGGCCTCGTCTTCGAGCGGCACCAAGGTTTCCGAACCGGATGATGGACCGTCTGACGTGCCCGCAAAGTCTTCCGAATCGGGCAAGTCTTCCGCAACATCGTCGAGTTCGTCGCAATCAGGTTCTTCGCAGACAAGTTCGTCGCAGGCAAGTTCTTCGAGCAGTTCCGGCGTCCAGGAGCCATCGAGCAGCTCCAAGGCCCCTGAACCCGCCGACAGTTCGTCCAGCTCGAAAGCGGAATCGAGCAGCAGCGTAGTGCAGGTGATTCCGTCGAAACTTTACGACTGCAACCAGTTCAAGTGTCAGCCGACGCAATACTTGAACCCTGAAATCGAGTATGGCGAATTGCTGGATGTAAGGGATAACCATGTCTACCGCACGGTGGAAATCGGCGACCAGGTGTGGATGGCCCAGAACCTGAATTACGACACTGGCGACACGACGACGGATTCCCGGTTCGTCTATCGGTATTCATCCGTTGTCGTCCCGAATGTCGAGGACAGCATTGCGAAATACGGCCGCGGCTATACGTGGTACCAGATTATCGATTCGACGGAATGCGATACCGCTTCCTGCTATTTCACCGTTTCCGACCCTCCACGCCGTGGCATTTGTCCGGAGGGCTGGCACGTACCCAGCGAACGGGAGTGGAAACTCCTGGAAAAATTCGTAGACCTGAATAACGAGGGCGAATCCCTTGGCGTGAGCCTTAAGGCGAAAAGCTTATGGGAAGAGCATCCGAATGCTCCCACGGGTTCGGACCGCTTCGGCTTCTCGGCGCTGCCTTTCCAACCGAAAATGAGCAGCTATTATCCCTTGGAAACGGCCGCCTTTTGGACTACGGGGGAAGTTCCCGGTTCCACGAGTTGCGCCTATGCCCACGTCTTCAATTACTATTATCAGTTTATATCCAAGGAGTCTTACGGCAAGAGTCAGAGAATAGCTCTCCGTTGCCTAAAAGACTAGCCATGCCACCCGTATTGGGGTGACATGGGATATCTTAGCGCTCCAGGCGGAAGAACACGGCGGCGAGCGGCGGGAGCTGTATGCTCAGGCTGCACTCGCGGTTC
>CAMZDZ010000140.1 GCA_947305535.1 uncultured Fibrobacter sp.
CGTCGACCAGCTGCAGGATCACGCCGAACGGAATGTGGTACATGTCCTTGTACCACTGCCTGCCCATCTTCTTGAGCACATGGAACACCTGCTTGAAGTGGAGTGCCTGTCCCAGGTCCACCACGTAGAGGCACTTGTCGAAGTTGTATTCCCTCTTGCGGTAGCAGGCGGCGGCGAGGTCGCGGGTCGCGTAAAGGGTGGAACCGTCGCTCTTGCGGATTAGGCAGGGGTTCAGGTCAAACTCGTCGAGCATCACCACGTCCAGGTCCTGGCTCTTGACCATCAGGTTCTTTTCGCGGAGTTCATCGAGAATGGCCGGAATCTTGTCTTCGAAGAAGGATTCGCCGGTGTAGTGGTCGAAGCCCACGCCCATCATGTCGTAGATGCGCATGAGTTCTTTGAGCGTTGCCGCACGGAAGGCTGTCCAGAGCTTGCGGTAGAATTCGTCGCCCTGTTCGAGCTTGGTGAACGCGGCGCGCGCTTCGTCTTCGAGGCCGGGCTCTTCCTTGCTTGCCTTGGAGAAGGCGGCGTAAAGGATGTTCAGTTCCTTCACGGTGAGGCTGTCGAGCGTGGCGTCGTCCGTGGGGCGGTTCTCGCGCAGGTACATCACGATGAGCTTGCCGAATGCGGTTCCCCAGTCACCCAGGTGGTTGATGCGTTCCACCTTGTAGCCTGCGGCCTTGTAGATGCGGGAAAGCGAGTTTCCGATCATCGTCGAACGCAGGTGGTGGAAGGCGAGTTCTTTGCCGATGTTGGGGGAGCTGAAGTCGATGCAGACGACCTTGCCGTTCGGGGCGGCGTGCCCGTATTCGAGGCCCTTCGCGGCAATTTCTTCAAGCGTCGACTTTGCGAGGAATCCGCGGTCGATGAAGAAGTTCAGGTAGCCGTTCACGGCTTCAACCTTCGAAAGGCCGGCGGGGAGCTTCACCTGGGCGGCGAGGTCCTCGGCGATCATCTTCGGGGCCTTGCGCATCACCTTCGCGAGCGAGAAGCAGGGAATGGTGAAGTTGCCGTGCGTCGTGTCAGGCGGCACGGAGATAAGCTTGAGTGCGGCTTCCTTCTCGAAGGAACCGGTGGCGGCGAGCGCCTCTGCGATTTCTTGCTCAAACGAGTTCATTGTCGTCGGCCTTCTTGGAGTTTGTCTTTACAAAGTCGTTTTCGTCGAGTTCCACGATCTTGCCGTCGGCGTACAGACGGTCGAGCGAAATCTCGGCGCGCTTTTCTTCTTCGAACAGGTGGACCATCAGGTCAAGTCCCGCATCGAACACGGCCCAGCGAACGCCTTCCTTGTATTCCACGCCCACGGAGGGGAGCTTGTTTGCCTTGAATTCCTTGCGCAGTTCGTTCAAGATGGCCTGCATCTGGGCTTCGCTTTCGCAGGTGGCCACGAGGAAGTAGTCGGTCACGTCCTTGATGCCGCGCAGGTCAATCAGCTGCACGTCCTGTGCGCGCAGTTCAAACAGAATGCTTGCGCCGACAGATACGGACTGGGGCAGTTCTTGCTTATTCGTTGTCATTGGGTTCTCCCTGTTCGGGTTCTATGATTTGTTTAAAATCCTTGCCTATATATACTGTAGCGTCTATGTCGTTCGCCCTTTTGCTAGCGACTTTCATGATGTTTTTCGTCCGGAGCGTCTGGGCGAGTGCCTGGGCGCCTTCCCATTCAGGATTCCTGAGTACAAGTATCGTCTCGTCGTAGTTCTGGAGGAGGTCGTTCCTGTAGCTGACCACGTCGAAACCGTTCCTGCGCAGGAACGAAGTCATTTTTGCTGCCGAACCCACTTCTCCACAACTGTTGAGGACTTCCAGCGAGCCCGCGTACTTCCGCTTTTCCTGAACTTTGGGCTGTTCCTTTTCCTTGCACCCGGTGACAAGCGCAAGCAGAGCAACGAACACCAACATGTTAAAAAAACGCATCACGGGTAAAAGTTAGAATTTCTCCAAGGCCCGTAGTAGCGGTACATGGGTCCGTAGGCTTTCAAAACGTCATCTTCCTTGGTTACTCCGATGCGGAGGTAGGCGTTGTTGTTGATCCTGTATTCCAGGCCGACGTTGGGGATGATGGGGCGGACGGTTCCCTGCCGCACGTCTTCCCTGGGAATGTCGTAGTTCAGGTTGCTGTACAGCGGCATCCAGAGGCCGATAGAGCCGAACAGGTGCAGGTCCGGCGAGAATTCGTAGTTCCAGTGGGCGAGGTAGCTTTGCTGCGCGAACGTCCCGAATGAGCCGCCTACGAAGCTTGCCGAGTAGGTGTATGCAACGGTCAGGGCCGGATCGAAAGTGGGATGGCGGAGCAAGCGTTCCCTAGGAAACACCTCGTGGTTCCAGGGGATGCCGCTTTCTAGAGGCGCGTATACGGTATCGTAGATGGTGTCGGGGACGGCTGCCGCGGCAATGGCGGAATCGCCCTTTGCGGGGTTGGCCGCAAAAGCAAACGAGACAAGGACGATTGCCAGTAACAATAACCGCATGTTTGGAATATAGTAAATGAGCGGAGTGCTAGGAGCGGAGCGCTATGAGGGACGAGCGGCGCTGATGGCCGGTAGCTGGCTGCTAAACAATCTCGTTCTTTTCGTTTACATGGACCACGGTCGGCTGCCAGTTCTTGGCTTCTTCCGGGGTCATGCTTGCGTAGGCGACGATAATCACGAGGTCGCCGGGCTGAACCAGACGGGCCGCGGCTCCGTTCAGGCAGATCATGCCGGACTTGGCCGGACCTTCGATTACGTAGGTGTCGAGGCGGTTGCCGTTGTTCACGTCGAGCACGCCTACCTTTTCGTAGGGGAGGATATTGGCCGCATCCATCAGGTCGCGGGCAATAGTGATGGAACCCTGATAGTTCAGGTTCGCGTCAGTTACGGTAGCTCTGTGAATCTTGCTCTTTAACAGCTCGAGCTGCATGGCCTTAGAACTTCATTTGCAGCATGCTCGCGACACCTTTGTCCGGGGTCGGGATGATGCCAAAACTAAAGCGGTTTGCATCGGGGTTGTTGGCCCACTGAGTGCTGAAGAATGCATCGGCGAACGACCAGATATGGGCTCCAACAACCGGGATGAGGAAATAGAACCAGTTGGTGTTCTTGTCGTAAGCCATGTATGCGGTAGCGCCGACACCTGCAATCCAGAGGGCGTCAATCCAAATGGCTTTGGACGTGTGGTCGACCTTCCACTGGTAGAGGGACGGAATCAGGAGAGAGAGATAGGCGTATCCCTGGTCACCTGAACGGTTTCTGTAGGAGCGGTCGATGTCCGCGTCTTCAAGACCCTGGGAACGCTGGCTCAGCCACTGTTCTTCGGTCACGCCAAGACGGACCCACGGCTTCTGCAGGTATTCAGAGGGGCGAATCCCAAGCTCGACAAGATGGGTGAGCTTTTCGCGAGTGACGCCTTCTTCCTTAGCCTGCTGGAATTCCCACTGGGTAAGTCCCATTTCTTCGTAACGGAATCCTTCCCATTCGTCGCCGCTGGCTTTTGCTTCGCCAACTTTGGAATCTTCTTCGGTCGGGATGGGTTCGTTTGCTTCTTCTTGAGCTTTTTTCTTGGCGTCGGCGGCATCCATCTTGTCGAAGTCGTCGTCTTCGTTGGACTCGCCGTAAGAGTAAGACTGCTCGGTATCTGAAGATGCGGATTCATCGTAGTCATAGTCGTACTGGGCAAAAGCCAAGGAGCCAGCCACCAGTACCATAGTCATAACGTTACGCCATTTAGCCATCTTAACCTCAATTTCCGAGCCTTTATGCCGGGGGAGGGAATCGAACCCTCACACTCTCGCGAGTACCGGATTTTGAGTCCGGCGCGTCTACCAATTTCACCACCCCGGCTAGGGTGTGCATCAAATATAGTATTTTTTCGTTACTTTGAAAGGTTAAAAAAAGGAAATAATTGCCCGTTTTAGTACAAAATCGGCAATTTTTTGGTAATTATTTCTTTAAAGTCGGACGGAAATCCACATTTAACGGAGAAAGTTCTTTTGCTCCGTAATCCACTGCCTTTTCTTTTGATACAAAATCACCAGACTGAACTACATATAAAGTCCTGGATTCCTGGGGCTGCTCGACAATTCGGCATGGAATCTTGCGTTTCTTTAAGTTCTCCATAAGCGCTTCTGCGTTTGATTTCATGCTGAAGGCGCCCAGCTGAAGTGTCCATGCCTCTTCCTGGCGGGCTTGAACTGCGGCTGCCGGTGCGGATTTTTTTGCGGTTTCGTCCGTATCGAAATCGGGGAGGTCGATGACTGCCGGCGCGGCTGTAGGTGCCGTGTTTGTAGTCGTTGCGGCCGGTTTTGAAGCCTGATTCTGAGCGGGCGTCTGGGGGGCGGCTGTCTTTGCCGGTTGCGCCTTCCCGAGGTTCGAACAAGCTTCCGTCAGGTTGTCCTGCGTGATTTTGGCCTGGACGGCCGTGCAAACCTTTTGGAGTACGGGAGCCTGTTCCGTCTTCGAGGTCTCGATGGCGTGGACGAGCGCGTTGGCCGCGTTCTCGAACTTGCCGAGATACAGCTGGAACTGGGCTCGGGTCATCATGAGGTCGGCGTAAACGGATTTTTGCGGATTGGTCACCTGGATCAGGCTGTCGAGGCGCTTTCCGGCTTTGGCGAAGTCGTTCGCGTTGCCCGTTTGCGATAGCGCAAGGACGTTCCACAGATAACATTCGGTGCGGCTGTCGGCGGGCTGCTTGGGGCAGGCCTGTTCAAAGGCCGTGGCGGCCTTTTTCCAGTTGCCCGACACGTAGGCCTTCTGAGCCTCGGCCATCAGACTGTTTGCCGATCCGTCTGCCTGAGCGGATGCGGCTGTTGCAAAAACTGCTGCTAAAACAATCGCCTGTTTGAATGAATTTTTCATTTTCACTAGCCTCTAGCCTCTAATCTCTCGTCTCTCGTCTCTCGTCTAAACCAGTTTCCCTCTAATCGTCCAACCCTTGATATCATCTAATTTAACTTTCACGTAGTCGCCCGGCTTCACGATCTGGCCTTCTTCGGGCTTGAAAACGACCTTCTTGAAGTTGTCGGTGCGTCCGCGCAGTTCCGTCTCGTCGCGCACGGAGTTCTTTTCGACCAGCAACTCCTCGGTGCGGCCGAGCATCATCTGGTTACGCTTGAGCGTGATGGCGTTCTGCAGTTCCACGAGGCGCGTGTGGCGCTCGTTCTTTTCCTGTTCGGTGAGCGTCTCGGCTTCCTTGTACGATTCCGTGCCCTTGCGCGGGCTGTAGATGAACATGAACGCAGAGTCGAACTGGCAGGTTTCAAATGCCTTGAGGGTCGCCTCGAAATCTTCTTCCGTTTCGCCCACGAATCCGCAGATGACGTCGGTAGAAATCCCGTAGAACGGGTCCTTGCTGCGCAGCTGCTCGATAATCGAGAGGTACTGCTCCATGTTGTGCTGGCGGCGCATCTTCTTGAGCATAGCGTCGGAGCCGCTCTGGATGGGGATGTGCGCGTAGTGGCAGACCTTCGGGTTGTTGAGCAACACGTCGATGAGTTCGTTCGTGTAGTGCCTCGGGTGCGGGCTCGTGAAGCGGATGCGGCGGATGCCGCCAATCTCTGAAACCTTCGTGAGGAGGTCGGCGAAGTTGCCGCCTTCCGTCTTGTAGGCGTTCACGGTCTGGCCGAGGAGCGTCACTTCGGTAATGCCCTTGTCGGCGGCCTTGCGGACTTCTGTAAGCACGTCGTCCATGTCGCGGTACTTTTCGGGCCCGCGCAGGTACGGCACGATGCAGTAGCTGCAGCGCTTGTTGCAACCGCGCTGGATGGCGACGAACGTGCTGAAATCGTTCTGGAGTTTCGCGTATTCGCCCAGATAGTTCTCGCTCAGGTCCTCGTCGATGAACATCTTGTGGTGTGTCTGGTGCAGCGGGCTATGCGCATCGCCGAACAGCAATTCCGGGATTTTCTTGTACTGGTCCGGGCCCACGATGTAGCTCACGTTCGGGAGGCGCTTGAGCAGTTCCGGCCCGCGGTTTTTCGCCATGCAGCCGCACACGACCACCTTCACGTCGGGGTTCTTCTTGTTCAGGTACTTGAGCTTGCTGATGTTCGCGATGGCGGTTTCCTCGGCCTTTTCGCGCACGCTGCAGGTGTTCACGATGATGAAGTCGGCATCTTCCTGGTTGCTCGTTTCGACGCAACCGCTCATGTCGAGTTCCTGGGCGATCATCGCCGAGTCGTACTCGTTCATCTGGCAGCCGTATGTGGCCAAGTGGTATT
>CAMZDZ010000141.1 GCA_947305535.1 uncultured Fibrobacter sp.
CCAGCGCTTCGGAGGTTTCCGGTTCCCAGCTGATGGCCGAATCGTTCAGGCGGAGCTTTTCGAGTGCCTCGCGCAGGTCCTTGTAGTCTTCCGGGTTGATGGGGTAGATGCCGGAATAGATCATCGGCAAGATATCCTTGTAGCCCGGGAGCGGATCGGTGGCCGGGTTGGCCGCGTCGGTGAGCGTGTCGCCGATTTTCACGTCGCTGATGGTCTTCACGTTCGCGAGCACGTAGCCCACCATGCCTTCGGAGAGCTCGTCGCGCGGGTCGCGGTGCATGCTGAACGTGCCGACTTCGGTCACCATGTACTCGGCGCCGGTCTTCATCATCTTGATCTTCATGCCGGCCCTGAGGGTGCCTTCCACGATGCGGATGTAGTTGATGACGCCGCGGTAGGAGTCGTAGACCGAGTCAAAAATCAATGCCTTGAGCGGCTTGCCGCTGTCGCCCTTGGGGGCGGGAATCTCGTCGACGATCTTGTCGAGCACCTGGTCCACGTTCAGGCCCGTCTTGGCCGAGATGCGCGGGATCTTTTCGGGGTCGTAGCCCAGCAGGTCGCCCACGAGTTGCGCCACATGGTCGGGCTGTGCGCCTGGGAGATCCACCTTGTTCAAAACCGGGATAATCTCGAGGTCGTTTTCCAGGGCGAGGTAGAGGTTACTAAGCGTCTGCGCCTCGATGCCCTGGCTCGCGTCCACCACGAGGATGGCTCCTTCGCAGGCGGCCAGGGAACGGCTCACTTCGTACGTGAAGTCCACGTGCCCCGGCGTATCGATCATGTTCAGGATGTATTCCTTGCCGTCGCGTTCGTAGACCATGCGGATGGCGTGCGCCTTGATGGTGATGCCCCTTTCGCGTTCCAGGTCCATGTCGTCCAAGAGCTGGTTCGTCATCTCGTTCTTCGAGACGGTCTTGGTCAGTTCGATCATTCGGTCGGCGAGGGTGGACTTGCCGTGGTCGATGTGGGCGATAATGCTAAAGTTTCTGATATTGTCGTTTTGCGGCATAGGTGCGATAAAAATATCGTTGTGGGTCTTTTTTGGGGGTAAATATAGAAAAATAGGCAATTGACGAGGAACACTGAGGCCCCGGAGCAATATTCGATTCGAAAAAATGTATATTTGGGAAGCACATTCCGTGCATGGTGCGGCACAACATTGAGAGTCCAGAAAGTGGTAAAAAAATTCATTCTTTGCATGGCTGTTTTTGGCCTATGTTCCCTGGCGTTTGCCGAAGGGAAGGTTTTCAACAGAGATTATAGCGGCGTCAAGGAAATCCAGGCCACGATAACCACCGACGAAGGTGAAATCGTCGTCGACCTGAATTTCAAGGAAGCCCCGAACACGGTCGCCAATTTTGTGGACCTTGCGGAGAAGGGCTTCTACAACGGCCTGACGTTCCACCGCGTGATTAACGGCTTCATGATCCAGGGTGGCGATCCCGACGGCAACGGTACGGGCGGTCCCGGCTACACCATTGACGACGAGCCGAATAAGCTGAAGCATGAATATGGTGTCATCTCCATGGCGAACCGTGGCCCGAACACTGCCGGCTCCCAGTTCTTTATCACGCAGATGCCCCAGCCCCACCTGGACGGAAAGCATACCGTGTTTGGCCGCGTCATCAAAGGACACGACGTGGTGTGCCGCGTGGAACAGTTTGATTCGATTATTAACATCAAAATTGTGGAAAAGAAATAAGTATGAGCTCTAAAAAAGTGTCTTCGAAAAATTCCGCTGCAAAGAACGCTCCGGCAAAGAAGCCCGTTGCTAAAAAGGCAGCGGCCAAACCGGCTCCGAAGGCTCCGGCGAAAAAGCCCGCTGCAAAGCCTGCATCGAAGCCCGCGAAGCCTGCTCCCAAATCATCCGCTTCGAAACCGGCTGCAAAGTCTGCCAAGCCGGCTGCGAAGCCTGCCAAGCCGGCCCCGAAGGCCGCGGCAAAGAAGCCTGCTGCAAAGCCCGCCCCTAAATCTGCCGCAAAGGCTCCTGCTAAATCTGCAAAGCCTGTAGCCAAGTCCTCTGCCAAGCCGCAGAAGGCTGCCGCCAAGCCCGCCAAGCCGGCCGCAAAAACTGCCAAACCGGCTCCGAAGGCTCCGGCAAAAAAGCCTGCAGCAAAGCCGGCCGCCAAGCCCGCCAAGTCGGCTCCGAAACCGGCCGCCAAGCCGGCCAAGGCCGCCCCGAAGCCGGCTGCCAAACCTGCCAAGGCCGAGAAGGTGGAGAAAGCCGCGAAGGCTCCCGCCACCAAGAAGGAAAAGGTCGTTGAACCGGTAGTCAAGGTCGCCAAGAAGGCCGCGAAGGTTGAACCTGTGGTCGATGAACCGCAGCCGGTGGCCGAAGCCGTCGAAGATGTAAAGGCCAAGAAGGCCGGCAAGGAAAAGGTCGAGATTCCTTATGCTGTCCTGCTCGAAGGCGGCAAGAAGCTGAGCAAGTCCATCTTCTTCTTCGAAATCGACGAGAACGAAGAGCGCGCCAACAAGAAGAAGGTCTCTTCCGAAATGAAGAACCTCGACATGAAGCCGACTTCCGCCATCCGTCACAAGATTTCCCTTGCTGAAGAAACGCAGGAAGAGCTGACCGAGCGCCTGCTCAAGGAACTCGAGGAACAGAATCTCGCGTTCACGCGCGAAGCGGCTACCCAGATCTGCACACGCTGCAACAAGAACCTCGTGTCCCCGGAATTCTGGGTGGACAAGCACCTCGGCTACTGCGAGGAATGTGCCGCGATCCTGAAACTCGGACAGTCCAAGGAAGCCCGCAAGGTCGAATACCAGCTTGGTGCCATGGGAGGCGACTCCCTGGACGAGGCCGAGGACGATAGCGAGTTTGGCGAAGGACCGGACGCAGCCGATATCAAGGACGCCGAAGAAGAATTCGCCGATTTCGAATAGTCGGCAGATTGTTCAAGTCTAAAACGAAAAGGACCCCTCGGGGTCCTTTTTATGTTGTTTAAAACTGGCAGGGCTTTTACCCCAGGGGCTGGGCCTAGTTGACCCTGCGCATCACGCCGATGACTCGGCCGGCAATCGAGAAGTCCTTGCGGTTGTTCACGATGATCGGGCGGTACTTCGGGTTTGCGGCCCTC
Source organism: uncultured Fibrobacter sp. (assembly GCA_947305535.1). Classification (GTDB taxonomy): domain Bacteria; phylum Fibrobacterota; class Fibrobacteria; order Fibrobacterales; family Fibrobacteraceae; genus Fibrobacter. Next base: position 3,084 of record CAMZDZ010000141.1, read on the forward strand.
AGCTCGATGTGGTCGGAGCTGGGATGGTAGTACTTGACCGTCGCCTCGTTGTCGATCTGCGCGACGACAATCTCTCCCTGTTCGGCGCTCTTCTGCTGGCGCGCGAAAATGAGGTCGCCGTCGAAGATGCCGGCGTTGATCATGGAGTCGCCCTTGACGCGGAGTGCGAAGACGTCGCTGCGGCAGGCGAGGAAGTCGCGGTCGATGGTGACGGTGCCTTCGAGGTTCTGCACCGCAAGAATCGGCTGGCCGGCTGCGACGCGACCGACGATAGGAATTTCAATGGTGTTGTTTGATGCGGGTTCCTGGCTGTCGCTGCCGTTCGAGAGAATCTCGAGACCGCGGCTGAGACGGGGCGAGCGGTTGATGTAGCCCTTCTTGATGAGGGCGGCGAGAATGGAACGGACGCCGTTCGTAGACGAAATCTCGAAATGGTTGCCGATTTCGCGCACGGTAGGCGGCATGTGGTTCTCCTTGGAGTATTTCTTGATGTACTCGTAGATTTCCGCTTGACGATCCGTCAGTTCCTTTTTCTTTGTGTTGTCCATCTTTTTGCCTCGCTTTTATGCCGTAAATCCAATTTTAGCAGCAACTTATATAAATATAGTGCACTCTTGGGCAAATGTCAATAGTTTCACTGCACATTTTTTCACTTTTTTGCTTTGGGACGAAAAACGGACTTTGTTGTTGACTTTCTATTTAACATTTTGTATATTACATTTTGTATATTACACTTTGTTAAGTGAGGGCGCCTATATGGAAAATCCTTTTGTTTTGTCTCCGTACGAAGGCAAGGAATTCTTTTGCGACCGCGAAAAAGAGACCAGTGCCATTATAGATGACCTGCAGAACGGGGTGAACGTAACGTTGATTTCTCCGAGGCGATACGGCAAGACGGGGCTTGTTTTCCGGGTCCTGGACGAACTTTCCCGCATGCAGCCGAAAACGACCCTCTGCTATTGCGACATTTATTCGGCAGATGACCTGGAGGGCTTTGTCAAGTTGTTCTCGGAGGCGGTCATCCGCAGCGTCAAGGTGGAGTCAGCCATCAAGAAGTTCTTTTCGGTATTTGGCGGGATTCGCCCGCTGCTGTCGTACGATCCGATTACGGGTTCGCCGCAGGTCAGCGTCACGTACCAGAACGAGGGGCAAAAACTCGATACGCTCAGAAGCATTTTTGACTATTTGGGGAGCCTGAAAGACAAGTTCGTTGTTGCGTTTGACGAATTCCAGGTGATTCGCGACTTTAAGGGTGTCAATATGGAGGCGCTGCTGCGCACGTATATCCAGCCTCTCAAGAATGTCCGCTTTGTCTTTTGCGGGAGCAAGAAGCACGTGATGGCGGATATGTTCGTGAATGCGAAAAGCCCGTTCTACGAAAGCACGCATATCGTCTATCTCGAAAAAATTGACAAGGAAGTCTATGGCTCGTTCATCGTGAATCTCTTCGAGAAGGGGCACCGCCGGATTGATGCCGAGGCCCTGGATTTCGTGCTGGAATGGACGCGCAACCATACCTTTTATACCCAGTATCTATGCCATCGCATCTTCCGCAACGCAAGCAAGAAGATTGACATAGCCGAAGTGAAGCGGGCCTGTGCCCAGATCTTGCAGGAAAACGTCCCCGGCTTTATCGAACGCCGCAATTTGCTCACGGATAAGCAGTGGCAATTCCTGAAGGCGGTCGCCAAGGAAGGCTCCGTCGAACAGCCAACTGCGGGCAGTTTTATAAACAAGTATAAATTGGGGACTGGGGCTGCGGTGAAGCGGATGCTGGAATCTCTTGTAGAAAAGGAACTCCTGCTAGAAACGCTTTCTCTGGAAGGGAAGTCCTATTCCGTCTATAACGTATTCCTCAGTCGCTGGTTGGAATCTGTTTGACGGGCTTTATGATGGATGAAACCAGCTACTTCTTGCAGTAGAGAATAAATAAATCCGTGGCTCCGTCGGCGTTTGTATATCCCCTTGCGTCGAGGGTGACGGCGTAGAAATCTTCGCCAGTACTTTCATTGAAGGCCGGCCCGATGACGACCCAGAATGCCATTCTGTTGAAGTTGTCGGCGATTCCGGCGAGTTCTTTTCTTGCGAACCTAAAATCGCTTATGTGGACGGGTGAAGGGGGAAGCTTTGTGCTCGACCAATCGTCATCGTAGTTTCTGTCGTCCTGATTTTTATACTTGGCGACCTTGTAACCATTGACGCCCTGGAGCGTGAGTTCTCCTGTTAATTCATCCAAGCTAACTTGGATTTGAGCTTGCGCCTTGGGAACTTCGGCATCGTTTTTGAACGAGTAGCCCTTGGTGGCCGATGTGGTCATGCGGCCTGTTTTTATCTTAAGTTCGATGGGTGGATAGGTGTTCTCGGCCGAAGAAGAGGATGACGGCTCAGCCAGGCAGAATTCGGGTTCACGGACGAATTCCACGGAATCAATTGCGGTATACTTTCGGAGATTTGTTGTATCGTCTGATGCATCGACCTCGATGATCAGTTTGAAAGTCCCGCACTGTATTTTTTCTGTGTCGGTCATTCTTACGTTCATTGCGCCGAGGTCAATTGTAGATGTGGGGAATGGAGGTTTCGTGTATTGGAGCCGAATCGGGGTTTCTTCGTTTTGACCAGACGGATCCACATGTGCTAGATACAATTCCATGTCTGTGAAGAACGGTGCGTTTTCGAGTTCCCTTGGAAAGCATGGCTCGTTCAGGTCTACTTTGCCATCGAAGGTGAATATGGTTGCATCGTTGTTGCGAGAGACTTCTGTTTTCTGGAAATGAATGGGGGAAACTTCAGTATAAGAACAATTAGAACTGCTCGAGTTCCCTGTTGCAGACGACGATGACTGTACGGAACTGCTGGACTTTACTTTGCTCGAACTGCTGGACTTGGCTTTGCTTGAACTGCTCGGCGCGATGCTGGACGAACTCCGAATTTTACTTGACGAGGATTCTTTTGAAGATGAAGATTCCACCGAACTGGATGTGTCTGCATCGCCGATGATAATGGGCCCACTTGTGCCGTTGTTGTCACAGGCCCACAGAACAAGAAATGTTAAGAGTAAGAGGCAAATCTTTTTCATATTAAGTAATATAATCTTTTTTTTGAGGAGGGGGGG
>CAMZDZ010000142.1 GCA_947305535.1 uncultured Fibrobacter sp.
TCGCAAGCGAACGGCTCGCCACGATGACGGGGCTGTGCGTATGGCCGACAAAGCAGTAACGTCCGGAAAAATTCTCGAACGCATCCAGCGCATCTTCAAGCTCGGTCACATAGACCCAGTCCGCCGGACTCAAGGGCGAAGCGTGCACAAAGCAAATGTCGTTTTCGTCATGGATATACGGCAAAGAACGGATGTACGCGACAGAATCTACGGACAGGGCCCGCTGCGTCCACTCGATAGCCTGCTTGGCAAAGGGATTGAACCCCAGGCTGGACTCGTGCTTGATTGCCACGCTGTCATGGTTGCCGATCAAGCAGATATCCATATTCACTTTAGCCAGTTCAACACATTCATTAGGGTCGGCTCCATAACCAACCAGATCGCCCAGGCAAACCGTCCTTTCGACACGGTTGTCCTCCATGGACTGCAGCACCGCTTCGAACGCGGCAAGGTTGGAATGGATGTCAGAACATATTCCGTAAAGCATAGCCGTAATGTAGTAATAATCTTCCTATATTTGTATCCGTATGGAAATAATTCAAGACAAGACAAAGGTGAGCATCGCATACGTCCTCAGGGAAACGTCCGGAAGAATCCTGGAGGAAGTCCCCCCCACCTATCCCTTTGTCTACATCCACGGCTACAACAATATAATCCCGGGCCTGGAAAGCGCACTCTTCGGGCGCAGGCTCGGCGAAAAATTTTCTGTAAAGATCCCCAGCAAGCTGGGCTACGGCGAATACCGCAAGGACCTCGTGATGCAGGTTCCCAAGGACGAACTGCGCGACGTGGGCGAACTCTGGCTGGGAATGGAACTCGAGATGTTCCAGGACAACGACATCCGCGAATTCCAGCTTCCCGAAACGGCAGACGAGTTCTGCGACGACCTCAACCTGAACGACGATGACGAATGCGACGGTATCTACACCGTCAAGGAAATTTACAACGACACGGTCCTCGTCGACGGGAACCACCCTTTCGCGGGCAAGGACCTTATCTTCGAAGTGGAAGTTGTATCGATTGAATCGCCAAGCTACACCGAACTCGAATCCGGTTTCCCGGACGAAGACTACGACGATTACGGCGACGAAAGCTACGACAGCGATTTTAACGGTGACTACGACCAGAACGAAAACAGGAGATGGCGCTAATGGCAACGATGGACGAACTCAAGAAGGCGGCTGGAGTCCGCGCGGCAGACATGATCAAGGACGGCATGACCGTGGGGCTTGGAACGGGAAGTACCGCTGCACACATGGTGAACCGCCTTGCCGAGCGCATCAAGACCGAAGGCCTGCACGTCACGGGAGTCAGCACGAGCTGGAGCACCACGCTGCAGTGCCGTAGCCTCGGCATCCCCCTCAAGGAAATGGGCGAAGTCAGCCACCTCGACATGGTTATCGACGGCGCCGACGAAATCGACGACCAGAAGAACCTGATCAAGGGTCGCGGTGCGGCCCACCTGCTCGAAAAGATCGTCGCCTCGATGACGGACTACTACGTGATCATCGCGGATTCGGGCAAGAAGGTGAACAAACTCGGCGAGAAGTTCGCCGTACCCCTCGAAATCATCCCGGGAGCCATCGCCGTGGTGACCGAACGCGTGAAGAAGCTCGGCGGCGACCTCAAGGTGCGCATGGGAGCTCCCGGCAAGGACGGCCCGGTCATCAGCGACTCGGGCAACCTGATCGCCGACGCGAAATTCGGGATTATCGAGGACCCGGACAAGCTTGCACGTGATTTGGAGCACATCGTGGGCATCGTCGGGCACGGGCTCTTCGTCGGAATGGTGACGAAGGTCATTCTCGCCGACGCCGAAAAGGGTCTTATTGAATTCTAGGGTTTGAAAACCTAAAAATTTTTCTAATTTCTTTACGTTCTATGAAGAAGTCCTTTGGTTTACTCTTTGCTTCGCTCGGTATGGCTTTTTTGACGTCATGCAATCAAGAAGACGTTCCTAAAGAAACCCAGACGAGCAACGGCACTATTCTCATGCTGCTCGGAAGCAAGATTCCGTACTGGGACCAGATTTACACCGGAGCCAAGGAAGTCGGAGACAAAGAGAACTACAAGATCATGGCCGTCTACCGCGACGCGGACACGGTCAACACCTCAGTCCTCAAGACGCTCAGCGGCATTTCCGACATTCCGAACATGAAAGGCATCATCATGATGCCCAGCGACAAGGCCATCGAGAACATGATTGTCCTTACGGGCACGAAGGTTCCCATTGTCGTCGTTGACCAGAAGCTGCACGAGAACAGCCCGCTCCAAACAACCGTTAGCTCGACCGTGGTCGCCGACAACGACAAAATCGGCAAAGAAATCAGCGACAAGATCAAGGAAGAAAGAATCCTCACGCTCTGCTACCCCATCGGCGGATCATACGACAGAAGCATCGCCATCCAGAAAGCCCGTGACGAGGGCCTCGTCGACGTAATCATCGTAAGGGACGCCTCCGAAGCTAAGGACAGCCTCATACTCTACACGCAACGGCACAAGCACGAAAAATACGCGGTCGCGTTCGCCACGGGTTCTTTCGTCAACGCGGAGACGATGTCCCTGCTCAGGGGCAAGAACGTCTACACCGTCGACATGAACGAGCCCATCCTGAACGGCCTCAAGGACTCGACCATCCAGTTCTCCGCCATCGCGAACACCTTCGACATGGGCGCCAAGGCTTTGCGCAGCGTAATCAACAAGACCCCGAGCCCGTCCATCCAGATTGTCTCGGTTGTCTACGCAAACGCAAGCAACATAGACACCGAAGAGATTCAGGCGTTCACCAAGTAGAACGACCTTTGGAAAACGTTTCGGACCTTCTGCCCAGGCAGGAGGTCTTTTTTTGTGCAGCGGCGCATGCAAAAATCCCAGCCCTTACGGACTGGGATTTTTATTTGCTTCGATTTCCTTGAATCGGCGATTAAGCTTCTTCGTCGGAAAGTTCAGGAGCCTTCTTGATCACGTTGCGGCGGCCATAGCGCACCTTCGTCGGATCAAAAGCGGTTTCCACGGCTTCCACCGGAGTTTCCACGGCCGCGGCAACAGGGGCGACTTCGGCAACCGGAGCGGCCGGAGTTTCAACCGGGATACGCGGAGCGAGCGGACGGCGTTCGGTCTGGGCTTCAGCAACCGGGGCCTGAGCCTCGGCAGCAGGAGCGGCCTGTTCGGCCGGAGCAGCGACACCAGCTTCACGACGAGGACGGCCATCGCGGCGTTCACGACGCGGGCCACGTTCCTGACGCTGTTCGTTACGGTCACGACCAGACTGGGCCTGGTTGTTCTGACCGCGATTTTCACGATTGTCCTTGTTCGGACGATCCTTGCCATTGCGATTTTCCCTATTGTTGCGTTCACCGCGCTGAGCCATTTCCTGAGCGTTAATCGGGCGACGAGAGGCCGGCTTCAGGTTCATGTCCGGGGTGAGCTTCTTGAAAATCGGGGTACGAAGCATCGTGAGAAGCTTGTTAACCTTAGCAAGGATAACAATGCAAAGCACCACTACGACGAGCGTGCATGCGAGAGTGATTATTTCCATCTGGGCACCTCATAAAGTAAGGGTTGGCCACACAGGCAGGCTGGAAAATAACCTGCAAGCGGGGTGACTGTATGTGTGTTGATAGTGGGAGCCATCTTACTAGCGCCTCCTAGGAGACTTGACGGCTATGGGTGGATGCTCCCGTGGGAGCGGGGGTGATTTACGCCTTGGCGATAAATCGAACAGTCACGGGGGCAAATTTAGAATATTTATTTGAAAAAAGGTGGATAAACGGGCAAAAAAGCGCAAAAAACGGGGCGTTCGAGCCCCTTCCCTGCACTAGATTTCCTTCGCGAACTCGGCCATGGGCTTGCGCGCGGAATGCCTCGGGCTCGGGCCGCCATTTTCCGGATCGGCGTACCCGATATCGACGATGCAGGCCACGTGGACGTTTTCAGGCAAATCGAAGGCTTTCGCCACTTCGGCGGCATTGAAAGCGCGGGCCCAGAGGCTGTCGAGCCCGACAGACTTCGCGGCGAGCATCAGGTGGGTCGCCACGATGCTTGCATCCATGTCCCCGGCATCGAACGGGTCGTTGTAGTTGGCGGCCTTCCAACTGACGTCCGTATCATATAGGACCACCAGGACCACGGGGGCATTGTAGGCCATGCGGGTAAGTCCGCGCAGCTTGGTCAGGGCTTCCTCGGACTTGAGGACAAGGACCCGGACCGGCTGAGCGTTGGTCGCCGTAGGCGCCAGACGGCCAGCCTCGAGGACGAGGTCGAGTTTTTCGGTTTCGACGGGCTTTTCAGAGAATGCCCGGCAACTGTAACGGGACTTGGCTAAATCGATAAACTGCATAAAATTGCCTTTTTTTGAAAAAATATACCAATTTTTTATCATGCAGGGCAATGATAAATAAAATTTACAATAAAGATTTGTTAGAACAAATTATTTTAGTTTATATTAAATTACGTATTTATCTTCCAAACAAAAATCCAGAAAGCCATTTCTGGATTTTTTCTTTATTGCGCCAAAAAAGCACTTTTTTTCTAAATTTGCGACCATGAAGAATTTTTACGTCACAACTCCTATTTATTATGTTAACGACGCCCCGCATATCGGGCACTCCTACACCACTGTCCTCGCGGACATCCTCACCCGCTTCCACAAGATCATCGGCTACCAGACATTCTTTTTGACCGGTACGGACGAACACGGCCAGAAGGTGCAGCGCGCTGCAGCCAAGCGCGAAGTCTCCCCGCAGGAGCACGTGGACGAATACTACCACCGCTTCGAGGACCTGTGGAAAAAGATGGATATCGAGAACGACTTCTTTATCCGCACCACGATGCCCGAGCACAAGGCCTACGTGCAGGAATGCCTCCAGAAGCTCTGGGACAAGGGCGAAATCTACTCCAAGGAATACGAAGGCTGGTACTCCGTCGGCGAGGAACGCTTCTTCGGCGAAGACGAACTCGACGAGAACAAGTGCGACCCCATCAGCCACCGCCCGGTGGAATGGCTCAAGGAAAAGAACTACTTCTTCAAGATGGGTTCTTACCAGCAGAAGTTGATTGACTTCTTGGAAAGCCACAAGGACTGGATCGTGCCGGACTACCGCTGGAACGAAATCCGCGGATTCCTGCGCCAGCCGCTGAACGACCTCTGCATCAGCCGCCCGAAGGCGCGCCTCAGCTGGGGCATCCCGCTGCCGTTCGACCAGGACTACGTGACCTACGTGTGGTTCGACGCGCTGCTCAACTACGTGAGCGCCTCGACCGCCTTCCACAAGACATACAAGGACGGCACGCCCATCTGGCCCGCCACCTACCACCTCATCGGCAAGGACATCCTCACCACGCACAGCGTGTACTGGCCGACCATGCTCATGGCGCTCGACATCCCGCTCCCGCAGCACATCCTCGCCCACGGCTGGTGGCTCGTGAACGGCGGCGAAAAGATGAGCAAGTCCGCAGGCAACGTGGTGAACCCCATGGACTACATGGAAAAGTACGGCGTGGACGCCTTCCGCTACTTCCTCGCCTCGGCGATGGTCGTGGGCCAGGACGCTAACTTCACGCACGACGGATTCGTCCGCCGCATCAATAGCGACCTCGCGAACGACCTCGGCAACGTGCTCAACCGCGTGCACCGCCTGGTGCTCAACAACTTCGAAGGCAAGCTCCCCGCCGCGGCAACCGCCCTGGACGACGCCGCCAACGAAGTGGTGACGATCGCGAAGCGCGTCATCACGAACGTCATGGAATGGGTGCCGCAGGTCAAGCTCTCGCAGGTCATCGACGAAATCATGACGCTTGTGCGCAGCGTGAACCGCTACCTCGAAGTCAAAGCTCCGTGGAAGCTCGCGAAGGACCCCGCCATGAAGGACGAACTCGCGACCGTACTCTTCGTCTCCGCCGAAGCCGTGCGCCTCTCGCTGTGCCTGCTGTGGCCGGTCATCCCGACCAAGGCCCAGGAAGGCCTCGCCATGCTCGGCAGCAAGTTCACCGACCAGAACGACCTCGTCTGGGGTATCCTGAAGGGTGGCGAACAGTTCGGCGAAGGCAAGCCGCTCTTCCCGCGCATCGACGAAG
>CAMZDZ010000143.1 GCA_947305535.1 uncultured Fibrobacter sp.
GCCTTGCGGGCCTTGCCGAGGACGGACAGATTGTCAGCCATTGTTTCTTCCTTTTTGTTTGCCCGTTTTCGGGCTGGGTTAAAAAATTACGGTATAAAATATAGCATTTATTTTTATATTAATCACAGGGTGGTACAAAACGAATAGAGATAGATTCTCTCGACGCGTAAAAGGGTGGAACTCAATGAACAAGCCGGCAATTTCACTGATGCTTCTTGCGGGATGTGCAGCCGTCCTCTTGTCTTGTGACGACGGCGATTCTGTTTATTCGGGCGGCGAAATCGAAACTGGCGAACAAGCCGTTGAAGATTCCCTGGAGCATGTCGAAGTCGAAAATGGCGGCGAACCCTTGAAATCGGGATCCATGGTGGACCCGCGCGACGGGAAAACGTACAGGACCGTTCTTGTCGCTTCCCAGCTGTGGATGGCCGAAAACCTTGATTTTTACGATACATTGTGGGGGGCGAACGGAGCGGCGGAATCCAGTGATGACGTCTTGGCTCCTACGAGTGAATCCTTTTTGTCCGGTTCCGACCGCGCTTATGATGTTTCCGCGAAAGGTTCCCGGGATTCCGGTCAATCGGACGAAGCCCCGGGCGCTAGCTACACCTACGACGAAGCGATGGATTTTACCGTATTCTCCGATACCGCCTTTAACGGTGGCATTTGTCCGCCGGGGTGGCATTTGCCGACCATGGGGGAATTCGATGCGCTCAGGGAGTATGTGACTTCTGGATGCGATTCTACTTGCAGTTCCCTGGGTATCGATGCGTTGAGCCGGGCGGAGTCCTATTGGGCTGCCTCCGAAACGGTTTTTGCCGGGAAGCCGGACTTAAGATTTGTCCGCTGCCTTCAGGGGGCCAACACGGACTCCGTCGCGGACTATGCAGCCTACATCGACAGGGTGGAAGAATGGGTTGCCGCGAAACATCGCGCGGATTCCGTCAATGAGTTTATTCTAAACGGGGCGAAGAACTATTTCAACAAGGACTTGGAATATGGGTATTTTACCGATGAACGCGACGGCAACGTCTATGGGTACATAAAGATAGGGAGCCTCACGTGGATGGCCGAAAATCTCAGGTTCCGCCCCGTGGGCTGGTATTTGTGCGACACTTATGTGAACTGTTCCCGCAACGATTCGATTTACTATTACAAGGCGGGCATAGACTATTATGTAGAACAAAAGGATTCCGCGTGCCCTGCTGGCTGGCACTTGCCCTCGGACGAGGAATGGACCGACTTGCGGGCGGCATCCCCCAATGCAGGCGATTTTCTTGCCGTTGACGGCTTGTGGGTCGATGAAGTGAATCCCACTAACTCGACGGGTTTTTCTGCGGTGACGACGTCACAGGACAGGTATGGGGGCCAGTACAGTCTCCGCTCCAATATGGCGGGGTTCTGGTTGAGCGATTCGTATACGGGCGTTATCGTGACAATTGACACGACTTATACGCATGATTCGCTGGACGTCGCTGATTCTGTCGTCTTTGACACGACAAAAGAGGTCCTTCACTATGACTTTGCCTATGATTACGAGATTTCAGACGGTGATTTCGTGCAGACCCGGGTCTATGACTATAATCGCCGTTTTTACACGAAGAGCATCCGCTGCGTAAAAGACGAATAACGACAAATTAATCATAATAAACTAATGGACTTGTCGCATGGAAACCGCTTTTTCCCTAAAAAGGGCGTTATTAATATGCAATAATCCTTCTTTTAACTGATTTTTTCGTTACGATGTTCTTAAAGTGCCACCAATAATCTAAATTTGGCTGCGTTCGGTAGGAATGGGAATGGATCATAATTGTTTTTTATCAATCGTATGCGGCGTGGTCGGGGGCGTGATTGTCCTGATTACCGCTGTCGTCATCGAGATGGTCCGTTCCGATCTGAGTGCAAGGCGCGAGCACATGAAGTACTTGACGCAAATCCGTGCCGCCATCCTCAATGCCGACTTTTTTGTCAGTAACGGCCTTAACGACAAGATCCTTTCTCCGAACGCCGAAATCGACGTGAACATGTTCGGCGTGTTCGTCAACAAGATAGAAATGCTCCTCTACGACAAGTACCTGTTTTTCCGCAGGGACGAAATCGAAGTCATCGAGAAAATCAAGGAATTCATGTTCGACTACATGATAAACGCGCTGCAGTGCACCGCGCTCGCGAGCAAAATCCATGCTTTCGAGCTTCGTCCGCTCGAAATCCGCAAAATGACGGAACTGGTCCAGCAGCAAAAGGCGTTCATTACCAACTGTTCCAATGACAGGGTGGAGTGGAACAACCTCATGACGAAATTCGATGTCGAGATGAACAGGCGCTTTATTAAAGCCTAGCGGCTGAGCCCCTTCCTTTTTATTATATTGTCGTGAAGAAGGTTGAAAATGCGCCGTTTTCTAGTTGTATTCCTATTGCTGTTTGCCGACCTGTTTGCCGGGTATAGCGGTTCCGTTCTCGGTTCCGAGCGTACGCGCAACCTTCGCCAGCTGGACTACGCCCCGATGCTCTTCGTTTACCATGGCCAGACGGTGGCCCCGGGGCGGCATTTTTTCACCTATCCTGAGCGAAATAAGGATTTCCGCGCTTCTTTCCACGAGACGGAGCGCGCCTCCCTTGTCTATGTGGCCGACTCGCTCGGCACGGGACCCGACGCGCACACGTATGCCTTTGCCGTTTCCCCGATTCTGGGCCTGGATTACCGCAGGGGCGAGGCCCTTGGCGACACGATTTGGCCTGCTTTCGATGGCGGGCTTTATTTCCGCGGGTATGCGGATTCCCTGGATTTCGACCTTGACGCGCGAATTTACGCCGAAGAGCATTCGGCTGCCAAACCCCGCAGCTTTGACGGCGAGGTGTTCGACGTGCAGAAGGAGGATCGTGGCGGCCTTAATTACGTGAGTTTCGCCCGGTACCGCGCGCACATGGGCTTCAACTATGCTTTTGCCCGTCTCCAGTTGGCCCGAGACGTGCTGCATTTCGGCCCCGGCTACTACAACAATTTGACCTTGAACCAGTTCGCCCTGCCGTACAACATGCTTACGCTGGACCTTGTGTTCGGCCCGCTCCGCATTTTCAGCGCCTATGCCGACTTGCGCGTGAATTCCTGGAGCTACAGCAAGGACAACCTGAACGACAGGAACCTGTACGCGCACCGCTACGAGCTGGCCCTCGGCGCCTTGTCCCTGGGCGTGAGCGAAATCCAGATTCTCTACAACGAAAACAAGCCCTGGCTCTTTGTCCCGATTGTCCCCCTGTTTATCGAGAAGGGGAATTATACCGAGCGCGTGAATAACGGGGCTCTGGCCTTTGACGCGAACCTGCAGCTTTTCGGCCTGGCCCGCGTGTACGGCGAATTCTTCCTCGACGACATGGAATCGCCCTACGCGGTGTACGAGAACAAGTACAGCAACAACCGCTGGGCGGCGATGGCCGGTATCCAGGTCGCGCATGATTTCTACGTGGGGAACCGCCGCGTCGAGGCCGGCTCCATTGCCGAAATCGCCCGCGTGGAGCCGTTCACCTATTGCCATTACGACACGGCGCAGGCGCAGATGGCGCATCTCGGTGCCCCGCTAGGCAACCCGAACGGCCCGAATTCGCTCGCGGTCGACTGGACGCTGTATGCTAGGCTGGGCTTTGGCGGCGAGATCTTTGCCGGGCTCCATAACAAGTGGCTGTGGAAGGGCGTGGATTACGGCAGCAGCATAGACGACCCGTACAAGACCGTCGAAAAACGCTTTGTCCACGGGGCGCCTCTTGTGTACACCCTGGCCCCGTCGCTCGGTTTCCACGGGCGGCACGTGGCCTATTTTGCGGAAATGACCTTTGTCGACGAGAAATCTGCCTATGTTCGGGTCGCTTTTATGTGGTGACGCTACTTTTTTGAGGATGTAATTTCTATTTTGTCTGTGACATTTTGAATGGAGAGAGACTGTTCTGTATGGGAAAGATAAAGGAAACTTTGAATAATTTTAGGCTGCGCAAGAGGATTCTTGCCGTTGCCGACGCCTTTATCGTTGTCATTGCAGGGTTAATCGTTAACTATCCCTTGCCGCTCTTTGCGGACCGCATCGGACGTCCCGACCTTTTTGTGGTCTTTGTGACGACATCCGTCTGCTGCTTCGGAAGCCTGCTTTTCTTTGGCGCCTACAACAGGATGTGGCGCTATTTCAGTACAAAGGATTATTTCAGCTGCATTTACGGCGTGGTGACGGGCATCGTTGTCGCAAACGTGTTCGTTTATGTCATCAAGGGCGATTGTGCCTGGGAATTTGCCATATTGCATGCGACGGTCGCGACGGTCGGTATCTGCATGTTCCGCTACATTTTCAAGCGTTCCTTCGTGAGCCTGGTGGCTACCGGGGCCAAGGAGGCGGAGTACAAGCGCACCATGATTATCGGCGCGGGGAATGCCGCCAAGATGCTGCTCGACGAAATTGCCAACAACAAGGTGGATGCCCGGGAAGGCCTTGTCAGTACCGACGCCTATAAAATCGAGCCCGTCTGCCTGATTGACGATGACCGGGAGAAGCTCGGTACCAGGCTGAACGGAGTCGTTATCGCGGGTACGACAAAGGATATCCCGAAAATAGCGATGCTCGAACGCATTGACCAGATTATCTTCTCCATCCCGAGCTGCCCGCCGAAGGACCGCCAGGTCATTCTGGACCTCTGCGGCAAGACTGGCTTGCCTGTGAAGGTGCTGCCGTTTATCGGTTCCCTGCTCGAAGCTCCGTCGGATGACGGCTCGACGCACTTCATGAGCCAGATTCGCGACATCAAGGTCGAAGACCTTCTGGGACGCGAGTCCGTCAAGTTCGACAACAAGGAAATCCGCGAGTTTATCGAGGGCAAGGTCTGCATGGTCACGGGGGGCGGCGGAAGCATCGGCAGCGAACTTGTGCGCCAGATAGCCCGGTACAACCCGAAGCAGGTTATCATTGTCGACATCTACGAGAACAACGCCTACGAAATCCAGCAGGAACTCCTGATGGAATATGGTGACAGCCTGAACCTGGTCACTCTCATTGCGAGTGTCCGCGACTTCTTCAGGATGAACAAGATTATCAAGCAGTACAAGCCCAACGTGGTGTTCCATGCTGCGGCCCACAAGCATGTGCCCCTCATGGAGTCGAGCCCGATGGAGGCCATCAAGAACAATGTCATCGGGACGTTCAACATGGCTACGCTTGCGATGTTTAACGGGGTCGGCACGTTCGTGATGATCAGTACCGACAAGGCGGTGAACCCGACGAACGTGATGGGGGCGAGCAAACGCTGCTGCGAGATGATTGTGCAGTTCCTGAGCCAGCAGAAAGGCTGTCAGACCAACTTTGTGACCACGCGTTTCGGCAACGTCCTCGGCAGCAATGGCAGCGTCATTCCGCTGTTCAAGCGTCAAATCGAGCAGGGAAAGCCGGTGACCGTGACGCATCCCGACATTATCCGTTACTTCATGACCATTCCCGAAGCCGTGAGCCTCGTGATGGAGGCGGCGAGCATGGCGCATGGCGGCGAAATCTTCGTGCTGGACATGGGCCAGCCGGTGAAAATTCTGACATTGGCCGAAAACCTTATTCGTATGTACGGAAAGGTGCCCTACAAGGACGTGCAAATCAAGTTTACGGGTCTGCGTCCCGGCGAAAAGATCAAGGAAGAGCTTTTGATGAACGAGGAAGGCCTCAAGGGCACGCACAACAAGCTGCTCTTTATCGGAAAGCAGATCGAAATTGACGCGGACAAGTTCGTTGTCGACCTCTGGAAGCTCAAGTGCGCTGCCGCCGAGAACAGGGACGACGTGGCCATTAAGGCCTTGCACGAGATTGTCCCCACGTTCACGACTCCCGAAGAGTTCAACAAGAACGTGCTGAAGGCTTAGCCCCCCTTCCGGACATCCGCTTAATAGAAAAGCCACCGGCGTGAACCGGTGGCAAATTTTCTGTTTTGTCATCCCCGGCTTGACCGGGGATCTCCATTAGCCGAGAGCCTTAATAATCGCATCACCCATGCCGGTCGTGCCGACCTTGGTGCAGCCTTCCTGGTAGATAT
>CAMZDZ010000144.1 GCA_947305535.1 uncultured Fibrobacter sp.
GCAGCACGCGGCTGGCGTGGAAATCGTCGAACAGTTTGCCGCCGAATTCCATGTAGAGTTTGTCCCCGAAATGCGAAATGCGTTCTTTGATGCGATCTGACTGAATCTTCAGATACTTGTCGTTGTCGAAGCCGATTTTCATAGTCCCGTTAGTCATTTAACGGGTTACAAAGATAGAAAAAAAACGCGACAAACCATTTTTCTTGTACCTTTGCAAGCGGCAAGCTTTTCTGTCGCGCCGCCTTCGGGCGGTGAGGAAAGTCCGGACAGCGCAGAGCGCCTCCCTGTGGAAAGCACAGATGGGTGAAAGTTCATGGAGCGCGTAACAGAAAACAACCGCCGGTTTGGCCCGGACTTGATCCGGGGCCGGCAAGGGTGAAAACGCGGGGTAAGAGCCCACGACCGGCGTCGGCGACGCCGCCGGGGTACGCACCGGAGGGCTGCAAGGCCAAATATATCGGCGTCTGAGGGCTGCTCGCCTGAGCCGAGGGGTAGGCTGCATCAGATAAATGACAGAAGCCCGCTTGCGGGTACAGAATCCGGCTTACCGGCTTGCCTTTTTTTGAATATGAAACGCATTCTCATACTCCTCAGCGCCCTTCTCGGGCTCGTTTTCAACGCTTCCGCCTATGAAAAGGGCGATGCGCGCTTCACGCAGAAAGACGTGGAGAATTTCAACGAAGTAATGGACCTCGTGGCCGCCGACCGCGACCTGCCCCTCAGCGAACTGGTCATCAAGGTAGCCAAGCACTTCCTCGGCACGCCGTACGTGGCCGGCACGCTGGAGATCGAACCCGAACGCCTGACGGTCAACACCCGCGAGACCGACTGCATCCTCTTCGTGGAAATGTGCCTGGCCCTGTCCCTGACCGCCAAGGACGCCGAACCGACCTTCGACAAATACGTGGACAACCTCCGCAAGCTCCGCTACCGCAACGGCAAGGTCGACGGCTACGCCTCCCGCCTGCACTACACCTCCGAATGGATCATCCAGGGCACCACGCGCGGCATCTTCCGCGAAGTGAGCCGCGAATGCGGCGGCTCGCCCCTCGACCAGAAGTTCAACTTCATGTCGAACCATCCGGCCTCGTACAAGCAGCTTAAGGACAATCCGAAGAACGTGGCCAAGATCCGCGCCGCCGAGCAGAATCTCGAAACCTGGGACTACTGGTACATCCCCAAGGCCGACCTGCCCAAGTGCATCAAGAACATCAAGACGGGTGACATCGTCGGTTTCAACAGCTCGACCCCCGGCCTCGACATCGCCCACGTGGCCTACGCCTACTGGGAAGGCGACACCCTGACCTTCATCCACGCCTCTTACACCGATAAGAAAGTGGTCATCAACAAGACCCCGCTGGTGCCGTATACCAACGGCATCAAGGCCCACAACGGCTTGCGGGTCGTCCGGCTGAACGATTTTTAAAAAAATATTTTAGAATCCGGGACTTTTGACTATTTTTGCAGTCCCAAACCAAGCCACTTTAGCTCAGTCGGTAGAGCAGCGCATTCGTAACGCGCAGGTCGGCAGTCCGAGTCTGCCAAGTGGCTCAAAAAAGAGTCAGGAATCGTCCTGACTCTTTTTTTGTCTCTCCAGCTTGGGGACATAATAAGAAAGGCCGGCGAATCGCTCCGTCGGCCTTCTTTCGAACTTACCCACTTTATTATTTCTTGAAGTAGTCGGCCACCTCTTCGGTGGGGACGAGTTGTTCCTCGAATGCGTAGGCGCCAGTGCGGGGGGATTTGACCATCTTGATGCACTTGACCACATTCTTCAGCTGCGACTTGTCGCCGCTGAACGTTGCGACAGCTTTCTTTGCCATGGTATAATAAAGTTAAGGGTTTACTTGATCTCCTTGTGCACGGTATAGCGTTTGAGGTACGGGTTGTACTTCTTGAGTTCCATGCGCTCGGACGTGTTCTTCTTGTTCTTGGTCGTGATGTAACGGGAAATGCCGGGAACACCGCTCTGGCGCTGCTCGGTGCATTCCAGGATCACCTGAACTCTGTTACCTTTCTTTGCCATATCCGTAAAATTAAACGATGTTGATCAAACCTTTTTCCCGGGATTCCTTCAGGGTTTCGGCGAGACCGTTCTTGTAGATGGTCTTCATACCCTTGCAGGACACTTTCAGGGTCACGAAACGCTGCTCCTCTTCCAGCCAGAAACGCTTGGTCTTGAGGTTCGGGGCGAATTCGCGTTTAGTACGTCTCTTGGAGTGGGAAACATTGTTTCCGATCACCCGCTTCTTTCCAGTAACTTGACAAACTCGTGCCATTGTTGTATCTTTTTTATTTTCTATTTTCCAAAGGGGCTGCAAATATCTTGTTTTTTCTCCAAAAAAACAAATAAAATTTTCATTTACAAAAACTTCAGCAATCGCTTCCAGCGGATGTTCTTCGGGAACGGAAGGTTCGCATCGGTCGACATCCAGATGACCCGCGGCTTGCCCACGATGTGGTCTTCGGGGACGAATCCCCAGTAGCGGGAGTCCAGCGAATTGTGGCGGTTGTCACCCATCATGAAGTAGTAGTCCATTTTGAAGGTGTAGGTGTCGGTGGCTTCACCGTTGATGATGAAACGGCCGTCGTCCGTCACCTCGAGGGTGTTGCCCTCGTACACTTCGATGATGCGGCGCCAGAGCGGCAGATTTTCGGCGGTCAGCTGTACGGATTCCCCCTTTGCCGGAATCCAGATCGGACCGTAGTTGTCGCGCGTCCAGCCCGTTTCCACGAAGGGGAAAAGCATGATTTCCGAATCGGGATAGTCGGGCGGAAAGACGTCGACGTTCTGCACGACACTTTCCACATTGGCCAAAGTTTCGATTTTCTCACGTTGTTCGTCGGTCAGCGGAAGGGCCGGATAGCCCGGGAGCGTCTGGCTGTACCAGACTTCCGCCATGTTGAAGCCCATGTCACGCAGGACGATGGGGTTGATGGCGTTGCCGTTGGTCACGACCTGGTAGGTGTTCTGGATCCCGGGGTACCGCTCCTGCGGAACGCCGTTGACCCAGACCCAGCCGTCGATCACGCTGAGCGAATCGCCGGCCACCGCCACGCAACGCTTCACATAGTGGTCCTTCTTGTCCACCGGCCGGACTTTCAGCGGCCCGTACGTCTTTTCCGCGTATTCGCGCGAAGTCATGCGTACGTGCGTGTAATAGTCTTCGGCCGGGGCTTTGCTCAGCACGGTGTCGCCGTGCGGGAAGGAGAAGACGACGTAATCGTCGCGCTGGACGGAGCCGAAGCCCTTGAGGCGCTTGTAGCCGTACTGCAGGGCGGTCGAGTAGCTCTCCTTGCCCGAACCGGGCATCGTGTTGTGGACAAAGGGGACGGAAAGCGGCGTCTGCGGAAGCTTGGGACCGTAGGCCGTCTTGCCGACGAACAGGTAATCGCCCGTCAGAAGGGAACGCTCCATGGAGGAGGAAGGAATCTTGAATGCCTGGAAGAAGAAGATGTTGATCAGCGTGACCACGACGACGGCGAAGATGATGGCGTCGAGCCATCCCAACGCCACCTTGAGCGCACGGCTCTTCGTGGCCAGCTTGTCGATCCAGCCCTTCAGCTTCCGGGAGACGCAGAACTCGAAAACCACGAGGAGGCCCAAAAGCCACCACCAGTTTCCGTGCCAGGCCACCCAAAGCACATAGAGTGCGGCCCAACAGGCGAACCGCACCCAGGATTTCCTATCGATTCCCTTGAGATTCAACGGGAAATTATTTTACAGAGTTGACAATGGCTTCGAACGCCTCGGGGTTGTTCATCGCGAGGTCGGCGAGGACCTTGCGGTTCAGACCCACGTTCTGCTGCGCGAGACGGCCCATGAACTGGGAGTAGTTCATACCGTGCTGGCGGGCGGCGGCGTTGATGCGGGTGATCCAGAGCGAACGGAAGTTGCGCTTCTTGTTCTTGCGGTCGCGATACGCGTAGGTCAGACCTTTCTCGTAAGTGTTCTTCGCAACGGTCCAGACATTCTTCCTGGCGAGGAAGTTGCCCCGGGTTTCCTTCAAAATCTTCTTGCGGCGTGCTCTCGATGCGACGCTATTGACAGATCTAGGCATGTGTGTTTGGTTTTTTGGACGTCAGCGCCCCGGCTCGCGGGGACTTGCCGGCTGACCGTCCGGTTCAACAATAAATTAAATTACTTGACTAACAAAGCTTTTACCCGCTTCACGTCGGCCTTGTCAATCAGGGCGAAATGATCGAGGTTCCTCTTCTGCTTCTTCGTCTTCTTGGTGAGAATGTGGCTGTGATAAGCGTGCTTTCTCTTGATCTTACCCGAACCGGTGAGCGTGAAACGCTTCTTCGAACCGGTGTTGGTCTTCAATTTAGGCATAATACAAATTATTATAAAAGAGTGTTGGTTACTTCTTCTTAACCGGGGCGATCATCATGATCATGCGCTTGCCTTCCAGCTTGGGCATCTGCTCGGCCTTTCCGTATTCCTCGAGTTCGAGGGCGAAACGGAGAAGGAGTTTCTCACCCTGCTCGGAGAACAGGATGGAGCGTCCGCGGAAGAAGACATAGGCCTTGACCTTCGAGCCTTCCTGCAGGAAGCTCTTGGCGTGGTTGAGCTTGAACTGGTAGTCGTGCTCGTCGGTCTGGGGGCCGAAACGGATTTCCTTGATGACCACCTTCGATGCATTCGACTTCTGTTCCTTCGCCTTCTTTTTCTGCTGATAGACGTACTTCTGATAGTCGAGAATCTTGCACACAGGCGGCTCAGCCGTAGGCGCGATTTCCACCAGATCCAATTCCCGCTCCTGGGCCAGCTTCAACGCCTGCGAAAGCGGATAGATGCCCTGCTCGGGCACGTTATCACCCACCAGGCGCACGCGCGGGGCGGTAATCGCTTCGTTGATTCTGAGTCCGTCGTCCTTGTCCTTCCGGTTCTGCGGAAGCCGCGGGTCCGGTTTACGCGGGGCCTGCGGTCTCGGTTTCGGGGGTCTGTAGTTCGTTGCTATAGTCTGGTCCTCCTGTAGTTAAGTGGTTGTTAATAAATATGTTAAAGTATAATTACTTCAATTCGTTCGCAATCTCCTGTTTCATGTAGTCCGTGAAAGCCTGGAGGGTCATCACACCTTTGTCTTCCCCACCCTGCTTGCGGACCGAAACGGTATCGGTGGCCTGTTCCTTTTCACCAACAATCAGCAAGTAAGGCATCCGCTTGAGCTCATTCTCGCGGATCTTCTTGCCGATCGTGACGTTACGGTCATCGATTGAGGCGCGAATTTCGGAATTATTCAACAAATCGCAAACTTTTTTTGCAAAATCGTTAAATTTTTCACTCACAGGGAGTATCGACACCTGATCGGGCGACAGCCAGAGCGGAAGCTTTCCGCCGGTATGCTCCAGCAGGACGGCCACGAAACGCTCCATCGAGCCGAACGGGGCGC
Source organism: uncultured Fibrobacter sp. (assembly GCA_947305535.1). GTDB lineage: Bacteria > Fibrobacterota > Fibrobacteria > Fibrobacterales > Fibrobacteraceae > Fibrobacter. Next base: position 5,397 of record CAMZDZ010000144.1, read on the forward strand.
GGTGGATCATCACCGGGCGGTGACGGCAGTCGTCGGCGCCCACATACTCCAGTTCGAAGCGCTCGGGAAGGTTGTAGTCCACCTGGATCGTACCCAGCTGCCAGCTGCGGCCGATGGCGTCTTTCACCATGAAGTCGAGCTTCGGGCCGTAGAAAGCGGCTTCGCCGTATTCCACCACGGTGGGCAGGCCTTTCTCGGCGGCCGCCTCGATGATGGCGGCTTCGGCCTTCTCCCAGTTCTCGTCGGAGCCGATGTACTTGCTGCGGTCGACCTTGTCGCGCAGCGACACCTGGGCCGTGAACTTGTCGAACTTCAGCGTGCGGAAAATGTAGAGCACGATGTCGATGACCTTGCAGAACTCTTCCTTGAGCTGGTCGGGACGGCAGAAGAGGTGGGCGTCGTCCTGCGT
>CAMZDZ010000145.1 GCA_947305535.1 uncultured Fibrobacter sp.
GTGAGCTACGAGAGCCGCTTCTCGCTCGGCGACCAGTGCCGCCAACTCCCCCTGTTCCTCATCGCGGGGCCGTTCATGTTCGTCGAGATGCACTTCATCGAGACGCGCCTCGGGTGGAACCACTGGATCGTGCTCCTGTGCGGCTACGTCCTGTTCGCCGCCATCTACTGGCCCCTGAACAAGGAACTCAAGCGCAGGAACGAGGCTGCCTGCACAAAATATAGCCATGCGGAGGACATCCCCGTTAAATAACGTTTACCGCATAGACCATCACCCCATATTTGTATATATTAGACAAAAACAAAAATAGAGGCTTAAATGAAAAAGAGCGTTTCTCTCCTCCCCGCCATGGCGCTTTCCGTAGCATTCCTCGCCGCCTGTACCGACGATTCCTCCAACGGCAATCCAGCAACCCCCGACCAAACCAGTTCCTCGTCCGAAATGCTTTTGCCGGGAAGCAGCGACGCAGTCCCGGGTTCCAGCAGCGACATCGCGACAGTTGCAAGCAGTTCCTCCGTGGACGCCTTCCAGGCCATTGACCCGTCCGCCATCACGCTCGACGAGAACGGCTTTGCCGAAATGCAGGCCGTCTACCGCAGCCTGCAGGCCAACGAGAAGGTCGTATTCGCCGTTCGCCACGCCGAGCGCGACCAGTTTGTCGGCAGGCAGGGCGAGCTCACCGAAGACGGCGAGGAACAGGCTCTGGAAGTCGGCAGAAAGCTTGTCGGCCCCGACGAATTCACGTTCTCGCACACCGACTACCTGAGAACCTACAAAACCTGCTTCAACATCGCCACCGGCAGGGGCCAGGCGACATTCCCCAACGACACGAACGACATCTATTCCGAAGGCTGGTTTATAAGCAACGACAGCCTGTTCGACGAATACTCGAAGAAGCCGAGCAACACGCACCTCGTCGTCTCGAGCTGGGCGTACAACGGAGAATTTGCCGACGCGTTCAACGACTTCAACGAAAAGAACGAAGAGATGATCAACATGCTCGTCGGCGACTTCGCGACGGCAAGCCGCGTCAGGGTGGTCTGCGCCCACGACAACTTCCTCGTCCCGCTGGCCGTCTACGTGACCAACAAGCAGGTCAACCTCAGGGTGTTCGAGGACAACAAGAAATGGATTAACTTCGTGGCCGGCATCGCTGTAGTCACCAACGACGCGGGCGTCCGCCGCTCTTACGCGGTGAAGGGCCTGGAATCCGGCGTCCAGTAACAAGAAACCCCTTTTTCGGGACACAAAAAAAGCCTCTTGCGAGGCTTTTTTCTTTTTCCAAGGCAACGCTACATCGCAGCACGGATGCGAGCCCAGCCTTCCTCGGGAATCTGGGCGCCCATGACCTGCACCACCTCGTTGCTCACGATGCTGCCGAGGTTGCCGGAACGTTCCATGTCCCAGCCGTTCACGTAGCCGTACAGGAATCCCGACGCCCAGAGGTCGCCGGCACCGGTGGTGTCGATAGCCTTCGCGGGGCCAGCCTGCACGCGGGTCACCTGGCCGTCCTTGGCAATCAGGGCACCGCGCTTGCCGATCTTCACGACAGCGACCTTCGCCTTCTTCGCGAGCACTTCGAGCGCAGCCTCTTCCTTCACGCCAGCATAGGCGAAAGCCTCGTCCTCGTTCGCGATAACGATGTCGACCATCTTCTGCTCGAACAGTTCGTCGAGCGTCTTGCGGCAGGCTTCCACCACGCCAAAGGAACTGAAGTCCAGGGCAGTCTCGACCTCGAGCAACTTGGCCAGGGAGAACGCCTTCTTGAAGCAGTCCGCGTTGAAGGCCCTGTAGCCCTCGGCATACAGGACGCCGACACCGTCGTAAAGGGCCGGAATAAAGTCGTCGCTGCCCAAAAAGTCCGAAGCGCCGAGGAACGTCCACATGGAACGCTGCGCATCCGGAGTCACGGCGCTGAACACGCAGCCCGTCGCGGCATCGGAAATGCCCACCTTGGATTCCACGCCCGAAGTCTCGAGATGCTTGAGGAACAGGCGTCCCAGATCGTCGTCGCCGACCTTGCTGATGAACGCGGCTTTGCCGCCCAGCTTGGCAAGTCCGACCATCGTATTGCAGGTGGAACCGCCCGGCACGCGCAGGGGCTTGTCGAGCGCCGCGAGGAACTTTTCCATCTGCGGCCAGTCCACCATGTTCATGCCACCCTTCTGAACACCCTGGGATTCAATCCAGGCATCATCCACATTAGCCAATACATCGACAAGGGCTGCGCCCATACCAAGAACTTTTTTCATGATCAACCTCCACGGCGGCGGCGCAAACGCTCCCCCGCCTCCATTAAGAATTTCCTTTCCGAAACGCTCAGCGACTGGACACCTTCGCGGCTCACCTTCCTCAGGATTTCGTCCATGCGCTTTTCTTCGTCCACGTAGAACACTTCGCCTTCGATCGCGTCGGAGGAATCGTCGTTTTCCACGTCGCTATCGGAAGATTTCTTGCCGCCACGGGTCACCTTCACCTTCGGGCCGCGAAATTTCACCTTTCCCGACAGACGGCGGAACCCGCCCTCGTACAGGTACATGTAGATGAAGCCGGCCACGACACCGCCCAAGTGGGCCAGGTGCGCAATACCGTCGCCCGACGGTGCCATGAACACGTCGATCGCGACCATCACCCACATCGCATACTTTATCTTCATCGGGAAGAAGAAGAACAACAGCAGGCGACGTTCCGGGAAGAACCTGTAGTAGGCGACAAATATTCCCATCAAGGCCCCGCTCGCACCGATAATCGGATTGTTCGTCAGGCCGAAAACGCACATCAACACGCTGAAGAACGCAGCGAACACGCCGCAGAACAGGTACATTCCCGTAAAGTGCTTAGTCCCCATCCATTCCGCGACCTCGTCGCCGAACATCCAGAGCATCAGCATGTTGAACAAGAAATGCCAGAAGTCCACATGCACGAACATGTAGGTAAAGTAGCGCCACACCTCGAACGGGCTCGTCGGGAAAAAGGCGCCAAAGAACGTGATGTAGTCACGGAGGCTCCCGTATCCTGCACCCGGAAGGTTCAGGTGGAGCCCCATGATGCCGCCGACAACGAAGGCAAGCAGGAACACGACCAGGTTCGCAATCAGCAGAACGCGAACCGGCTTGGCCAGATATCTAAAGGGTTTCATTTGTCACCTTTCTTGCGGACGATTTCGTGAACTATCGACTTGGGGACGAATTTAGAAAGAGTCGCCGCCTTTTTTACGCCGTTAGCGAGCAATTCGCGCACAACGCTGCTGCTCACGGACAGATGCTCGGGAGCGCTCAGCAAAAAGACGGATTCTGCTCCGGCGAGGGCCCTGTTGTTCCAGGCCACGCACTGTTCGAAGTCGAGGTCGGAGGAATTGCGGATTCCACGGACCAAGTACTGTGCGCCCACCTGCCGCATGAAATCCACGGTCAGCCCCTCGAAAGAAGCCACCCGCACGTTGGGAATCTTCTGGACGGCAGTCTCGACGAAGCCCTTGCGCTGTTCCGCCGAAAACATGTTGCGCTTGGAAGAGTTCTGCGCGACAAGAACCCACAACGTGTCGAAAAGACACGCAGCGCGCTGCACCACGTCGAGGTGCCCCAGCGTGAACGGGTCAAACGAACCAGCGAAAACGGCAATTTTCTTCATACCATAAATGTAGAAAAAGGCTCAAGGCTCGAGGTGCGAGGCACGAGGTTCGAGGCTCGAGGAATGAGCGATGAGCTGTGAGGGACTACCTATACACCAGCAGCGAGGATTCGCCATAGCGGCGCACTTCGGCATCGCCTGCCCATGCGGGGATGTTCCTGCTGGGAGCCTCGAACACGGCAACGCCGCCAGGTTCCAGCCAATCGATGAACGGGCGCAAGTCCGGGTATTCCATGTTCTTGAACGGAGGGTCCGCATAGATGAGGTCGAAGCCGCCGTCCTTGCAGAACTTTTCCCGTTCCAGGGTAAGCACGTTCGCCTCGAGCAGCAGCAGCTTGGATTCCTGCCCCAGCGCCTTGTAGGCCTGGTAGACCATGCGAGCCTGGGAATGCACCAGCTCGACAGCCGTAACGCTTGCGGCCCCGCGGCTTACCGCTTCAAGCCCCATGATGCCGCTGCCCGCAAAAAGGTCAAGCATCCTGAAGCCATCGACACTCTGCAAAATGTTAAAGAGGGCCTCCCTGGTGCGGGAAGCCGTCGGACGGGTTTTCATTGAATCAGGCGAAGGGATGTTCCTTCCGCGGAGCATCCCGCCGGTGATGCGGATGGGCATATTACTGTCCAACCAGCATCACGATATACAGCGTCGAGAGCAAGTCCTTCTTGGCGAACTTGAGGTCGGCCTTGCGGATGCTAGCCCTGATCGGAGAATCCGTCAGCGCAGCGACGAAAGCCTGCAAGTCGACGAAATCCGCAGAGGTAGACGCAGCGAACGTGAAGCGCTTGTAGACGCCGAAGTCTTCGATGTTCGGCTTGTCCATTCCCGACAGAGAAACTTTGTTCGTAGTCGCAAGGGCCTTGAGGCTCTTGATTTCGGAAGCGGCCTCGGCAGCCGGAACAAACGAAGTAATCGCAGCCAGGTTGGGGCCAGTCACGTTGAATTCGCCGAAAGCGGTAATGTCCGTCGCCGGAGCGTTCTCCGGAAGAGGCGGAGTCTTGAAGTTTCCGCTAACCGTCTTGATGCGGTCGAGGAAGGCGCGCTGCGAAGTAGTCTTCACCGCCGAGCCGCGCACATAGTAGTAGTTGGGCGCTTCGAACACGCAATCCGAGAAGCCGATGTCGTCCGGGGTGGCCGTCGACATGAACGTGAGGAACTGGTTCAACGCGGTGCGCTGGAAAGACACCTTCTCGAGCGGCAAGTAAGAGGCGTAGTCGAGACGCTTGTTGTTGAACAAGGCCTGGTGGTTGATCGCGCCGACCAAGCCCTTGACGGTCATTGCCTCGCGACGCTTGGCCTCCGCCATGGCGGCCATCTGCTGGGCTTCGAGCGTACCACCGGCGGTGGTCATTTGACCAGCACCCAAAGACAGGGCGGAACGGCTCGGGTCCTCGGCACCGATAAGGTCGAGGAACTGCGCCGGGAAGATTCCCTGCAAGGCCTTGGGAACGCCGCAAATGCTGAGGAAGCAGCAGAAGGCGACGCAAAGGAAAATCACACCGAGGAAAACGTTCAGAGCCTTCTTCTTGGACTTCTTCTGAACTTCGGCGAAGTTTGTCAGATTGACGGACGCGACGTTGTCGACCTCGAATTCTCGTTCGGCAACTTCAATGAGATTCAAGCGAATCATACACCCTCCATCACATTCAGTGCGGTTCCAATGGCGCCAGCGCAGCAAAGCACAGAGGCAGAATCATCGGAGTCTATCGGGAGACGAAGATTGGAGAAGGAATCCATGAGGGCAATCTGCAACTCGGGGTCCTTCTTGCGGAGCAGGTCCACGAACAAGGTGTCTTCGGCGACATCACCGCAAAGGTGAATTTGCTTGATGTCCGGCGCACCATTTTCAGTCTGGGCCAGGGAAATCTGTTCGACGATATTCGCCGCCAAAAAGTCAAAAGCCTCTTCGCGAGTCTTGTCCACGAGGGAGAGTGTGGAGACCGCGCGCATGGCCACAAGGTTATCCTTCGAAAGCCAGATGAGCGTGACGCCGCTGTAGTCCGCCTTGACCACGCATTCCACATGCTTGACGTGTTCGGCGACATCCATCAGGTTCATCACGGAAAGAACGTCGACTTCGAGAGACTTGGGAGTCAGGGACTTGTTGCGGAAACCCTTGCGCAGGGCATCGACCCATTCACG
>CAMZDZ010000146.1 GCA_947305535.1 uncultured Fibrobacter sp.
TGCTCAGGAATTCGGTCAGACCGACAACGTTATCTTCGAAATTTGGAACGAACCGGCGAATGGCGCTTCCATGTCCAATGTGAAGAGTCATGCGGATCAGGTGATTCCTGCTATTCGTGCTCATTCTGACAACTTGATTCTCGTGGGTAGCCCCGATTGGTCCAGCCATCCGGAAGAATGCGCCAAAGCCGGCATCAGCGATAACAACTACGGCTGTACTCTCCACTTTTATGCTGCAACAGGTTCCCACCAGGTGGGTAGTGGATATGATGGACGTGCCTCTGAAGCTATGAGCAAGGGCGTTCCCGTGTTCGCTACGGAATGGGGTACTGTTAGTTCCGATGGTAACGGCTCTCCGAACCGTTCTGCTAGCGAGGCTTGGGTGAACTGGATGAACCAGAACGGCGTCTCCTGGGCGAACTGGTCTGCCTCCGCTATTGCCGAACAGTCCGCTGCGTTTTCGACCTTGACATTGAACCAGGGACTGAAATATACTTCGTCTGGTAACATGGTGAAGGGTTGGATGAACAAGAACCCGTCCTATTCCGATTGCGGCCTTGGCAACCACCTTGGTTCCGATACGGGTGATGACGGATTCTCCACCGGTGTTGCCGATGGCGCCACGACGGACCTCATCGATGACATGGAAGACGGCGACCGCTACACCTACACGGGCGGCTTCTGGTCTGCCTGGGCTGACTCCGATGACGACAACGATGGCCGCGGTGCAACGAAGATTAGCAACAAGAAGTTCACCAATGACTTCGGCAAGGAAACTTACGACGTGCTCATTGCTGCCAAGGATGGCAATGACTCCAAGTACATGGCCGGTATGGAAGGCATCTATATTGATCAGGGTTCCTACAAGTGGGCTCCGTATGTCGCCATGGGCTTGAACCTGACGAAGGATACCACGAACTTTACCGAACTGGCAAAGTGCAAGACTATTTCTTACAAGTACAAGGGCGCTGCTCATAACTTCCGCGTCGAACTCTCCACGATCACTAACTACAACTTCCACTTTGTCGATGCCGAAGCATCGGGTGAATGGAAGACTGTTGAATTGACTCCGGATATGTTCCAGCAGCATACCACTTGGGCTGATCCGCAGATTACCGATTTGAAGGCAAACCTGGGCAAGGCCAACCGTTTGGCTTGGGAAGTGAACGGCGTTGTTGACCGTCCGGCTTCCGAAATCCAGCCGCTCTTCGATTACCTCTATGTGGATGACATCCGTTGCGATGGCGCTTCCATCACTGCTATCTCTGCTATGGAAACTCCGGCAAGCTCCGCTTCTACTCCGACTTCGTCTGCTGACGGTTCTTCTTCTTCTGGCGTTGGCCCTGGCCCGGTGGCTAATTCCTCTAGCAGCGCCGCTGCCCCGACGACCCAGAACGTGCTGGTTGTGGATATCGACGACGTCGAAGATGGTGACGAAGTCCTGAAGACGACGGGTACGTGGTATGCTTATACTGATAAGGATGCCGGTGGCCTCTCCACCATGGAGAACACCTACGACGCAACCCTCCCGGGCTATGTCGTGGTCTTCCCCGGTACGGATGATCCGACCAACGGCTCTGCCGGCTTTGTCGGCCTGAAGGGTATCGTCGTCAATCCGGGTACCTACGAAGAAAGGCCGTTCGTCGCCCTTGGCTTGAACACGAACGCCGATACGACTCAGGGTATCGACTTGAGCCAGTGCTCCGCTCTCTCTTACCGCTACAAGGGTGCTGCCCATGACTTCAAGATCCAGGACGGCTCCGTGACGGACTACGACTATCACCTGGTCAAGGTTCCGGCCTCTGAACAGTGGAAGACCGCCACCTACAAGCTGGAAGACTTCCTGCAGATGGGTTGGGGCGAAGCCAAGGACCTGAACTTCGCCAGCATCAAGAAGATGGCTTGGGAAGTCCTGGGCTGGAAGGCTTCTACCGATCAGCCGACTCAGAACTACCTCTTTGTTGACGACCTGCAGTGCGTGAATGTTGTCGATGCTGTCAAGGTGGCTCGCTTCTCTTCCAACAGCATCAGGCTCGGCGTCCAGGGCAACAACCTCTCTGTCAACCTCGACAAGTCCGGCGCAGTCCGCGTCCAGGTGTTCGACATGATGGGTCACGTTGTCGAGAACGTCTCTGCCTCCATGAATGCTGGCGCCAATACCGTTTCCCTCGAAAAGCTGGGCAAGGGTAGCTACGTGGTCCGCGTTGTCCGCGGTAGCGAAGTCAAGGCTGCTCGCGTGACGATCCGTTAATCCTTCTAAAAAAAAGAAATTAAAGGGTCCCGCCTCGGCGGGCCCTTTTTGTTTTACCGACGCATGACGCTGCTTTGCGTTTATTTGCATATTTGCATAGTTTTCCGATAGTTTTTTACTATATTTGGGCCATGAAATTTTCAAAAGGTGTAAAAGACGGGCTGCCTATCGGAATCGGGTATTTCGCGGTGTCCTTTGCCTTTGGCATCAATGCGGGTTCGCTCTTGCACTCGTGGGTCCTGGCGACGCTCATTTCCATGACGAACCTTACTTCGGCGGGACAGTTCGCGGGGCTCAACATCATGGCGTCCGCGACGGGTACGCTTATCGAGATGGCCGTGGCGAGCCTGTTCATCAACCTGCGCTATTCGCTGATGGCCATTTCGCTTTCGCAGAAGGTGGCTCCCAGTTTCGGGACTTTCAAGCGCATTCTCTTGAGTACGGGGATTACCGACGAGATCTACGCGCTCGCCATGTCGCAGCGCGAGAAGGTCACCGCGAAGTACTTCCTGGGGCTCATGGTGCTGCCCTACTTGGGCTGGAGCGGCGGGACGCTTACGGGCGCCGTCTGCGGCCAGATCTTGCCCGACATGGTGGTGAATGCTTTGGGTGTCGCCCTGTATGGCATGTTTATCGCCATTGTGGTGCCCGCGATGAAGTCTCACCGCCCCACGCTTGTTGCCGTGCTGATTGCGGTCGCGCTCAGCTTTGCGTTCAAGTTTGTTCCTGTGCTCAGTGAAGTGGGTGCTGGCTTTGCCATCATCATCTGCGCCGTGGTGGCTTCGCTTGTGTGTGCCGCGCTGTTCCCCATAGACGAAGCCCCGGCCAAGAAATCGCAGGAGGCCCGCTGATGGAGCTGAAGACGTATTTCGAATACCTGCTCGTGATGGCCGGCGTCACCTACCTGCTGCGCACGGTGCCGTTTATTTTGCTCAAGGGCGAGCTGGAAAGCCGTTTCTGGAAGTCCTTCCTGAATTACGTGCCCTATACCGTTCTGAGCGCCATGACGGTGCCTGCGATCTTCTACGCGACCGATAGCAGGGTGGCCGGTGTCGCCGCCCTGGTGACGGCCGTTGTCGCGAGTTTGTTCGGGCGTGGGCTGGTCGTGGTAGCCATTGTGGCCTGCCTGACCGTTTTGGGCGTGGATGGCGCCGCACTTTTGCTGCAATAGTGGCTTTTTTCGCTTTTTTTGTTTATATTGTTCAAAAAGAACCTGAAAAAGCGAGGTAAATGATGAAACCTGAAAGTTTTTTTGCCGGTGTCGCTGTCGGTGCCTGTGTCGCGTTCCTCGCGGCTAGGGAAGTGCAGAAGAAGGTGCAGAAGAATGCCGATGATACCGCCATCAAGAATGCGGAAGGCGTTGCCGAACAGTCGCGTGCCGCCAGCGAAGACCTGATGGGCCAACTCAAGACGCATATTGAAGCGGAACAGACCCTTGCCGCCGAGTGCGAGGAACTGAAGACCAAGGTGGGGCAGCAGGCCGGGGAAATTGAAAGTCTGAAGAACGCCTGCGCCATGCAGGACGGCTACAACAAGAAACTGGAACAGGAAATCGCCGACCTTAGGGCAAAGTAATCCTAGTTTTTTTTCTGTTATTGCAAAAAAAGAGCGCCTCGAAATGAGACGCTCTTTTTTTGGTGTGGGGGGGAGGATTACATTTCTTCGAGCTCTTTGCCCTTGGTCTCGTTGATGAACTTCGCGACGAAGAATATGCTGAACGCGGCGAAGAAGGTGTAGATCAGGTACGTGGGCCCGACTCCAATGCCGTCCTTGCCGGTAAGCACCGGGAAGCTCCAGGTCACGATGAAGTTTGCGCCCCACTGGGCAAGGCCGCAGATGGCGATGGCCACGGCGCGGATGCGGTTGTTGAACATTTCGCCCAACATCACCCACATGACCGGGCCCCACGATGCCGCGAAGAACGTGATGTAGAGATTCGCAGCGATGAGTGCGATGACGCCAGCGGCGCTGGGGAGGCTTCCGTCGGGGTTGGCGCTCAGGAAGCATACGGTGAGCGTTCCCAGCGTGACAGCCATGCCTATACTGCCGATGAGGAGTAGCGGCTTGCGGCCGATCCTGTCGATGAGCATGATGGCGGCGATGGTCATGATCAGGTTGATGGCGCTCGAGATTACGCTCGTGAGGAAGGCGTCGCTTTCGCCGAAGCCCACGCTCTGCCAGAGCATCGTGCCGTAGTAGAAAATCACGTTGATGCCCACCAGCTGCTGCAAGATGGCAAGTCCGAGGCCCGCCCAAACAATCGGGGCGATGCGCTTCTTGCCGCCGACGATTTCGAGCAGGTCCGCAAGCTTTGCGGGCTTTTCGTTCTTGAAGGTCTCGTGGATGGCGTCGATTTCCTTGTCCACGCCCTCGGAGTCAATCTTGGCGAGGACTTCCTTGGCCTCTTCCAGGCGGCCCTTGGAGACAAGGTAACGGGGGGATTCCGGGAGACGCATGGCGGCAAGGCCGTACAGCGCTGCAGGGATGATTTCGACCCAGAACATGATCTGCCATGCCTTGAATCCGGCGATGCACGTGTTGTTGGCGGAACCCGCGATGCGAACGATGAGGTAGTTCGAAAGGAGTGCCACGAAGATACCTATCACGATGGCGAATTGCTGCATGGAACCGAGGCGGCCGCGCAGGTGGGCCGGTGCCGTTTCCGCGATGTAGATGGGGGCGATGATGCTGGCGACACCGATGCCCACGCCACCGATGACGCGCCACACGATAAAGTCAGGAATGCCGAAGGGGACGCCGGAACCGATGGCGCTTACCAGGAATAATGCAGATGCGGCGAGCATGCAGCGGACACGGCCGAAGGAATCTGCCAGGCGTCCGGCAAAGTAGGCGCCGACCGCGGCGCCGATCAGGGCGAGCGAGACTGCCCAGGCAAGCTGGTAGTCCGTCGCATTGAAGTGAATTTTTAAGGCTCCGTTCGCACCGTTGATGACGGAGGAATCGAAGCCGAAGAGAAAGCCGCCGATTGCGGCAGATAGTGTAATCAGGATGATATGCCCGAAATTCGATTTTGCATTGGACATGTTGTCCCCTTGGTTTAAGGTTTCGTAAGTAATATATCTGTTTGGGGCGCGAAAGACCACGTTTTCGGCATTGTTTTTGTGGAGAACTTATTCCAAGTTGGAATAGTTGTAGCTATGTGTCCCGGCCTTTTTGCCGTTCCGCTCGCCTTTTTCTATCTTTGTTCCCGAAAAATTATACAGCCGTGAGCTGTCAGCTTTGAGCTATGGGCTTTTGAAATTGTTCGTTGCTCACTGCTCATGGCTCACAGCCTGGCCGAAGGCCAAGAGGTAACCCATGTTCCGTGAAGTAAAGAAAGAAGAGACGTTTCCACAAATAGAAGAGCGCGTGCTCGGCCTGTGGGACAAGGACGAAAGCTTCAAGAAGTCGCTTGACAGCCGTCCGGAAAC
>CAMZDZ010000147.1 GCA_947305535.1 uncultured Fibrobacter sp.
CGCTTCTTGTCGTAGGTGATGTCGGCGGCGGCCTTGTCCGCGCCGAATGCCTTCTCGGCTTCGTCTTCGGCGGTTCCTGCATCGAGGCGCTTCTGGTAGTCTTCGGGATGGGCCATCTTCTCCCATTCTTCCAGCAGGCTCGAGTCGACTCGGCGGATCATGTCGCCCAGGTAGTCCTGCATTTCGAGCAGTTCCTCGTTCTTGTAGCCGTCGGGCACGGTCTGCGAAAGCACCTTGTACACGTAGTTCAGGTGGCGCAACAGGATCGCTTCCATGCGTTGCAGGTTGTACTGCTTCACGTACCCGCTGAACGTGCTGAAGTTTTCGAACATCTCACGCACGATGCTCTTGGGTTCCACGTTCACGTCAACCCACGGGTGCACTTCGGCAAAGGCGTTGTACGTGTCATAGATAAAGTCGCGCAGTGGCTTGGGGTATTCGACCTTCTCGAGTTCTTCGAGCCGCTGGTTGTATTCCATGCCCTGCGCCTTCAGCTCGTTCATGCGGGCGTCGCGGGCCTTGCTCAGCTGGATGCGGAGGATGGCGTCGGGATTCTCGACGATGCTTTCGCACAGGGTAATCACGTCGAGCGCGTACTCCGGCGAATCCTTGTCGAGTTTCGGGAGCGTGTCGAGCAGGTACAGCGAGAGCGGCTGGTTCATCGCGAAGTCGTCCTGCAAGTCCATGTTCACGCGCAGATGACTGTAACCGGGTGCCACGGGCTTAACGAATTCGATAATCTTTTTTTCCACGAGGCTGCGGAAAAGCATGAAGGCGCGGTGCTGCAGCTGCTTTTTGCTGGCGGCGCTTTCGTGGCAGTCCTTGAGGAGCGTGCGCATGGCGCGGCATCCGTCGGTCTCTCGGCTCAGTATGTTCAGGAGCATCCCGTGGTCCACGTGAAAACTCGAGGTGAGCGGTTCGGGCGAAGCGTCGATCAGGCGCTTGTAAGTGCTCTCGTCGAAGGGCACGTAGCCGTGTTCGGGCGGCTTTTTCTTCTGGAATTTTTTCCCGGTCTGGCGGCTCTTCGCTTCGAGTTTCAGGTTCTCGATGACGTGCTCGGGAGCCTGTGCCACCACGTAGCCCACGTCGTCAAATCCTTTTCGTCCGGCGCGGCCCGCGATCTGGTGGAAGTCGCGTGCGGTAAGAATGGCCGTCTTGTCGCCGCTGTACTTGCAGAGCTGCGTGAAAAGTACAGTGCGGATGGGAACGTTCACGCCCACGCCGAGCGTGTCGGTGCCGCAGATGACTTTCAGCAATCCCTTCTGCGCGAGTTTTTCGCAGAGAATGCGGTACTTGGGCAAGAGTCCTGCATGGTGCAACCCGATTCCCTGCTTGAGCCAGCGCTTGACATCGGGGCCGTAGGGGCTGCTGAAGCGCACTTCCTTGATGGCCTCGTTGATGGCCTGCTTTTCTTCCTTGGTGCAGAGGTCAAGGCTCATGAAGTTCTGCGCGTTGGTGGCGGCCGCGGCCTGCGTAAAATGCACCACGTACACGGGCGCCTTTCCCTCGTTCACCAACTTCTGCACTTCGGTCGAGATTTCGGAAGTGCTGTAGCTGAAATCCAGCGGTACGGGCCTCTGCGTCGAGCGGACGGTCACCGTTTCCTTGCCCGTGTGCTTCGTGAGGTCGCGTTCAAAGAATTCCGTGGCGCCGACGGTCGCGCTCATCAGCAAGAATCGGCTTTGCGGGAGCGTGAGGAGCGGCACCTGCCAGGCGACGCCGCGTTCGCGGTCTGAATAGTAGTGGAACTCGTCCATCACCACGTCGAAAATTTCGAGTTTCTCGCCTTCGCAGAGTGCCATGTTGGAAAGAATTTCGGCAGTGCAGCAGAGGATGGGCGCATCGTGGTTCACGGTCGCGTCGCCGGTGGAAAGCCCGACGTTCTCGGCTCCGAATTCCTTGCAGAGCGCCATCCACTTTTCGTTCACTAGAGCCTTGATGGGGCAGGTGTACACGCTCTTGCGGCCATGCACGATGCTGTCGAAGTGCAGCGCCAGGGCGACCATCGACTTGCCCGAGCCCGTAGGCGTGTTCAGGATGACATTCTTGCCGTCCAGAAGTTCGAGGATGGCTTCTTCCTGTGCAGGGTACAGCGTGGTCCCGCGGGACTCCGCCCATTCCATAAACTGTTCCAGGATTTCTTCGGAACTGATCTTTGAACGGTCCCCGCCGGCGTTTGCGACGAGTTTCGCGATAAAATCCTTGAGAATGGACCTGTTTTGCTCTGTCATAGGGCGTAAAGATACATTTTGCAAGGACTACTTACATGTTGCTGTATATGTTTTGTTGTTTATTGGGCTGATTGTTCTGAGTGAACCCTGTGAGCCGTCTTCCCAAGTAACGCTTTCCGCGCTGTTGTCGCAGACTACGCTGAGCGAAATTGGATTTTTTTCGAAAACGGTCCAATTGTAGACGTCGCTTTGCGTGACGTAAATGTCGTCAAGTTTCAATTTTCCGTTACCATTTATTTTTATGGAAATGGTAACGTCGTTTCCAACGTCAAATTTGCTTCTGAACTCATCCCTGACGGTTTTGTCGCGTTCGTTGGACCATTTTTTCAAACAGTCTCCTTTTGTGTCGAATCCGCCGCCGCAGTAGTTTTTGTAGGAGGGCCTTTTATATAAATCCAGGTCTCGTTGAATCTGCTCTTTGTCGATACTTTCGTTTATCTTGTCTATTTGCTGAGCAATCTTGTTTTTATTGATATATGTGGAATAAAGGTAAGAAACTCTGTTGATGAAAGATTGCCTAAAAGAGTCGTTTTGGATAAGCTTTTTGAATATGTTGTGGAAACAATACTTATTTTGTGTTTGGGCGCAGGTCCCGTTGAGTCGGCCGCCTTGAATAATCCAGTCTATCATATTCTGTTCCTGGAAATTGCTGCCGTTATTTCTTGTCCAGTCAAAGCTGAAGTCGGTGTCGAAAACAATGAATTTGAACGGCGTATTTGGACTTTTCCATGCACGGACATTGTTTTGGGGCCAGTCGTTGTTGTGGTAATATATTTCTGCGGCCATATATTCCATAAAGTTGCCCATGTCGATTAGCTTCGAAACAGAATCGTAGGCGTCGGCATTGACGCTGAAATCATTGTCGTTTACGTATTGCAGGAGACCGCGGTAATCTTTGTCTGTCCCGTTTTCTATAGTGATGTCAGTGTAATAGTGCTTCACCATATCGACGTTGTCGTCGCTTATCCCGTAGTTTGTTTCCACGAAATGCTCGTTTAACTTTTCTCGCATGTCGTAAATGCCGTAAAAAACGCCGTTGTAGAATACGATGACATGTTTTGATCGTTGATAGTCTACGTTTGTCCCTTCAAGTAAGCTTGTTGCCATTGCATCTTCAATGTAGTCGCTGATGAACCTTTGCCCGTTGTTGCGTAAATTGAACGCCTTGAATACGTTGTTGTTGGGTCTAGTGTCGAACAAGGAATAATGCAATTTCTCTTTTTGGTATTGCTTGCGAATTACGATGGAAACGGACTTCTTTTGTTGGTTCCGGCTCCATTGTCCCATAACGGAAATGCCGGCGTCGATTTCGAACGATTTCGTTTTTGCGTTGCTCCCTTCGGCAAAATATTCTACATGGACGGGGTATTCCACGTCTTCCCAGAATTTTGCGGACCTGCATGGTGCGGGCTCGCAGGGGGGTGCGTCTAAATACTCGTTGACATAGACCGGGTCGACGCTGATGGAAACGATGGGCATTTTGATTGATTCGTCGATAAAGTATGTTTCGGTCTGTTTTTGTCTAGGCTCGTTTTGAACAAATTCCGTACAGCGGACAACGGTAGTCTTGTCGATTGTCTTATCTGTTAAAAAGGGTTCCGTGTCTTGGTTTGGTTCGGAACCATCAAAAGTGCAGCGGACGATGCCATTAAGTTTCGGCAGGGCTGCTTTTAAGACAAAGGAGGCGGAAAATCTTGCTGCTGGAATATATTTTTTTGCGTCAATTTTGAGTTCGCTGCTTACGATTAAGTCTTTTTCGACCTCTGTATAAAGGCCTTCAGTTCTTGTGGCGGTCTCGTCGGGATACAGGCTTTTTTCGGCTTCTGTATAAAGCCCTTCTGTGCTTATGATGGCCTTATAAAGCTCTTCAGAGTCTGTGATATACTCGTCGAAACTCTGACTGTTGCTACAGGAGCTCAGTAGGTGGAGCTGTGCTATAGCGAGAACGATATAGAACCAATATTTCTGCATTTTTCAGGAAATTTAGTTATTTTTTTATTTACGTGTTATTGCATGAGCCGGAAAAGAGCCCTTTGGGGCAGAAATGTCGAATCAAAATGGCTAAATCGGTTTGAATTGCCCTTTTTTTGTATATTTCTTGAAAAGGTTTCATAATATGAAAGGAATTGTACTTGCCGGTGGATCCGGGACACGCCTCTACCCGCTGACCATGGTCACGAGTAAGCAGCTGCTGCCTGTCTATGACAAGCCAATGATTTATTACCCGCTTTCGACTCTCATGCTGGCGGGTATTCGCGACATCCTCATCATTTCGACGCCAACGGACCTTCCGAACTTCGAACGCCTGCTCGGGGACGGGTCGGCGATGGGCCTCAACCTGAGCTACAAGGTGCAGCCCAGTCCCGACGGACTGGCCCAAGCGTTTATCCTGGGCGAGGAGTTCATCGGTAATGACTGCTGCGCGATGGTGCTGGGCGACAACATATTCTACGGGAACGGTTTCAGCCCGCTCCTGAAGGCCGCCGTGAAGAACGCCGAAGAGAATGGACGCGCGAGCGTGTTCGGCTACTATGTGGAAGACCCTGAACGTTTCGGCGTGGTGGAATTCGACGATGAAGGGAAGGTGATCTCGGTGGAAGAGAAACCGAAGGAACCCAAGAGCAATTACGCCATTACGGGCCTGTACTTTTACGACAACCGCGTCTCGGGATTTGCGAAGGCACAGAAGCCCAGCGCCCGTGGCGAACTGGAAATCACCGACCTCAACAAGACGTACCTCGACATGGGCGAACTCGACGTGAAGCTCCTCGGTCGCGGGTTCGCGTGGCTCGATACCGGCACGATGGACAGCCTCATCGAGGCGGGCGAGTTCGTGAAGATGGTGGAGTGCCGCCAGGGTATCCAGATCAGCGCCGTGGAAGAAATCGCCTACAAGAACGGCTGGATCAGCAAGGAAAAGCTGCTCGAGTCCGCAGCCAAGTACGGCAAGTCGCCCTACGGCCAACACTTGAGAAAAGTCGCAGAGGGAAAGATTAAATATTAGTAAGCCGTAAACAGTGGTTAGTAAACAGGAATAGTTAGGCGGCGAAGCCGCGATTATTTAAACCTAACCACTAATCACTAACCACTAACCACTTTTTGTTATGAAGCGTTCCATTGTTATCACCGGCGGTGCAGGTTTTATCGGGAGCCATGTAGTGCGCCTCTTCGTGAACAAGTACCCGGAATACAAGATTATCAACCTCGACAAGCTGACCTACGCCGGCAACCTCGCCAACCTGAAGGACATCGAGGACAAGCCCAACT
>CAMZDZ010000148.1 GCA_947305535.1 uncultured Fibrobacter sp.
ATGCTGGAGGAAAGTCCGGGCACCGCAGGGCAGGATGCTGGATAACGTCCAGGCGCGGAAACGCGACAGAAAGTGCAACAGAAAGCAAACCGCCCCGTTCGGGCTTCGGCCCGTCGAGGTAAGGGTGAAATGGCGAGGTAAGAGCTCACCGCGTTCCTGGTGACAGGGACGGCACGGTAAACCTCATCCGGTGCAAGACCAAGCAGGAATCCGTCCGCAAGGACCGGCTGCGGCCCGCAGCTGCTGGATATCCGGGTAGGTCGCTTGAGGCGGTCGGTAACGACTGACCCAGAGAGATGGTCATCGCCTTCTTCCGAAGGTACAGAACCCGGCTTACAACTACCCTACACGAATGCCCCCGCCAAAAGCGGGGGCATTCTCCATAATGGAATAAGCAAACGCCTACATGCGTCTTTCTATAGCCTCGTCGTATTCGCCCTCGTCCCATTTGCGCTGGTAGCGTTCACAGCTTTCCCTAAAATCCTCTTCGGCAGTCGTGAACTCGTCTAGGTGGCCGCCCACGTTTTCGGCCGTGACAACCATATAGAAGACTCCCTCGCCACAATAGTAGTCCGTGACGTTATGTGTCTTGTCGTTCTTGAACTCTTCGTCATACTCCAGGCACATAGCGCTTTTTTCGAACGAAGTCAGTCTGTAGAACGCCTCCTCGTAATACTGCGTCCCCGTATCGGTCGAAGGATCATAGCCAATCTTTTCGACATGCCCCATGTAGTTCGGGATATTCACCTTGATCTGGGCCCAGCCTTCGCCACTCGTCACGTCACAATAGAAGTTGGGGTCGCCATTTACCGGGAAACTCCCTTTTTGAGACGTCGTTACCTTCCCGGAATTATCCGGAACGGAACCGCTGTCCTGCGAGGGGTTCCCCTTGCTTTCCGAAGTACCTTCCTTGTTCTCCGAAGAAGCCCCCTTGTTTTCCGAAGAATCTTCGGAGCTAGCCGCAGACGAGGCAGACCCTTCACAGGCCGAAAGCGCCAGGACCATCACCAGCGAAGCCAGCGCAACCACAATCTTTTTCATAAGTCCCTCTTTTTTTTGGAGTTTGTTTCGACTTTACTTACAAACTTACAAACTTTCGCGAACTCAGGAACGCGACAAAGGCGCAGAGCACCACCGACAAGGCGAGGACGACCGTCGGGATAAGCAGTCCCCGCAAGAAGGCCTCGTGGCCCAGCTGGACCAGGAGCAGCAGCGGGACCACCACGAAAAGGGAAATATGCGCCGCCGAGCGCACCGTCTTGACCCGCAGCGAAAGCACCAGCGAAAACGCGCTCGTTACAAGCACCGCCGAGATTGCCCCAAAGATGGAGGCGACACCCTCCGTGGTAGAAACTACGGGATGGGCAAACCAGTAAGCGAGCTGCACCAGCAGAGAAAACGCCACCGGGAACGGCAGCACCGCGAGGAGCTTGCCCCAAAAGAGACGTGCAGGAGATATGGGAGAAAGCTGCAGGAGTTCCAGCGAGTTGCGCTCGCGTTCCCCCGCAAAGCTGTCCGCCGCCAAGGGCGCCCCCATCGGGGCCATCAGGCACCCGAGCAGGAGCATCATGTAGCCTTCCATGCCCTCCATGATCTGTCCGCCGTAACGGGACACCGCGATTCCCTGCGACGCGGCCAGAATGACCGGCGGGACGATAAAGGGAATCCAGAACCGGGGTTCCCTAAATATCAGGCGTATCTCGTGGCGGAACACATGGAGCATGGCACGGTATTACAGCAGGTCCTTGAAGAAGTCGTTGCCCTTGTCGTCCACGAGGATGAACGCCGGGAAGTCCTTGATCGTGATCTTGCGGATGGCTTCCATGCCGAGTTCCGGGAAGGCGACGATGTCGTTGGAGAGGATGTTCTGCTCGGCGAGGATAGCCGCCGGACCACCGATGGAGCCCAGGTAGAAGCCGCCGTACTTGTGGCAGGCGTCCGTGACGTCCTGGCTGCGGTTGCCCTTGGCCACCATGATCATGGAGGCACCCTTGCTCTGGAAGCGCATCACGTACGGGTCCATACGGCCGGCGGTCGTCGGGCCGAAGCTACCGGTGGGCATGCCTTCCGGAGTCTTGGCCGGGCCGGCGTAGTAGATCGGGTGGTTAGACACGACTTCGAGAACGGTCTTCTCGATATCGGTGAGGGCTTCGCCCTTTTCCTGCTTGTCGAAGATTTCGGCAATCTTGGCGTGCGCCATGTCGCGGGCCACGATCATCGTACCCTTGAGGTTCAGGCGGGTCTTGACCGGGTACTTGGTGAGCTCGGCGAGCACGTCCTTCATCGGGCGGTCGAGGTCGATTTCCACGGCCGGTGCCATGTTCACGGCGTCTCCCTTCGGCAGGTACTGTTCCGGATTGTGTTCCATCTTCTCGAGCCAGAGGCCGTTCTCGTCAATCTTCGCCTTGATGTTACGGTCGGCGGAGCAGCTGACGCCGATGGAGACCGGGCAGCTTGCCGCATGGCGCGGGCAGCGGATTACGCGCACGTCGTGCACGAAGTACTTGCCGCCGAACTGGGCGCCGATGCCCGTCTTCTGGCAGATGTGCAGAACCTTCTCTTCCATTTCCACGTCGCGGAACATACGGCCGCCTTCGCTACCGGTCGTCGGGAGGTCGTCGAGGTAGCCGCAGCTCGCAAGCTTCACGGTGTGGGTGTTCATTTCGGCGGAAGTGCCGCCGATGACGATGGCCAGGTGGTACGGCGGGCAGGCCGCGGTGCCGAGCGTCTTCACCTTGTCGCTGATGAACTTCTCGAGGGACTTCGGGTTGAGGAGCGCCTTGGTCATGGGCCAGTAGTAAGTCTTGTTGGCGGAACCGCCGCCCTTCGCGACGAACAGGAACTTGAGGTCGGCGCCCTCTTCGGCGTGGATGTCGATCTGTGCCGGGAGGTTGCAGGCCGTGTTCTTTTCTTCGTACATGGTGAGCGGGGCGATCTGGCTGTAGCGCAGGTTCTTGCCGGTGTAGGCGTTGTAGATACCTTCAGAAATTGCCTCGGCGTCGTCGCAGCCGGTCCAGACCTGCTGGCCCTTGTGGCAAATGCAGATGGCGGTACCGGTGTCCTGGCAGAACGGGAGGATTCCCTTGGCGGCCACACAGGCGTTCTTGAGGAGCGTGAGGGCCACGAACTTGTCGTTGTCGCTAGCCTCCGGGTCCTGGAGGATCTTCGCGACCTTCTGCGTGTGGGCCGGACGGAGCCTGAAGCTCACTTCCTCGAATGCCGCCTGGGCGATCTTGGTGAGCGCCTCGGGGGCGACCTTCAGGATTTTCTTGCCTTCGAATTCGGCGACGGAGATGCCGTCCTTGCCGAGGTTTACGTATTCGGTGGTGTCTTTGCCGTGCTGCACGGTCGCTTCGTACTTGAATGCCATAGTATTAGTCGGGTTTGAGGTTTGATGTCGGGCGCCAGCGGCACCCTTTGAGGTTAAAGGTTTTGAGTCTTGCATTACTCGTTACCCCATAAAATTAAAATTTCTCTCGTCTATAGTCTCTAGTCTCTCGTCTAATTTCCCCTGACTAGATGGAGCGGTCCCGCCCGACACGGGGTCTTTTTTGCAAAAAAAGCCGATGAAAGGTAAATTTGGAGCATTTTTTTTACTTTTTTGAACTTTTTTAGGCACAACCGCCAATAGAAGTGTTATTTTTTGAGCATAAAAGTTTTTAACCCCAAAGAGGAATATCATGATGAAGAAGATTCTGTTGGCAACTCTGGTTGCATCCGCAATGGTCTTCGCTGCCGAAGCCGCAGCTCCTGCTGCCGCTCCCGCAGCCGCTCCTGCTGCAGCACCCGCTGCTGAAGCTGCTCCCGCCGCTGAAGCCGCCGCTCCCGCTGCCGAGGCCGCCCCCGCTGCCGAAGCTGCCGCTCCTGCCGAAGCAGCCGCACCAGCTGCCGAAGAAGCCGCCGCCCCGGCCGCTGAAGAAGCTCCTGCTGCTGAAGCAGCCGCTGCTCCGGCCGATTCCGCTGCCCCGGCTGCTGAAGAAGCTGCCGCTCCGGCCGCTGAAGAAGCTCCTGCTGAAGTTCTCGAAGCCAAGGCTGAAGAACCTGCCGTCGACAGCGCCGCTGTCGCCCAGGCCGAAGCTGACAAGAAGGCCGCCCAGGAAAAGGCCGCTGCCGAAGCCGAAGAAAAGAAGGCTCTCGAAGGCAGCAGCATGGGTTCTGCCAAGACCACCATCATGGAAAACCCGTGGGAATTCCTGATCGTGTCGGCCGCCTTCGTGGCATCCGTGCTCGTGATCATCTTCACCGGCAAGGACTAAGTTCTTAGAACAACCGATATTCTCGGCGCCCAGCGACAGCTGGACGCCTTTTTTTATTTGTTGTCATTTTTTTACAAGCCGTTGTATGTCGCACACGGGGGCCTTTTTTCCCAAAAAAGCCCTTTTCTTTGCAAAACCGCGGTGTTGCGAAATTTTCAACAGAAATACGTTGTTTTTTACAACAACAAAAAACGCCTCCCCTATAATAATGGCAAAAGTCGTGTGATTAATTTCACATATAGACTATATATCTGTTTCCATATGAGGAGGAAAAATGGAAAAGTCTATTACAAAAATGGTAAAATATGGTGTGGTCCTGGCCTTCGGCCTGGCCGTGAACAATGCGTTTGCCGTGGACGCCTGTAACGAGGACATGGGACATCCCGGCAATGGCAACAACGTGAGCGGCAACCGAGTCGGGTCCATCAGCGGAACCCCGTGGGGTTTCGAACAGTGGTACCAGGGCGGTAACGCCACGATGACCTACTACAGCAACGGCACGTTCAAGGCCAACTGGAGCGGTTCCAGCGACTACCTGACCCGCGTGGGTTACCAATACAATGGAAACGGAATAGACCACAAGACAAAGCACTTTACGGTCGACTACAAGTACACCAAGACCGGCAACGCCTCCTACGGCTACATCGGCGTGTACGGCTGGACCAAGAACCCCGAAACGGAATACTATGTCGTGGACGACTGGTTTAGCAAACCGAGCGAACAGTACATTGGTGAAAAGTTCGGCGAAATCACCGTGGATGGCGCAAAATACACCATCCACGCCTTCCTCCGCCAGCAGGAACCCTCCAAGTCCGGAACTTCCACGTTCGTGCAGTTCTTCAGCGTCCGCGAGACCCCGCGTCAGTGCGGCCACATCGACATTTCCGCCCACTTCAAGAAGTGGGATGAACTCTTCACCGGTCAGAACCAGCAACTCCGTGGTTCCAAGGGCGGTGGATCCGCTCAGCTCAAGTTCGGTAACGTGACCGAAGTGATGCTCATGACCGAAGCCGGTGGCAATGCCTCGGGTTCCGTGGACTACACCTACTTCAACATGAGCGACAACGGCGAAGCCAGCCCGGTGACCTCGAGCACCTCGGCAACCACGACACCCAGCGATGGCAACACCGGCGATGCCGGCGCCGGCCAGGGCGGCATGGGCGGCATGGACTGGAGCGCCTTTGGCGGCCAAGG
>CAMZDZ010000149.1 GCA_947305535.1 uncultured Fibrobacter sp.
GAATCCCCGATTCCAGCCAAAAAACGGCATTTTTTCAACAAAAATCTTCATTTGCCTTTTTTTCAAAACGATGCAGAAGCACCTACAATTCGCAAAATAAAAAAGCTAAATTTGGCTCGGTTTTTTTGAATAGGGAAGAACATGGAAGGTATTTTTTGCAGCAATTTGTTCAGGGATTTCTGGAACGCAATGTATAGCAGCGCGTTGACCCCCGCCCAAACGCTGGAAAAGCTCTCCACACAGATCCTCCCGCTCGCCAAGGCCCTCGGAATCGCAAGGATCGACCTGCAAACGAGGCCCGACACCCATGGTCCGCAAGGCCAGGCGCCCGCCGCGCCCATCCACCTGTTCGACAGGGGCACGGCCACCGGCGAACCGGTCTCCACCGAATGCGCCAAGGGCGACAACGGGATCGCCGCCATCCTCATGTACCCGGCCAAGGGCAACGAGTTCTCGCCGGAAGCCATCAAGGACATCGAGTTCCTCTCTTCCATCGTCAGCGCCCTGCTGGAACATTCCCGGCTCACCGACCTCATCTACCAGGCCTCCGTCACCGACGCGGCGACAGGGGCGCACAACCCGCACTACCTCGTGCAGGTGGGCAACAGGCTCGAGGCCAACGGGGAACTCCCCAAGTACACGGCCTTCTTCATCAACCTGAAGAACTTCAAGTACGTGAACAAGTCGCTCGGCCCGGAACCCAGCAACAGGGTGCTCACCATCTACGCGCAGAGCGCGAAGGCCTTCCTCAAGGAAGGCGAGGTGTTCGTGCGCCTGGGCGGCGACAACTTCTTCGCCCTCATCTACAGCGAGCGCACCAACGACTTCCTCAACAAGTTCGTCATCTTCCCCATCAACGAGCGCAAGCAGGGCAGCGAGCTCATCGTGCAGGTCATGGCCCGCATGGGCGTCTACCGCGCCACGGAAGGCGACACGTTCAACGAGCTCATGAACAGGAGCGCCGTCGCGCTCGACCTCGGCAGGAAAGTGTTCAACAAGGACATCACGCTGTTCAAGCCCGAGATGATGGAGAAGGTCATGTACCAGAAGAAGGTGTCGACCTCGTTCCCCCGCGCGCTGAACGACGGCGAGTTCGTCATCTACTTCCAGCCCAAGATCAACCTGTACGACAAGAACCTGCACAGCGCGGAAGCCCTCGTGCGCTGGGTGCACGACGACCGCATCATCCCGCCCGCCGAGTTCATCGACATCCTCGAGAAAGAGGAATCCATCTGCAAGCTCGACCTGTTCGT
Organism: uncultured Fibrobacter sp.; assembly: GCA_947305535.1. GTDB lineage: Bacteria > Fibrobacterota > Fibrobacteria > Fibrobacterales > Fibrobacteraceae > Fibrobacter. The sequence continues at coordinate 1,254 of CAMZDZ010000149.1, forward strand.
GTTCGAAAACGTGTGCAAGTGCCTCAGGCGCTGGATAGACGCGGGCATGCGCACCGTCCGCATCTCCTCGAACTTCTCCAAGCGCAACCTGCGCAACCAGAACATCGTGAACGAGATCCTCGCCATCATGAAGAAGTACGGCATCGAGAGCAAGTACATCGAGATCGAGCTCACGGAAATATCCGACTACGACGACTACGCGGAATTCGAGAGCTTCATCAAGAAGCTCAGGCACAACGGCATCTCGGTCGCCATCGACGACTTCGGCACGGGATATTCCACCATGAACATCCTCAAGAACCTGGGCGTGGACGTCATCAAGATCGACAAGTCGCTCATCGACAACCTCGAGAGCCCCAAGAAGGAAGACGAAATCGTCATCCGCAACATCGTGAACATGATCAACGAGCTGAGCATCGAGACCATCGCCGAAGGCGTGGAAACCCCGGCGCAGGTCAAGTTCCTGAAGCGCATCCACTGCCCGCTGGTCCAGGGATTCCTGTTCGACCAGCCGCTCTCCGTCAGCGACTTCGAAAAGCGCCTCAAGGCCCCCCACTACTACGAAAGCATATAGGCCAAGGAGCCCGGCGGCCCGGCCTCCCCTCGCAACACGGTGTATGCAGAGCTACTCTGCGGGCAGGATAATCTCGATGTGGCTTGTGCTCACATTCAAGAAGTGCGTCCGGAACAGGTCGTGTTCGGTCCGGTCGCTGACCTTCACCTGGGTCACGGCGATAAAGTCCTTGTTTTCACGGATATAGTCCGTAAGGCGCTCGTCACGGAGCGTGTCGATTTCGCCGGTAATGATAAAGCTGTCTGTCCATATTTTTACGAGCATAGCCTAAATATAAAGTTTTTTCCTTCCGCGGCACCCCATTTGGGGCACTAAAAGCATATTTATCGCATTTTTTTGTTGCCGTTTCGCATTTTGAAAGTATTTTCAGAACAACGCCACCGCAAAACGCCCTTTTGCAGGGTGGCAAGGCATTTTTTCAGCGAACGAGGTTTTTATGGCTCCCAAGAAGATTCTCCACCCGGCTCCCGGCAAGATGGCCTACCACAATCCCGAATTTATCGAAAGCGAGGCAGGCAGGCCCATCCGCATCCTCTCCGAATTTTTCGCCCCCGGCCAGGTCCTGGAACAAGAAGAAATCAAGAATTCCATCGTATTTTTCGGTTCCGCCCGCACGCTCCCGCCCGCAGAAATCAAGAAGCGCCGCAAGGGCTGCAAAGACAAGAAGGAACTCGACCGCCTCGCACGCCTCGAAAAAGTGGCGCAGTCCTACGACGACGCCCGCGAACTCGCGGCCAGGCTCGGCAAGTGGGCGAACAAGCGCCACCAGGGCTACGGCATCATGACCGGCGGCGGCCCGGGCATCATGGAAGCGGGCAACCGCGGCGCGACCGACGTGGGCACCCCCTCCATCGGCCTCAACATCAAGCTCCCCTTCGAGCAGCACCCGAACCCCTACATCGACGACGCGCTGAACATGCAGTTCCGCTACTTCTTCATCCGCAAGTACTGGTTCCTCAAGAAGGCCCGCGCCCTCGTGGTGTTCCCGGGCGGCTTCGGCACCTTCGACGAGATGTTCGAGATGCTCACGCTCATCCAGACCGACAAGTACGCCCAGCAGATGCCCGTGGTCATCTTCGATTCCAAGTTCTGGAAGAAGGTGGTCAACTGGGAATACCTCGCCGAGGCGGGCATGATCAACAAGGAAGACCTCAAGCTCTTCAAGTTCTGCGACACCGTGGACGAGGCCTATGATTTCATTACCAAGGCCATCGACAAGCAGGACGAGAACTGGACGCCCTACAGCGCCGACAAAAGTTCCAAGTAACAACCGCAGGCCCCTGCCATGAAAGACACCCTGAAAGCACTCGTCAAAAGGTTGAAGGCGCACCACTACGTCGCGTTCGTGGCGGTGCTTTCCATCGGCATATTCAACGCGGTGACCATCTACTCCCCCATCATCAAGCAGAACAACCGCGAGAAGAACATCGTGGAGACGTTCGAGACGTGGTGGGAAGAGGAAGGCGCCGCGCAGTTCATGGCCGTGGGCCTCACCGCCGACGACAAGCTGAAGCAGGAGGAATTCGAGCAGTTCAGGGACCGCTACCTGCAGCAGAACCGTACCTACATCGTCGAAGACCGCGTCAAGGAGATGCGCCAGGAGTTCCGCAAGTGGTGGGAGATCGGCGGCGGCAAGGAAGACTACGTCAAGGAGCACAAGACCTACCCCAACGAGCGCGACTTCAACCGCGAGCAGGACAAGTGGATCAAGGCCTACACCAGTAGGTTCCCGCGCTACGGGCTCGCCTTCGTCCCCAAGGACCAGAACTACGGCCAGCTGTTCACCACGTGGTTCCTGTTCCCCGGCATGATTTCGTTCCTGGTGTTCGCGGTACTGTTCCTCTTCAGCTTCACGCTGCTGTGCCGCAGGTGGGGCGTGGCCATCACCACGGGAATCTTCATCGGCATAGCCCTCGTCGGGGCGCTGCCCGTGCAGGTACTCACCTTCACGAGCTTTTTTGACCACTACGCCAGTTCGCGCTACATGGGCGCAAGCCTCGCGCTCGCCTTCATGCTCGGGGCCAACAGCTTCCACCCGCGCAAGGGCGAAATCCCGCACCGCGTCATCGCCATCTCCGTGCTCGGCGCCATGCTCGACATGCTCCTGAACTGGAAACTCTATTCCGGCATATTCGGCGCCGTGGCCGCCCTGACGCCCGCAATGTTCGCGCTCGGCGCCCTCGCGGGCATCAAGATCCCCGAACGCGTCAAGTCCCGCAGGGAACTCGCCGACGAGGCGCTCGAAAACCGCCTCCGCAGGAGCTCGGGCGCGAACAGCACGGCCGAGCGCAAGGCCAAGAACCGTCAGATGTTCGACAGCGGCTTCAACGAGGTCAAGGCCGGCCGCATCGAGAACGCGCAGCGCATCATCGCCCAGGCGGTATCGTCGATACTGCAGGAGCACCCCGTGGTGCCCGAAGACGTGATGCTGGTCGCCGAGAAGCTCACCAGCCCCGACACCTACGTGGACTTCCCGAGCCTGCAGTGGCTGGAATGGGGCGAATCCGCGAAGAACAAGAACGTGATGGAGGCGGCGCTCCTCCTGCTCGAGAAGGGGTTAAAGCTCGAAAAGAACGCGAACATCGCCCGCCGCGCCCTCTACAACATCGGCGAAATCCGCATACTGCGCGACCTCGACCGCGACGAAGGCGTCCGCAGGCTCAACCAGGTCATCGACATGAACGGCAACGACATCCTCGCCGCCCAATCCAAGAAGCTCCTGGAAAGGGTGACCCAGAAGAAGCCGAAAGCCAACCCCTCGAACCCGTTTTCCAGGTAAAAAAAAACTCCTCGCCCACCGCGCGGACCCGTGTGTTAACTTTTGGTTACCTCGCACGGAGCCTAACTCTATGTTTACCACGATTTTACCCTATAATTGTGGTGTTTTCGCGATGAAATATCTAATTTAACCCTATGTCTTTTTTTTTGGTTGACGGAGTACACCTTTGTAGTCCGTGCAACTTGTGGTAGACGGGGAATATGAGCGGGATCCGAAATAGAAGTGGCTTCACTTTGATGGAGCTAATGGTATACATCGCCATCCTTGGCGTTATCGTGATTGTTGCGGGCAGGGCCTACAGCGACAGCACCAGGTTCCGCATCCACACCCAGAACATGCTCAAGGCCAACGAAGTCGCCGAAGCCGTCGCGACCATGTTCGTCGACGACGTCGCGCAGACCGGCGCCAAGAGCTACAAGACCGCGGGCGGCGCCAGCACCCCCGACAAGTTCGAGACATCCCCGCAGGTGTACATGGACCCCGACGGCTCCGTGCCGGATTCCTCCTCATTCACGCTCGTGCGGAGCAACAAGGGCGACGCGCTCACGGTACGCCGCGTCCGCTACAACAGCGACGGCAGCTTCGAGGCTGTCGAGGAAGTCAAGTGGTTCAAGCGCGGCAGTTCCATCTTCCGCAACTGCAAGACGCTCAGCCTCAAGGCCGGAGCCACCGCCCCCGACGACTGCCCTTCCGAGAACGCGCCCGAGGTCGAAATTGCTTCCAACGTGGACTCCTTCATCGTCGTGCCCGCGCGCCCCGTCGTCATCGGCGACGGGAGCATCTCCGCCGCGACAAAGTCGATAGTGCTGCCCGAAGTCAA
>CAMZDZ010000150.1 GCA_947305535.1 uncultured Fibrobacter sp.
AGCGACACTTCGGCCGACAGAGCCCGTTTGGAGCCAAGGATTTCCCGTTAAATTATTATATTGTCCTTGTATAGAGATGAAAAATTCAAAAAATAAATTCAATCTGGCAATTTTTTCGGGAAAGGCGGCTTTTTTGCTCGTGTCTTTCCTTTGCCTCGTGATGCTCGCGAGCTGCGCGACCATGCGTAAAATCGACGCGGCAAGCATCCTCCGCAGCACGACGCTGGAATTCGAGGCGATCTCGCTGGACTCGGTCAACATCAACAAGGACCTTTTCCCGGAAAAGGGACTCGCGTCCAGCCTGCTGCCGAACCCCCAGGTCGTCACGACGTTGCAGAATTTCGCCCGCGGCATCATCGAGAAGGAACTCGGGACCGCCAGCCTGGACATCGCGCTCTCGGCGACGAACAGCAGCAAGGACACGCTGTGGATCCGCTCGTTCAACGCGAACATAACGCTCGACACGATCATCTCGCTGCCGGTCTCGCTCAAGGATACGAGCCTGCTCAAGCCCGGCAAGAACAGCATGTCCGTCAAGACGCAGTTCCCGCTGGACATGCGCATCTTCAAGCTGCCCGACGTCCGGCATTTCAAGATTGTCGGCATCATCGAGGTCGCCCTGGATTCCGCCGGCGCGACAATCCCGCTAGACTTTAACATCGAACGCGACATTTCCGACGAGGAAATGAACAAAATCATGGATACCGTAAGGACATCCATCATCAACGGCATCGTGAACAACTGGGTAGGGGCAATACTACCCGGAGGCTTTTAAATGACACGCAAGTTTGTACCGCAAGATTTCAATCCCGACAACGTTTCGCTCGTCACTTCCCTATTCCAGACCCTCCTCACCGAAGAGGTCGCCGCCTCGCCCGCCGCGCTGCGCAGCTGGATTCTCAAGTGGAGCGAGCTGGAATCGGTGCTGGCCGAGGTCTCCAGCCGCCGCTACGTGGCGATGACGCTGAACACCCAGGACGAGGCCGCCGCCAAGGCTTACGGAGAATTTGTCGAAAACATCGAGCCCATCTCGAACGAATACGACGACAAGCTGAACAAGAAGCTCGTCGCCCACCCCTGTTTCAACGACCTGAAGGGCGAATTCGGCATCTGGTTCAAGAGCGTCCAGGTCTCCCTCGACCTGTTCGACCCGAGAAACATCCCCCTCTCGACCGAAGAAACCAAGGCCATCCAGGACTACCAAAAGATTACCGGCGGCATGAGCGTCGAGTTCGACGGAAGCGTCAAGACGCTGCAACAGGTCGGCGCCTACCTCGAAAAGCCGGACCGCGACCTGCGCGAGAAGGCCTGGCGCACCATCTGGGAACGCCGCCTCCAAGACAAGAAGGCGCTCGACGACTCGTTCGACAGGCTCTTCCAGATCCGCAACAAGATTGCCAAGAACGCGCACTGCAAGGACTACATCGACTACATCTTCCTCGCCAAGCGCCGCTTCGACTACACTCCGGACGACTGCAAGGCCTTCCACGAGAGCATCGAGAAGCTCGTCCTCCCCCTCCAGCGCGAAATGTACAAGCGCCGCGCCCAGAAGATGGGCCTTGCGAAGCTGCGCCCGTGGGACCTGGACGTCGACCCGCTGAACCGTCCGCCGCTGACCCCGTACAAGACCGGCGAGGAACTTATCGAGAAGGTCGACCAGATTTTCGAGGGCATCCACCCGCAGGCAGGCAAGTGGGCCCGCGAGATGCAGATGAAGAAGCTCATCGACCCGGATTCCAGGCTCGGCAAGGCCCCGGGCGGCTACCAGATCGGCTTCGACGAGAGCCGTCTCCCCTTCATCTTCATGAACTCGGCCGCCACGGACCGCGACATCTACACGCTCCTGCACGAATCCGGCCACTCGTTCCACCAGTTCGCGCTCGCGGACCAGCCGATTTTCCCGTACCGCGACGTGCCGGCGGAATTCGCCGAGGTGGCGAGCATGAGCATGGAACTGCTCGGCATGTCGAACCTCAAGCCGTTCTACGGCGACGACAAGGAATCGATCGAGCGCAGCGTCATCGGCGAACTGGCCGACGTCGTCTGGCTTTTCCCGTGGGTGGCGAGCATCGACAGCTTCCAGCACAGGCTTTACGAATATCCCGAACACACGGCCGAAGACCGCAGCGACATCTGGGACGAAATCATGTCCCGCTACGATGCCGGCGTGGACTACTCCGGGCTCGAGGCCGTCCGCCGGAACCTCTGGCAGAAGCAGCTCCACCTGTTCGAGTGCCCGTTCTACTACATCGAGTACGGAATCGCGCAGCTGGGCGCCCTGCAGGTCTGGGCGAACTTCAAAAAAGAGGGCCCGGCCGCCATCGACAAGCTGTTCAAGGCCGAAAGCCTCGGCTACAGCGTGTCCATCCCGGAAATGTTCCGTACGGCCGGAATCAAGTTCGACTTCACCCCGAAGACCATCGAGCCGCTAGTGCAGACCGTCTGGGACGAAATGAACAAGATGTAGGGTATAAGGCACGAGGTTCGAGGCACGAGGCACGAGACATATGGCAATATTTTTTGTTCTTTTTCGCAAAAAATATGCAAAATAGCGCCCAAATCGCTTGACAAACGGAACGGAATAAACTATATTTGGCTCCACATCCTAAGGAGGGATGGCCGAGTGGTTGAAGGCGCACGCTTGGAAAGCGTGTTTACTTTACGGTAACGAGGGTTCGAATCCCTCTCCCTCTTCTAAAACTTTTTCCAGAGGTCCAAATGCCTGATCAGAGAGTTTACCTGGACGACATCTATTCCAATGAACAATGTCAGGGCTCTGTATTCCGTGCTGTCGTCATGATGGCGCACGAGGCTCGCTTCATCAACAAGCAAGCAGGACAGGGATTCATCCAGCTCACCAAGAAGCCGACCACGATCGCCATGTACAAGTTCAAGGAAGGCAAGCTCTCGATGACCGAAAAGACCTCCAACGACGTTTCCGCCGAAGCCGTTGGCGCAGCCGCCTTCGCCCCGGAAGCCGAAAACGCCTCCCCTATTACGGAAATTAGCCCGGACGTCAGCGCCCAGGCCGACGACGCCTTCGGCGTGTAAATCTCCTCACTCAGGGAAAAAAAGATATTCGACCGCTCTAGACGAGCGGTCTTTTTTTATCCGTATTTTTGCCCTAGAAACCTATTAACAAAATTTCGTAACACGTTGAATTTCAACAAGTTACGTACTAAATGGCCATAAAGCCGGATTTAGAATGTAAGCGTCGCATAAAAGCACAAGAGCCACGCGCAAATACAGAAAAAGCCGCTTCGCGAGCGGCTTTTCAAGTCTCTGTTTCCACATCTACTTGCGGAATATAACCGTATGCGAGGCGCGGTTGCGACCGAGCGGCTGCCTACCGAGGCTTCTGCCCTTGAGGTCGAAAGCCCTGGCCGGAGCGAGATCAACCCTCGGTTCCCGGATCCGGGCTATCGAAGACTTGCCTGTGTCGGCGACCTGGGTGGTATCGGCCGGCTTCGTCGTGTCGGCCACCTTGGAGGTGTCAGCCGTCTTGGTCGTATCCGCAACCTTGGTCGTGTCCACCGTCTTTGTAGAATCTTTGGCCTTGGTCGTGTCGGCGGTTTTCGTCGTGTCCGGAGCCTTGGAGGTGTCGGGCGCAGAGGCTTCTTCCTCGATTTGCCAGATGAAGTCGTCGGAATTCTTTTTCGGGTTCTGCACCACGGAATTGTCGACGGCCTGCAGGCAATGGCCGCTCTTGGCGTTTTTGAGATACAGGGCGTTCGGGGTGTTTACGTTCGCACCTTCGAACACGTACCGCTGGTGCCCACCGCCGTTGTAGCCGTAGGTCGACGCCTTCACGCCGGCCGCGGTCGACTCGTTCGGGATGTCCACCACGCGGTTCCCGAGCTTGATGTAATAGGTGACCGGATTGTCGCCCACGGAGAAAATCTTCACGAAGGTCTCATCCTTGGAACAGTCCATGAGCTCGAGCGCGTTGTCGGAGGTAATCCCCATGCACTTGGAGTTGGCGAGGGACTTGATCCTCCCCTGCTTATAGAACGCCTCTTTGAATAGCTGCTGGTGGATAAAATCGACAAGCTGCACATGGATGATCAGGTCCTTCTCGGACTTGACTTCGCTGGCCTGGTTCAACCCGTACGGCCAGATATGCTGCCTGTCGCAATGGAGCTCGTCACTCGACTTGCCGCTCAGTTCACGGAGCTTGGCCTGGACCTTGTCGTTCCTGAAAACTCCGTCCTGGCATGCATCCCAGTATTCCTGGGTCGTGCCGATGCCCATCGTATGCCCCATCTCGTGCATGGCTGTCGGGACCACCATGTAACTGCGGTTTTCGCCAAAACGCAGGTCGCCGTTGCTGCTCGCCTCGGCCGTAGGCACTCCCGGCGAGTAATAGACGTTGATGAACTTGGAGAGGTTCGAGTAAGTATTGTACAGCTTGACCGCCGAATCCATAACGGCGGTGATGCGCTTGTAGGCGTCCTGCTCGTCGGAGGTCGGGTTTGCGGACTTATGGAGTGTGTACGTGACGCCGCCCTCCGCAAAAGACACTGTCGAAAGCACGGCCACGGCAATCCCGGCAACAAGGAATGAACGAAAAGACATAGATACCCCTTATAAACCCATACTCCCTAAAACTAGATTTCCCCGGGGCAAAGTGCAAGTAAAAAGAGAGGCATCGACGCATTCATCGGTTACAGGAAGAGCCTCTTTCGAAGGAAAGCCATCCGTTTCTAGTTGTTAGCATTTTGTCATAACTCTTTGAAATATATAGGCTTATGAAATATTATTAACACATCATCCAGAGGGTGTAAGCGGCAAAAACAGGGATTCTAGATGCAGCGACAGCACACCGAGCTCCCGCAGCAGTAGGAATCCAGCCCACGTAGAATCATGAACAATTCCAGGTGCGCATCGAGGAATAAAGAACTATATTGCCTTAAAGGAACATGCGTTACGGCAGTCTTAAAATCGAAAAGGTCTACTGGTCCACGAGGGAGGTCTCCGAGATGATCGGGGTGCCGGAGTATACCCTGCGCTATTGGGAAAAGCACATCCCCGAACTCAGCGTCCCCCGGAACCGGGCCGGCAAACGGAGCTGGCGGAAACAAGACATCGACCTCGTGAAAGAACTGAAGGCGAAGAACGCCAAGCCCCTCCCCCCGCACAATCCCGACCCGGAAGTCCTCCGGGAACTCCGCGCACAGGTCCTGCAGGCCCTGTCCAAGTTGCGCAAGTGAGCGCTCCCCCGCCACCCCATCCAGCATTGATATTTTTTCGTTCCCGTGTTTCCAAACGGGAGCGAATTTGCTAAATTTAGCCGCGTAACTTTAAACCGGCGGCCCAGGTCGCCAATCACTCAAGAGGTAAATCAAATGGCAGTTTCTTACAAGGAACTCGGCCTGGTGAACACCAGGGAAATGTTTG
>CAMZDZ010000151.1 GCA_947305535.1 uncultured Fibrobacter sp.
CGGAATCATACTGCACCTTACACAAGACAAGAGTGTCCGTGATAAGTTTTTTATTTGCGGCATTAGGGTCTTCTTTTGCACGGAAATAATTAAACGAGGAGGAATCTCCATGGGCAGCATCCATATACACTTCTTCCTTTATTTCCAAACCGACACGGAGTTCACCGGCTTTGGCCGAGTCTACAGCCGATTTCGTCCCCATCTGCGCAATATCGTCACGCAACAAACTTCCAAGCGTTTCGGTTTCATGATTCGCCTTTATCAAGCTCTCGGACTCCACACGCATCTTGGTACTATTGCTGAACGCCTGCCCAGCAATAATGACGACAATGCCAATAATGGCCATGTACACCATAAGTTCCATTAATGTAAAGCCGTGTTTATTCATCTAACGACCCCCGAAATGCTAATAGACTGAGTTGAGCCCATGAACGGCCAGGAGACCTTGACCAAGACGTTCTTGGCGTAAACATGTTCTACAGTCATAAACGTTGACCCATGCTCCGAACGGTAATCTTCATCCGGTTTCACGGTAATTTCCGTGGAATACAAGATAGTCCTGCTGCCACCGTCCCACTCGCGCTCATAGTCCGGGCCCTTATAGGTGGTGTCGGCATTCGGCCTGGACGGGATGTTTGCGGCCCCGGCAGTCTGCAGTTCATCAAGTAGCTGCTGCGCCACTTCCACGGCGCCGTCTCGACCGCGGATACGAAGCACGGTCTGCCGATTCCCCAGTTGAAGGTTCAGCAGAGCGAGATACAAAAAGCCGAGCACCGCGGCAGATATAAGCACTTCCACGATACCAAAGCCTTTCCTTTCTTTCATCCTTTTTAGCAACATCTACACCTCTTTCATACCCGACAAAAAGGCTCATTCCTCCAAATGGGCCTTTTTTACCAATATATATATGTTTTTGGCCCTTGTATTAAAATATTTTTACATGATTGAGAAAAATCACGCTTTTAGAGGGTAAAAACGTCCAAAAACGGGAGTTTTTCGCCCTAATTCGTTAATTTCGCGTTAACGGGAGCCGGAACCCGCCCTGTTTTTTATATTCACCGCATGTTTTGCAATAGGATTCTCGGAACCACCCACCACGGCACGTACAAGAAGGTCGTCGACGTCCCGCTCCTGCGCGAGGAGCTTTCCGCCCACTCCATCCGCTGCATCGCCCGCGACGGCGTGGAAATAGAGATCGACATCTACGAGGACCTGCAGGAGGGCGACATCGTCGCCGAGACGGAACAGAACGTGTACGCCATCAAGATCTACGTCCCCAAGAAGCGAGAGACTTCCGAGCCGCCCAGGGCCCCCAAGGTCTACCTGTAGGCGCCGGTGTAAACACCCGCAGAGGCCTTGACGTCGGAAGGCGCCGGCGGAAACGGCTACTTGATGCTCAGGCTCTCGCGGACACTGACGCGTTCCTTGCCCAGCAGTTTATAGAGCTTGCACCGGAACAGCGGTATCGCGGCGACAGCGACCGCCACGACCACCGGTATCGACATGTAGGCGACTCCGGGCCGGTTGATTTCGGTCCGGAACAGCAGGCGCATCACCAGCAAAGCCCACCAGTGCACGGCCAGTATGACAAGCGCGTTCCTAGAAATGTTCCGCAGGATTCCCTTGAACACGCGGACGGGGGCCACGCCCGGAATGCGGTCCAGGAGCAGGAACAGCGAGACCAGCCCGACAATGCCGGACACCGAACTTGCGAAGAAGGCGACGAACGACTTGCCCAGGTCGTTGTTCATGATGCTGAAATTCGGGTCGGGCACCTCGAAATAGGCGTACAGCGCAAGGCTTGCGGCGGCGACGGCGGCCACGGCCAAGGCATGGGCCCGGCCGAACTTCTTTATCGCGTCGCGGCACAGCCAGCCGCAGGCAAAGAAGAAAAACACGGTGAGGTCGCGTTCCAGCCCGAGGGGGAACCGCATGTGGTTCTGGCTCAGCAACCAGCCGGCGGCGAGGGAGACCACGGCGACTGCCGCCACAACGACCCTGGAAGTGCGTTTCGCGTTCCCCGCCAGTTTTTGAACAAGGTAAAAAATCAGGCTCACGGAGTACAGCGTGAACACGAACCACAGCGGGCCCCCGCCGACAGACGACTTCCCGGCCACGAAAATCTTCGCGACGTTCCAGCCGACGTAATCCTTGACGTTCGCTATTTGCGGGAGGATGTTCATGACCATCATGCGCGGGGCCTTGGGGAACAGGTCGAAGTTGTAGATTACCGGGTCGAGCAGCATGAACAGCAGCGAGAGCGCGATGTACGGCCACAGCAGCACCCTGGTCTTGTGGACAAGGTAACTGCCGAAGTTGCCGAAGCGCCGCGAGCTGAACAGCACGCCCGATATGAAGAAGAATGCGGACATGCGGAGCGCGCCCAGGTGCAGCATCCCCATGGACGCGCACGGGAACGACTGCTCCACGTGATAGAGGCACACGAGCAGCAGCACGAGTCCCTTGAACTCGTCAATCCACCCGATACGGCCCTGCGACACGCCCATAGCCTAGAACCACATCTTTTCGTTGTCGACGGTGGTGAACGGCCCGTGGCCCGGGAGCACGACGGTGTTTCCGGGAAGCGTCAAAATTTTGGACTTTATTCCGCTAACGAGCGCGGCCTCGTCGCCGCCAAAGAGGTCGGAACGGCCCCTGCTGCCCGCAAAGAGGATGTCGCCCGAGAACAATACCGGAGCATCTTCGCCACCTTCCCCGTCGCCGGCGTTCTCGCAGTAGAAGGCGAGCCCTCCGGGGGAATGCCCCGCCACGTGGATGACGCGCAGCTGGATTCCCGGCACCTCGACGGTATCGCCGTCGGCAAGGAAGCCGCCCAGCGCCGGGGCCGGGTCGTCGAAGGGCAAGCCGAACATGTCGCCCTGCTCCTTCTGCAAGCCAAGCAGGAACGTGTCGGCCTCGTGGGCCTCCGCCTTCACGCCGTAGGTGCGCTCCACGAACGCGTTGCCGAGGACATGGTCCAGGTGCAGGTGCGTGTTCAGCACGCGGCACACCTTGAGGCCGGCATCCTTTATATAGGCGGCGAGGGCGGAACGTTCGCGCTCGTCGCTCACGCTGGGGTCCACGAGTATGGAATCCCCCGCACTGTTGCTCAATACGTAGGCGTTCACGCCGAAGGGATTAAAGACGAATTGCTTGATTTGCATGCGGTGAATGTAGAAAAAAGGGGAAATTACAACGGAAAAACGGGCAAAAAAGAGGGCAAGACGGCGGAATTCACCTTTTTCCAAAAAAAAGTAACTATTTTTCAAGCATATCTATAAACCTGTTTGACCAAACAAAAGGCAAGGTAAGCATGAAAAAAGAACTCCTCCTCTCCGCATCCGCCATCGCGATGATGGTCGCCTGCTCGGACAACACAGTCGTCAACTCGTTCGACGAAGCAAAGGCAAAGGCCAAGATCACGGTCACCGTCCTGGACGGCAGCTCTAACGAGACCCTCGATTCGGCAAAGGTCAAGCCGCAGTTCAAGAACGAATCCAGCTACACCAACTCCGAAGGTTTCGTCTCTTACACCAAGAACGAAATCGGCGACTACGTCTTCGACATTTCCAAGAAGGGCTATTCCACGACCCGCGCCACGGTTTCCGTCGTTGAAACGGGCGCCAACGACGTTTCCCGCGTGCCGGACGTCGTCCTGACCGTTCCCCTCTACAAGGCCGACGTGACCGTCAAGGGCAAGGTCTACTACCGTGACCGCACGACGGGCAACCTCATCCCGGCAGAAAAGGTCAAGGTCGTCCTCTCCTACACCAGCTCCGCCACGTCTTCCAAGACGAGCGACGCCTCCCTTGTTTCCGGCCTGCTGAAGACCGAAGGCAGCGCCGCGAAGCCGGAACCGTCCTTCATCATCTACCCGTCCGAAGTCTTCGCGACCACGAACGACAAGGGTGAATACGAATTCACCAACGTCGCCGAAATGGTCAACTTCTACGTCGACGTTCTGCAGTCCAAGATTGACTCCAAGTACTACCGTTCCGCCGGCACCGTCAGCGCCAGCGGCGCACGCGCCGGTTCCATCAAGAACATGGAAGAAATCACCATGGTCGCCGACGGCGAAATCCCGAAGCTCCTGAACTCGAACCTTGACGCCATCGACGACTCCGTCGAACTCGAATTCGGCTTCTCCACCGAACTCGACCAGGACTCCATCGATGGTTTCTGGACCGTCAGGAAGAACGGCACAACCAAGGTCCTGACGACCGCCACCCTGAGCAAGGACAAGAAGACCATCACCATCGCCCCGCTTTCCGAAAGCTGGAGCCACGGTGATTCCTACACGGTCGAAGGCGAAGTGTACAGCAAGGACGGCGTCCGCATCACCGTCAGCAAGACATTCTCGGTCGGCTCCGTCGCCATCCCGAAGCATGTCTCCAACCTCAAGGTCAAGCTGGACGAATCCGCTTACGACGAAGACTACGGCAACCTTTACAACTACCGCTACAACGGCTACCTGAAGCTGACCTGGAGTGCGAACACCAAGGACGTTTCCGGCTACAACATCTACTACCAGACAAACGACATGGACGACTTCATCTTCTTCGCTGAAGCGGCCGACACCGTCTACTCCCGCTCCATCAGCTCCCTTTCGTTCCTCAACGACTCCACCGTGACGAAGGTCGACTTCATCGTCCTCCCGTACAACGGCGCCGGCGAACCGAGCGTAGGCAAGGCCAAGAAGGCCTCCTGGACCGTCCCGGAAATCAAGGACGAAGAGCCTGAGGAGGAAGAGGAAGAGGAAGAGGAAGAGGAAGAGGAAGAAGAGGAAGAGGAAGAAGAATAATAATCCGTCCATTCCCCTCCGTTAATCTTTCTAACCTTTCAGAAAGCAAAAAAGATGAGGCCCGTTCAAGGCCCCATCTTTTTTTATACAGTTTCAAGTAGAGAAGGCTGGGCTCCAGCCCCCGGATTCTATCCCTTGATTTCCCAGGTCGTGCCTTCCTTGCTGTCCTTGATGACCACGTTCATCGCGGCGAGTTCGTCGCGGATGCGGTCGCTCTCGGCCCAGTTCTTGTTGGCGCGGGCTTCCTTGCGGGCGGCAATCAGGGCTTCGATCTTGGCGGTATCGATACCGTCGTTGGCGCCCTTCTTCGCGTATTCTTCGCGCGGCTGGTCGAGTTTCAATCCGAAGATCTTGTCGAAGTCAGCAACCAGGGCGGCCTTCTCGCCGTCGTCGATGTCACTCTTGAGCATCGTGTTCATGATGCCCAGCGCGCGAGGCATGTTCAGGTCGTCGCCGATGGCGTCCTTGAATTCATTCTGGAAAGCCTTGGCAGCTTCGCTTTCGATAGCGGTTGCCTTGCCGATCAGCGGGTCCGTCTTCTTGTGCAAGCTCTTGAGGCCTTCCTTCG
>CAMZDZ010000152.1 GCA_947305535.1 uncultured Fibrobacter sp.
TGATGCCGCACCCCGAACGCGTGTTCCGTACCTGCCAGTACTCCTGGCACCCGGCGGACTGGGGCGAAGACGGTCCGTGGATGCAACTGTTCCGCAACGGCCGCATCTTTGTCGGTTAGTATTTCTATGGTTTATTAAGCGCTATTCCAGTTCGAGTTCGTTCTGGATGGCGCCTTCCATACAGAGTAGACGGCGCTTGATGTCGGTGCCGAGGACGTACCCGCTGAGTCCGCCGTTGCTGCTGATGACCCGGTGGCAGGGAATGATGATTTGCAGCGGGTTTGCGTGTAATGCGTTCCCGACGGCGCGCTCTGCGCCCGTGTGGCCGACGGCTTCGGCAATCTGCCTGAACGTGCGCGTCTCGCCGTAGGGGATTTCCCGTACCTTTTCCCAGACTTCGACCTGGAATTCCGTGCCGATGATGGTTATGGGAATCGTGAATGTGCGCAGCTTGCCCGCTAGGTAGGCGCTGAGTTCGGAAGCTGCCTTCTTGTATGCTGCGGCTGTCTTTCTGTTCAGGCTCGCGTCCGGCATGGCTTTCGCTCCGGCGCATGCCTTGACTTCGCTCGGGATGGCTTGCAAGTTGCCGGCCTTGTCGCTTTCGTAGCTCAGACCGCAGAGGTTTGCGCCCTCGAAACGGAAGACCCACTGGCCCCACATGTTCCTGTGGCGCACTTCCTTGAATCTTTCGTCCATGATAGCCATGCGATAAATATAAATTCAGTTGCGCCGGAATGGCTCGGGCATGGCCTTGCCGCTGGTGCGTTGTCTACAATATTTTGCGAATTCCGGGAATTTTCTGGAACAGGTGGACTACGTACAGCGATAATCCGAAGAAAACCACGGCCATGAGCGGTGCCGTGATGAGGGGGTGGGGGACGAGAATCGACAGGTGGAGCGCGTAAAATGCCTTGATGAACAACGGATGGACGATATACACACCGAGCATGCATTTTGAAAGGGAGATGAACTTTTCGTTTTGCGTTGTCGTTTCTCCGAACTTTTGCCTGAACAGGCAGAATATTCCGGCTGCCATCAGGAATGTGGTCGGCCGGAAGTTGCCGAAGAAAAACTCGTTCGGGGCGTCCCGCAACAGGCTGATATAGGTCGAATAGAACAATGCGACAACCCATGAAATTGCAGCCGCCGAATAGAGTATGCGCCGCGCGGTTTTCCCGAGGCCGTATTGCGCGATGTAGAATCCGGTAAGGTAGAAACCTGCGAATGTCGTGCAGCCGCGGATGCCGATGTTCTTGTACAGCGTAAAATCGAACCACTTGCCGAGAAGGTGGTTGACAGTCGGGAAGACAAGCCCGAAGGCGAAGAAAATGGCGATGACGTAGAGCACCATGTTCTTGCTCGCGTGTTCGGTAAATACGCGCAGCGCAGGCGTGATCAGGTATAGCCCCGCAATGACATACAAAAACCACAGGTGCGTCGCCGGTGTCGTGAACAGCAGCACCGGAGCGGAGATTACGTTGACGATGGTTTCTCCGATGCCCGCACCATCCTTGATTCCTACGCACAGGGCGTCCACGATGCCGTAAAAGACGACCCAGAAGGCGATCAGTGCGAGAATTCTTGTGAGGTTATGCTTCAAGACCTTGCGCGGCGGGTGCGGATACTTTGGCGAAAGCATGAACGCTCCGCTGATCATGATGAAAATGCCCACCCCGAATCGTGTCAGGCTGTTCAGGAAGGTCAGTACGAAAAAGTCGGGCGAGTTGACGGGGGTGTCGTACCAGGCGGACGTTACGGTATGCTGGAATACGACGATGAAGGCTGCTATGATGCGCAGCCATTCGGCGTATTTCTCGCGATGTCTCTGCTGAGCTTGTTGTGCCCCCGTTTGCATCTTACTTGACTGTCACCATGTTGACCTGGCTACCATTCCGGACGATGTAGACGCCCGTGTGCGGAATGCCGATGGTCAGAGTTTGGCTCGTTGTTGTTTCGCTTGCGACGAGGTGGCCTTGGATGTCGGTAACGACGACCTTTGTCCCTGCCTGCGCTCCGCTGATGTTCAGCGTGCGTCCTGCGGCCTGGATGCGGAGCTGCTGGAACTGCCTTGCAGCGATGATTGCATCTTCGTCCGGGGCGTTTTCTCCGTATGTCAGGGCGGGGAGGTCGGAACCTTCGGCCTTGCCCCAAATGGAACCGTCGACGTCCTTGAACTTGTAATCGTGAAGCTTTTTCAGGACAGTGCCGTTCTCGAAATCTTCCGCTTCTGCGGAACTCCCTCCGTATCTGGAACTCTGTTTTTCGGGATAGAACGTGTTCTTGATGGAGATGCGAATGCCGTTGTAGTGCGCGCCGATCAGTGCGTCGGAATGTTCCGAACCGCTCACTTTGCCGAAATTGTACGAATTGGAAATGGTAACGATTTCACCGGCAATACCGGCGATGCCGCCCCCAGTGAACAAGGCGCTGACTGTTCCCGCATTGTAGCAGTTGGTGATGTTCAGTACGAACTTGCTGAGTGTGTCCTGTTCCGGGTCGACGATGCCTGCGCCCAGTAGACCGCCGACGTCGTTGTAACCGACGATTGTGGAGGTGTTGTAGACGCCGGACAAGGAAAGATAGGCTTCCGATGCCGCCCCGACAATGCCGCCGACGAATGTGTACCCTTCGATGTAGGAATCCACAAGTCCCAGGTCCTTGATGACGACGGGTTCTTCTTCCGTGCCGCCCGTGATGGTCCCGAAGAGGCCGATGTTGTTGGCGGAGTCCTTGAAGAACAGGCCGGAAATCTTCTTCTTGTTGCCGTCAAATGTCCCGGCGAATCCCTTTATCGGGACCCACGGAGAGATTTCCGTCTTCTTGCTGTCCAGCTGTCCGTTGTCCTTGAGCAAATCCTTGTTTACGGTGATGTCGTCGATAAGCTTGCCGCATGCTGCCGAATCTCGCTTCATGCCGTCGGTGCCGTTCACGATGGCCGCGAACCCGTACAGCTCCTCGGCGGAGCCGATTTGGTAGCAGCCGTTGTCCTTCTCCGGTTCCTTGGGGGTGACTTTTACGAGGCTGTAGTTGTAGGTCACGCTGCTGGAGGAGCTGCTGACGGAACTGGAAGAAACCTTCTTGCAGCTGGAGCTACTCTTTGCCTTGCTGCTTGAAGACTTGACAGAGGAACTGGAAGCGGGCCTGGACGAGGAACTGGAAGTGGGTTTGGACGAACTGCTGGAAGAGGCGACTTTGACCCACTTGGCCCAGAATTCCTTGTCGCCCTTGTCCGTCTTTGAAATCTTTTCGACTGCGTCGCCTTCGTACTTGTCGTTGTCGTACCAGCCGTCGAACTTGTAGTTCGTCCTGGTCGCCTTGGGCAGGTCGGCTCCCTTGCCGTAGGTGTAGCTGTTAAGTTCGGATTCGAGCTTGCCTTCGCCCTTGTGGAGCGTGACTTTGTAGGTGCTCGCCTTGAAGGTCGCCTTGAACGAGGTGTCCGTCTTAACGGTAACTGTGCGCGAAGCCTTGGTGTTGCTGTCGTTCCATTCCTTGAACGTGTAGCCGTCCACGGCGGTCGCTTCTATCGTGACTTCCTTGCCGCAAGTGTATTTTCCGGCACCCGAAACGGAGCCCATAGTGGTATCGTTGACGGAAAGAGTCAGCTTGCAGAGAACTTCCTCCCATTTTGCATAGAAGGTCAGGTCGCTGGTGTCTTTCTTGGAAATGGATTCTACCGCGTCGCCTTCGAATTCGTCGTTGTCGAACCAGCCCTTGAACGCATATCCCTGACGGCTGGGGGTGGGGAGGTCCATCCCGACGCCTACGATGTACTGGCCTTTCACCGTGTCGTTCTTGGCGATGACGAGAGTGTAGCCGGAAATGGTAATGCCTTTGATTACGCCGCTGAGGTCAGGGTGCGATCCCTTCTTGACATTTTGACCCCATACGGATCCGTCAACCTTGTCGTCCTTATAGTTCTTGAGCAAAAGGACGACCGTACCGTTCTCGAATTCCGCCTGGGAGGCCTTGCTAGCCCCTTTCGGAGTCGTGTCGTCGTTCTTGACTTTGAGGGAATCGAGGAAGAACGAGTTCTTGATGGAGATGGTCGATTCGCCCTTGGCGTGCGCGATGATTCCGCTGATGAGATTCTTTCCGGAAATATCTCCGAGATTATATGTATTGGTGACGGAAATCTTTCCCCCGGCGGCGGCAATGATGCCTGCGGCAACTTTGCTGCCATTGACGGCACCGATGTTGTATGTATTATAAATGTGTACGGTTCCGGATTTTACAATGCCCAGGATGCCGGCGGCCGTATCGCCAACGACAGTACCTTCGTTGTAAGAATTGAAAATGACGACATTGGCGTCTGAACGAACGATGCCGACAATGCCGCCCGAAATGTGTTCAGATTCGAAATAGGAATCTTTGATGCCCACGTTCTTGATTGTTGTGGGATTGCCGTCTTTGCCGATGGAACCGAACAAACCGACGGTGTCTTTTTTCCCACCCTTGAAATACAGTCCGGAAATGGTCTTCCCGTTTCCGTCGAATGATCCGCCGAAACTCATGATCGGGGTCCAGGAGGCGAGGTCTTCTTCGTCGGCTTTCAGCGAACCGTCGCCATCGAGAACGTCTTCGTTTATCGTGATGTCCTTGACGAGGATGCCGCAGGCAGTCTTGTCTCGGTCGTGTTCTTCAAGAGTTCCGTTGACCAGGGCTGCAAATCCGAACAAGTGATCGGCAGTTTCGATCTGGTAGCATCCGTCCTCATCGGTGTCTGGAAGGGTCGGCGTGATTTCGGGTGCGTCAGCGAAAGCGAGTGTCGCCAGTGACGCGAGGCAAGAAGCGATAAAGGTCAGTTTTTTCATAGAATCCCCAAAAACAATCGAGGTTGTAACATCCTGCAGATAAAATACAATCTCTTTTGACCAAGAGATAGTAAAAAAAATATAGCAGCGTCCAATTCCCGCCCAAAAGTAGCAATGTAAAAATGAAATAAACGAAATTTGTGAGAAACAAAAAATCCCCGCTAAAAAGCAGGGATATAAAAATGCTTAGGAAAAAGCTCCTATGGAACATAAGACGAAGTTTATCGGAGTATGGATGCAAGGCGCCCGTGTCCCGCAAATAAAAAAAATCCCCGCAAAAAAGCAGGGACTTAAAAATGTTTAGGAAATGTTCCTATGGAACATAAGACGATGTTTATCGGAGTGTGGATGCAAGGCGTCCGTGCCCCGTAGCGTACAAGACGTACGTGAGGGGCGCGGCAACGAAGCAGACGCCTCCGAGAAACGAGTCTTACTTGACTTTCAATGCGCCGCGTTCCAGCTTGATCGTAAAGTTGGTCACGTCGCAAACTTCGCTCGGACCCCAGTACTGGATCGGACCCGGGTAGGTGTAGGATTCAGTCTTGGCCCAG
>CAMZDZ010000153.1 GCA_947305535.1 uncultured Fibrobacter sp.
TTGGTGACGTTAGCAAGGTTGTAGGCAGCCTTTGCGCCAAGCGCGTTGATGCCAGCTTTCTTTTCAGTTGATTCATTTGCCATAGTGGTTTACCTCTTGTTGTGAGTTGTGAAAACTAGATTGTTATAGTTTGTTCCTGTTGTTTCCCTACAATTTTAGTAGGATTAAGTTAGAAAAAGCGATTCTTACTTTGTTGTTATTTATTTGCGTTTCTCGAAGAGATTTTTTAAGAATTTTGTACTGATTTATTGCGCTATAATCTGTTATTATAACCAAGCGCCTTCATGCGAGAACATGATGTCCTTCATGGCGTCGACACCGCCCTTCAGGTTGTAAAGCGGGCCTGTGTAACCGGCTTCGCGCAGCGTGTTTATCGCGAGGATGCTGCGCTTGCCCTGCTTGCAGATGAAAACCGTATCCTTGTTCGGGTCGAGTTCTTTTTGCCTGCGGGCGAGCTGTCCAATGGGAATCACGACGGCGTTCGGGAAGCGCAGAATCGCGCGTTCGTGCGGTTCGCGTACATCCACGATGGTCATCGGGTCGCCGTTTTCGATTTTCTTCGCGAGTTCTTCGGGCGTAAAGCCTTCCACCGGAATTTCATTTTCGGTCTTGAGCCCGCAAAGTTCCTCATAGTCGATTTCTTCCACGTCGGTGATGGTCGGGTTGCTCCCGCAAATGGGGCACGCCCTGTTGCGTTCCACCTTGAGGATTCTCGAAGTCAAGTTCAGGCTGTCGACATGCAGGAGCTTTCCGTTCAGATGCTCGCCGATACCCAAGATGAGTTTGAGCGCTTCGTTCGCCTGGATGCTTCCGACAATGCCGGGAAGCGGGCTAATCGCTCCGCCCTCGGAGCAAGACGGAATGAGCCCTGCCGGCGGGGGAGAAGGGAATTGGCAACGGTAGCACGGGCCGCCATCCAGATTGAAGACGCTTACCTGGCCTTCGAACTGGTAGATGGCTCCGAATACCACGGGAATGCCGTGCAATGCGCACGCATCGTTAATCAGGTAGCGGGCCTTGTAATTGTCGGAACAGTCGACCACCAAATCGTAACCGTCGATTTCTTCCAGGATGTTCGAGGAATCGAGTTTTACCTTTTCGGCGACGAGTTCGATATTCTTGTTGATGTTCTTGACCTTGTCCTTGGCCGATGCGACTTTCGGACGCTTGATGTCGCGTGTGCCGTGAAGTACTTGACTCTGCAGGTTTTCGAGCGAGACTTCGTCGAAGTCGATGACCTTGATGGTACCCACGCCCGCAGCGGCAAGGTACTGGATAACCGGGGAACCGAGCGCGCCTGCACCTGTAACAACGACTTTGGCAGCCTTGATGCGCTTTTGGCCCTTGACGCCGATTTCACGCAGCATCAGGTGTTTGCCGAAGCGTTCCACTTCGGAATCATCGAACGAGACCGCCTTTCTTCTTTCGTCCGAAATGAGGCTGTCTACCGTCGTATTGTCGACAATCGGTGCTCCGCCTGCGATGGCGGGCAGCAACAGGATTTCGGTATCTTCGGGCAGGGGCGTTTCCCAAAGGGCGTCCACCGTCAAGCTTTTGTTGTTAACGTAAATCTGGATGAAGTTCCGGAGCTTGTTGTTATCGTCGTAAAGGACGTTTTTGGCATCCGGGTACATGTCGAGAAGGATGGCGAGAGCCTTTCTCACCGAACTTGCGGGTATCTCGACCTGGGCATTTTTCCCAAAGAAATTCCTGAGAGTAGCAGATATGTATATTTTCACTTTTTCCTCCGTACAAAAAAAGTGTAATTCCGTACACGGCCAAATATAGATTGGGCCTTTAACGTTGTCCAATACAATATTTTTATGCAGAATTATCGATTTTTCTTATAACGCTTGTAACTGGATGCGTTTTTCAGTAATTAATATCTTTTTTGTAATTTCTGATGTCCTTGACACCGTCTTTTGTCACGGATAAAATAACATAGACGAGTCCTGGCACCATGTTCTCGTAATCCTCATCCGAGGGGACTGCCGCGCAATCAGGGTGCGAATGGTAAAAGCCGATTACCTCGATTCCGTTACCTTCGATTTCGCGCTCCACCTGGTAAAGGAACAGCGGATCTATCCTGAAATGGGCGGATTTCTGCGTTCCCTGAATCAAGTTGGGGGCTTCGCGGGTTTCCAAAACTTTAATTTCACCGTTTTCGCCGGTTTTCCCGAGCAAAATACCGCAGCATTCGCCCGGATAGGCGGCTTTTGCGGCGACCTCCATTTGACAAGACGAATTTTTGCTCAGGTTGATTTCCATAAAGAATTCCGAAAAGAAGTGCCCCCAGAGCCGGAATTTCACAAGGACCCCGGGGGCACCGTTGTACGGAGACTCAAAATACGCGTTGCATTTTGGTCGCGTAACTGTTATACAATCACAAGGCCCTCGTTGGTGGCGTTCACGCCTTCGATGTGGAAGGAGTTCAGCACCGGGTTCGCTCGGTCCATGAGAGAAAGGATCAAGTAGCTCGCTTTGCTGTCGTAAGCGAGTCGCTTGTCTTCGTCGGAGGGGCGTGACGGCGATTCCGGATGGGAATGCCAGTTGCCAAGCGGAGCAAGGCCGTTCTGGCGCATGTCCTTGATGGCAGCGAGTTGTTCCCTGGGGTCAAGCGAAAAATGTTCGTTCGAATGGTCGATATTCGTGAGCAGGTAGACCTTCTCGATATGCTTATCGGCACCTTCGATACGCCCCGCAATCAGCCCGCAGGCCTCTTCGGGCAGGTTCTTCTCCGCATGCTCCAGAATCTTTTGGTATTCTGCTTTCGGTAAAGTTATCATCTCTTCTCCAATGTCATCCCCGGCTTGGCCGGGGATCTCCTTTTTTATTAGTAAGGGAGATGCCCGCCTTCGCGGGCATGACAATAAGGGTTTAATGCTTCAGATCGCAAGCCGCCTGTTCGTAGTCGATCAGCTGCGTGATGGTCGGGTGCGTACCGCAAACCGCGCAGTCGTCCGTCTTGGTCGGCAATTTGACCTTGCGGAATTCCATGGTCAGCGCATTGTACGTCAGCAGATAACCCGTGAGCAGGTTGCCAATGCCGAGGATGTACTTGACCGCTTCCATCGCCTGGAGGCTTCCGATGACACCGCCCATGGCTCCGATAACGCCCGCCTGCTTGCAGGTCGGCACGGCATCTTTCGGAGGGGGCTCCTTGAACACGCAGCGGTAACACGGGCCCTGGCCCGGAACATACGTCATGAGCTGCCCCTGGAAGCGGATGATACCCGCATGGGAGAAGGGCTTCTTCGCCATCACGCACGCATCGTTGATGAGGAACTTCGCCGGGAAATTGTCCGTTCCGTCAATTACGAAATCGTAATCCTTGATGAGGTCGAGAATGTTCTCGCTCGTGACGAACGTGTGGTACGTATTCACCGTCACGTCGGGGTTCATCTCGTTCATCGTCTCTTTCGCAGATTGCACCTTCAGTTTGCCCACGTCCTTGGTGGCGTGGATAATTTGGCGCTGCAAGTTCGAAAGATCCACGACGTCGGCATCGGCAATGCCGATGGTTCCGACACCTGCCGCCGCGAGGTACATGGCGGCAGGGGCACCAAGACCACCCGCACCGATAATCAGCACCTTCGCGTTCAGGAGCTTCTTCTGGCCCTTCGCGCCCACCTCTTTCAAGATGATATGGCGGGAATAGCGCTCGAGTTGTTCGTTAGTAAAAGCCATTAGCAGCCACCTCCCATGAAGTAGAGGAATTCGACGGTGTCGCCGTCCTTGAGGGTGGTGGATTCGAATGCGCCGTTTTCAACGAATTCGTCGTTGAGTGAAACCGTCACGTAGAGCGGGGTTTCCACATTCTCCTGTACAATCAATTCCGCGACGGTCAAGCCGTCCTTTACTTCTTTCTTGTTTCCAGCAACTGTGATAATCATTTTAACTCCTTGTGTGAAATTCCTTTTTCAGGTCCCTGAGCTGGTACACTGAGCTTGTCGAAGTGCTGCCGAAGGGCTAATCCCCGACTTTTTTCACAATCAGCGTAAACGTTCCGTCCTGATTGTCGGTGAGTCGTAGAATTTCGTGGCCTTCTTCCTTGATGCTGCGCGGCACGTTCTGCACCGGCTCGCCGTCGTTCAGGCGCACCGAGAGAATCTGCCCGTCCTCGAGTTCTTCGAGCGCGACCTTCGCCTTCACGAAAGTGGTCGGGCACTTTACATCGGTGATGTCAATGAAATCATCAATCTTAAATTCAGGTTCTGCCATTTTTGCCTCCGTACTTATTATGTTTGATGCCAAATATAAAACGCGGCAATCGCCGCGTCCAATACTAAATAAGTATGACTTTTAATAGGATTTTTTTATAAGTCGGGCAAAAAAAGAAAAAAAGCTTATTCCATCCCGAGTTCTTGCTTCAGGCTTTGCAGGAAGGCTGCAGCGGGCTTGCTAAAGACGGGACTCTTTTTCCATACGACCACGAGACCGCTGGTGCGTAACGGCGTGAACGGTACGAAGGCGAGCTTGCTTTTGCCGCCGGTGTTCAAAAGGCCTTCCAGGCAGAATGCCGCACCAAGCCCCTGCTCCACAAAAACCGAGGCGTTGTAAATCAGGTTGTATGTCGCGATCACGTTGAGCGAATGCAGGTCGCGCCCGAGTAGTCCCGAGAATTCTCGCATCATCATGGTCTGCCGGGAAGCGAGCAGCGGAATGTTTTCGAGGTCGCGGACAGTCACGAAGCCCTTTTTCGCCAGCGGGTGATCTTTACGGACGAGCAGACCCCACGTATCCTTTGCGGGGAGTTCCACGAACTCGTATTTTGACTTGTCCACCGGTTCCACCAAAAGTCCGAAGTCCAGAAGCCCCTGGTCCAGTTTTTCCGTCACGTCCTGGGCGTTGCCGCTGGTGATATTCATGCGGATTTTCGGATGCTTCGCCTGCATGCGCTTGCAGGCCGCCGCGATAATGCTGAACGCCTTGGTCTCGCCGCCACCGATATACACGTCGCCAATGATTTCTTCTTTGCTCGCTTCGGCGAATTCCTTTTCGGTGTGGCCCACCAATTCCATGATTTCTTGAGCGCGCTTGCGGAACCGAATCCCCTCTTCGGTGAGCGTCGTCTTCTTGTTGCTGCGCACGAAAAGCTGTACGCCCAGCTCTTCTTCTAGCTCTTGCATCTGCCGCGAAAGCGTCGGCTGCGTCACGAAAAGCACGTTGTTTGCCGCCGCAGAAAAACTCTCCTGCTCGGCCACCGCCAAAAAGTATCTGATCGTCC
>CAMZDZ010000154.1 GCA_947305535.1 uncultured Fibrobacter sp.
ACAAGAAGAAGAAAGAGAGTTAAGAGGCTCGAGGCACGAGGTTCGAGCATATAAAGAGCGACTAGGGAGATTCGCTGTAATCCAATTTGAAACCTATTCTTTGATTGTCTTTCCAAGACACCCTTAAATGCAAATTATAGGAATCAACCGTTTTATCATAGCAAGAATAATAAAGCCATGATGAACCGTTTTCACAATCATCGGATTCATTCCAACCACTGGCTTCTATATTGCTAAGGAACGCCCTATAATTTGTCACGGTTGTATGGGCAAAATCTTCTTCGTCGTCAACCCAACATTCGAACTCTGACATATTCCAAAAACTCAAATCATTCAACGGGAATGGGTCCGTAGGAAGCTGAGCAAATTCTATAGCATGTTTGCAATCCTTATAAAGAACAGCACTGACAATTCCCGGTCGTGACGAGCAATAGTAAAACATTGCAAAAAAGCCATTATAATTTTCTACTTCGTCACAGCTCTGCCCTTCGCGATAATAATTCCTTTTCCATTTTCCAAGCGCATTAAAGAAAACTTGTAACGAATCATCTTTTGCTTTGAATACACATTCTTTTTCTTCAACATCATAAAAAACTTCATAATCGGAAAGAGTTACAGGCAATGAATCCATAATACAACCACAATTCGTAGGCTCCATGATAGAACCTGGCTTACAAGCAGTAGGCTTAACCCAATTTTCACTAATATTGGAAGTTGAATCACTAGAAAAAACAAAGGAACTTGAAGACTTGGTTTCATTACCAGAAGAATTTTCTGAACTAGATGATTTCGATTTATCTGATGAAGATGAACTCTCGACAGGTTTGACAGATTCACTAACCTTATCAGAGTCATTGGAACTGCTGCTTAAATCTTTTTTTCCCGAACTGGAGGAACGATTTCTCGACGAAGACGATTCCTCTTCGTTATCAGTGGATTTCATAGACTGTCCGGAATGATTATTACTACTTGATAACGTTGTAGAACTGGAAGATTTCTTCTCAGACAACAAAGATTTCGACGATGAAGATTTTGCATCATGACTAGAGGAACTCACGGAAACGTCAACCCCAGAGCCAACGTCTTCATTTCTCGAAGGCCCACTAGAATTGTCATCACCACAAGAAGCACATAGCAACGCTATGACCACCAACAAACAATAAAAAAACATTCTTAAAGCCGAAAAAAAGCTCCAACGGGAAGAGA
Source organism: uncultured Fibrobacter sp. (assembly GCA_947305535.1). Lineage (GTDB taxonomy): Bacteria > Fibrobacterota > Fibrobacteria > Fibrobacterales > Fibrobacteraceae > Fibrobacter. The sequence goes on from CAMZDZ010000154.1 coordinate 1,207, forward strand.
ATATTTGCGTACTCATAGAAATCTCCTTCGAATGTTTCTCTATCTAATATATACATTATTTGGGATATTTGCAAATAATACACCCGAAGTCCAGAACTTCGGACCTCGGGCCTGGAGGCTCGAGCCTCTTAGCTCAATGCTTTAGCAGCTTACCGCGAGTTCGCTTACGGCGATTGCCGGGACTTTCACGCTTGCGAACGGGTCGTTGTATTCCGAGCCCACCGCGACGACATTCTTGATGATGTCGAAGAAGTTCCCGCTCAGCGTAACGCCGTCGACCGGATGCTGGATGACACCGTTCTCACACCAGAATCCGTGCGCACCGATGCTCAGTTCGCCGCTCACGGAACTGCATCCGGAATTGCCTTCCAGACGCACGACGAGCAGGCACTTCGGGAAGAGCTTGAGGAGTTCAGCCGTCGGCATCTCTCCGGGCGGCACGCACAGGTTGTAAAAGCCGGTCCCCATCTTTCCGCCGAAATCGCGGGCGCCGTTGCCGGTCGTCTTCCGGCCAGCCTTCGACGCGCTTTCCAGGTTGTACAGGGCCTCGTTGAACACGCCCCCGTCCACGACCTTCACGCGGCGGGTCAGGCATCCCTCGGAATCGAAGTAGAACTTGTGCTGGAACAGCTCACCCACCGGGTCGCTCCACAGCGAGAACGCCTTGGACGCGATGACCTCGCCTTCCTTGCCGGCCAGGCGCGACATTCCCTTCTGCATGGTCTCGGCGATGAACGGCTGGCAATACATCCCGACAAGGCGGGACGACACGCGCTCCGAGAACACGACGGGGACCACCCCGCCCTCAATCTTTTTCGCGCCGAACAGTTCGACCGCGTAGCCCGCGGCCTTCGTCGCGATCTCGTCGACATTGAACTCATCCCACTTGCGGCCGTTCTTGACAAAATGCCCCAGTTTCTTGGTTTCGCCACGGACGGCAACGGCACCGACGCCGGCCGACACGGAGTTCGACTTCGTGGAATAGAAAAGCCCCGTGTGGTTTGCGACAATGGAAAGGCTGGATTCGATATCGCCGCCCAGATACGGGATGTTCTCGATTTCCTTGGACTTCGCAAACGTCGCCTTTTCCAGGTCGATGCAGAAATCCCTCATCTTTGCCAGGTCAAGCGATTCAAGGGAAGCGTCGTAGTTCGGCTCGTCCGCGGGAATCTGCGCGGCAGCAGGCAGCTCGATGTCGATTTTCTCGGTCCACTGCGTATGGCAAAGCGCATCCTTGATGGTCTGCGCGATAGCTTCCTTGGTAAGGCGTTCGGTATGGGCGTAACCCGGACTGCCGTTCTTGATAACACGAATCCCCAAGCCCACGGAATCCGAAATCTCGGTATTCTGCACCTGCCCCTGAAACACGGAAAGGCCTTCGGAATGCGAAGTCGAGGCAATGATGTCGAACTGCTCCGCCTCGCCCCTGGCGAGGTCACACATACAGGAAACGGCGTCTTTAATATTCATAACGAACAGTGGTTAGTGGTTAATGGTGAGTCATCAGGGGGTGAGTTTCGCTTTGCTGGCGAGCATGCGCCAGTAGGCGGCGGGGCTCCCGGTCACGGATTCAAGGGCTTCCGCATATTCGCGCGTAATCTCGACGGTTCCGGCAATCAGGCCTTCGAGCGTTTCCATAGATATACCGAGACGGCGGGCAAATTCAGCCTTGTCCATCTTGAGCCATTCGAGGCCTTCGAGAATCGCCTGTCCCGGCGTAGGAGTTCCATGACGAGCCATTTCAAAATCCTCTAAAAATCAATATCCTTCCAGCCTTCGGCGCCGAATCGGAGGTCGCGTTCGACAAATTCCCAAATCAGGAGCTTTTTGCCCTTGAGCACGCCTGCCTTGCGGGCGAGTTTTTCGCGCACCAGCGTAGATGCACCGCCGTCACTCACGATGGAAGATACCGGGCGGCCGATGTTCATCGCGAAATGGGCAATCCAGCCCGCGTTCACCGGAGCGTCCGTCTGGTAGATGCGGCTGAAGCTGTCGCCGAGAATCAGGATTTTAGACTTGCGGAAATCGTCCTTGAAGGGCGTCCTTGTCGTGTCGTAGACGACAACAGAATCCGAAAGGGAATCTGCAGGAGGTTCGGTACGTTCCGAGATGTTCCGCTGCGATATGACGTGTCCGGTCACCTTCTGCACCTTGAACGCATTGAACTTGTTGAGTCCGCTCATCTCGCCCACGTCGCCCATGCGGTCGGCCAAGGAATCCGAGGCGACAAATTCCACACCCTCTTCGCCGATATCGATCACACCGGCATCCGCCAGCAGACGCACGTTCAGCGCAATCACGGCGGCGGCCAGTTCAGCACCGCGCGGGGTCCAGTGCGTATCGTCGTTGAGGTACAGCGGGCCGAGGTCAGCGTCGCCGACCTTAGCAGCCAGCAGGGGCGTGTACAGGTCGACAGTATGGAGCCCCAGTTTCGCAAGGGAATCGAGAATCACCTTGCCGTGCGAACGGATTGCAGAGCCCGCATCCGGAGCAATGCCGGTCAACCGTTCGGGATAGATGCTCGGCTTGCCGGGAACAACGACCACGAGCAATTCCACGCCCTTCTCCTTGAGCTGGTCACGGAACTTGAGAATCGCCTGCACCGGGTTGTCGAGCTTTGCCGAACGCACGTCCAGCGGAGACGGCTGCACCAGGAATTCCACGTCTTGCCTGTAATAGAGCCAACGGTCGGTAGATACGGAGGTGTCGCGCCCGCAGGCCTTGCCGATGCAATCGCCCGCGGCACCCAGCACGACCTTTTCGCCGGGATCGCTAAAGATGTTCCACACCGCGAGCTGGTACTGCGGCCTCACGGCGAGCACGAGCGCATTCTCGTCTTCCACCTTCTTCTCGAAGGCCCGCAGGTAGCGGCTAGTCCACACGCCATAATGCTTGACGCCGAGGAAGGCGCGCCACAGCGAGAAGTTCCCGAACTCGGAGACCACCGCCTTGAGCGTGGAATCGACCGCCTTGAAGTTCTCGGGTTCGTCCTCGAGCGTAGAAAGCAGCGTGTCGGCCCGCTTGAGCAACTTGTAATCGGCCTCGCCCGTATCGAGTTCGGCATAGGCGTTGACAGTAAGGACAACCGATTCCAGGTCGGAGAGCGCACCGACAACCGGTTCGAGCGCATCGGATGTCTCCGCGCCGCCCGCGATGGACTCCCTTGCTTTACGCCAGGCGCTATCCAGTTTAGCGGCACCGGCCGACATGTTCGACTCGCGTACGAACGGGGTATAGACAACGTCCTTGAATATATCAAGCGAGACGAAGCGCTTTTCGCCCCGAATATCGTCAATCGCCTGCACGCCAAAAGGCGTCAAAAGCAAAATACCAAAAAAAACAACTAAAATGACATATTTTTTCTGCACATCGGAAAGATAGAATATTATTATTTTTGGCACCAATAAAGGTGGTAAGCCATGAAGGTTTTTGTGACAGGAGTCGGCGGCCAGCTGGGCCACGACGTGATGAACGAGCTCAACAAACGCGGATACGAGGGAATCGGCAGCGATATCGCGCCGAACTATTCCGGAATCGCCGACGGAAGCGCCGTGACGACGATGCCCTACATGCCCATGGACATCACCGATGCCGCCCAGGTCGAATCGACCCTTGCCGCGGCAGCCCCGGACGTCGTCATCCATTGCGCCGCCTGGACCGCAGTCGACCTCGCCGAAGACGAGGACAAGCGCGAAAAAGTATTCGCCATCAACGCCAAGGGCACCGAAAACATCGCGAAGGTCTGCAAGAAACTCGACTGCAAGATGGTCTACATCAGCACGGACTACGTGTTCGACGGCCAGGGCACGGAACCCTGGAAGCCCGACTGCAAGGACTACAAGCCCCTGAACGTTTACGGGCAGACCAAGCTCGAGGGGGAACTCGCCGTCAGCGGGAACCTGGAAAAGTATTTCATCGTCCGCATCGCCTGGGTGTTCGGCCTGAACGGCAAGAACTTCA
>CAMZDZ010000155.1 GCA_947305535.1 uncultured Fibrobacter sp.
GACCAAGGCGACCGTGGTGGCCGGCATGACCAGCATCCTTATCGGCGGTTTCGTCCTCTCCAAGCTCCTGCTCATCTGATGATCGAACCGGAATACAAGAGACCGAAAAGGAGGGCGAGCATCAGCGGGAAGCAGGTGCTCGATATCGGCGTCCTTTTGCAGATGGTCCTCGACAAGCACCACATCTCCGAAGACATGAACTTCAAGACGCTCTCGGAGCGGTTCGGCGAGGTGGTCGGAGACCTGCTTTTGCCCCACGTTTCGCTAGTGAAACTGGACAAGAACACACTGGTGCTCAAGGCGGCCAGTTCCGCGTGGAAACAGGAATTGTTCCTGCAAAAAAAAGCTATTATTGACAAGTGTAATAATGTACTAGGAAAGCCCTTCGTACGGAACATCCGTTTCGTCTAAGCGGGCTCGTTATTGAGGTCTAGAAAGCATGGCTGACGAAGCAGCAGAAAAGAATTATAGCGGTTCGAGCATTACTGTCCTGGAGGGATTGGAAGCCGTCCGCGTACGTCCGGCAATGTACATCGGTTCGACCGATATCCGCGGCCTGCACCACCTGGTGTGGGAAGTCGTCGACAACTCCGTCGACGAGGCGCTCGCCGGTTTTTGCAACCATATCGAAATTTCCATCCTCCCGGGGAACGGCATCCGCGTGACCGACAACGGACGCGGCATCCCGACCGACATCCACCCGAAGGAACACATCGGCACCATCGAGGTCGTCATGACCAAGCTGCATGCCGGCGGCAAGTTCGACAGCAACTCCTACAAGGTCTCCGCCGGTCTGCACGGCGTAGGCGTGAGCTGCGTGAACGCGCTTTCCAACAAGCTCATCGTGACGGTGCGCCGTAACGGCAAGGTGGTGCAGCAGGAATTCTCGAAGGGCATCCCCTGCGGTCCGCAGAAGGACGTGGGCACGTGCGACATAAACGATACAGGCACGAGCGTCGAGTTCTATCCGGACGATACCATCTTTACCGAAACGGTTTACGTGTACGATACGCTCGCTACGCGTTTCCGCGAACTCGCGTTCCTCATGAGCGGACTCAGGCTCACCCTTACCGACGAACGCGACCCCGAAAACAAAGCCAGCGATACGTTCTGCTTCCCCGGCGGCGTGTCGGAATTCGTGCGCTACGTGGACGAACACCGCACCCCGCTTTTCCAGGAGCCCATCCACCTCGTGCTGCCCGAGGGACAGTACCCGCTCGAAGTGGCGATGTGGTACAACGACGGCTACCAGGAAAACTTCTTCAGTTTTGTGAACAACGTGAACACCTATGACGGCGGTACCCACGTGACGGGCTTCAAGACAGCCCTCACCCGCGTCATCAGCAAGTTCGCGCAGGACATGCCCAAGGGCAAGAAAGAAGCCCAGATTACAAGCGACGACATCCGCGAAGGTCTCACGGCCGTCATCGCCATCAAGGTTTCGCAGCCGCAGTTCGAAGGCCAGACCAAGCGCAAGCTCGGCAACTCCGAAATCGCAAGCTACGTGAACTCCGCGTTCGGCGCCAAGCTGGAAGAATTCTTCCAGGAAAACCCGGCGGCCATCAAGGTCATTCTGGACAAGGTCTACAACGCTGCCCTCGCCCGCGAGGCGGCACACCGCGCCCGCACCCTCGCCCGCCGCAAGAACGTCCTCGAGAGCGGCGGACTTCCGGGCAAGCTCGCCGACTGCAGTAGCCGCGACCCGAAGGAATGCGAAATGTTTATTGTCGAGGGTGACTCCGCTGGTGGTTCGGCCAAGATGGGCCGTAGCCGCGAATTCCAGGCCATCCTCCCCATCCGCGGCAAGATCCTGAACGTCGAAAAGGCCAGCCTCCACCGCGTGCTCGACACCGAGGAAATCCAGAACCTCGTGAACGCCATCGGCACGGGCATCGGCACGGAGTTCAAGATCGAGAAGCTCCGCTACGACAAGATTATCATCATGACCGATGCTGACGTGGACGGTTCGCACATCCAGACGCTCCTGCTCACGTTCTTCTTCCGCTACATGCGCCCGCTCATCGACGCAGGGCACATCTTCCTCGCCATGCCTCCGCTGTACAAGCTGAAGGTCGGCCAGAAGGAACGCTACCTGTTCGACGAGAACGAGAAGGACAAGGTAATGGCCGAAGTCGAAGACAAGAAGAACGTCGCGATTACCCGATTCAAAGGTCTGGGCGAAATGTCCCCCGAACAGCTGAACGAGACCACGATGGACCCGAAGACACGCTTCCTGAAGCAGTGCTACGTGGAAGACGGCGTGCTCGCCGACCAGATCTTCAGCATGCTCATGGGCGAAGACGTGGAACCGCGCCGCAAGTTCATCGAAGAAAACGCTTACAAGGTCCTTGGCGAACTGGATATTTAAATGAGTCCTACGAAGGCCGACTTTCAACTGATCCTGGGACAGGCACGCGAGCTCGTGCATGACCAGCTTGACCTCACCGACAAGGTCATCATGCAAGTCGCGTCGGCAGCGCCGGCGGGCATTTCCGAGCGTCTCGTATCCCTGTTCGGGCGCAAGGGCAAGCGCATCCGTTCGACACTCCTCTGCCTCATCGCGAACTGCGGGAACACCCCGGCCGACACTTCGCGAGTCGCGCACGCATGCGCCAGCGTGGAACTGCTGCACCTGGCAAGCCTCGTCCACGACGACATCATCGACGGCACGGAACTCAGACGCGGGCAGATTACCGCGCACAAGGAATGGGGCACTCAGGTGGCCGTCCTTATCGGCGACTACGTGCTCTCGCAGTCGATGCGCTGCGTCATCAACGAGAACGACCGCGAAGTTCCGGTCATCATCTCCGACGCCGCGGACAAGTTAATCGTAGGCGAAATCATGGAACTGGACCACTGCGGCGAAACGACGCTCTCCAGGGCCACGTACAACGAAATTATCGACGGAAAGACGGCAGCCCTCATCGAGGCCGCGACACGCCTCGGCGGCATCATGGCCGGGTTCGACAAGCCCCTCGTCGACGAATGCGCCAAGATGGGCGCGCACTTCGGGATCGCCTTCCAGATTATCGACGACCTGCTGGACTACGGCTACGGTTCGAAGAACCTGGACAAGGCGAAGTTCACGGACCTTTCCAACGGCCTCATCACGCTGCCCCTGCTTTACTACTTCGAGGACTGCGACGCCACGGAACGCTCCGAGATGGAAGCCCTCATCAAGAAGGCCTCCGAAGAAGGAGTCGCCGAAAAGATCCTGGAACGCCTGAACGCGAAAAAGAGCTTTGACAAGGCGAAGGCCGAAGCCCAGGAACACCTGGAAAAGGCCCTCGAGATTGCGGACAAGTTCCCGAAAAACACGTTTACCGAAGAGATTGTCGCCATGTTCGCCAGCATGAGCGACCGCGGCAATTAAATTACTTCTTCCGCATCCAGATACTCAGGAACACGATCACCGAAAGGATACAGACGGCGATGATTCCCCAGAAGGCGATTGCCGAGCCGGTAATCGCGTCCCCGTTCATGCCGAAGGGGAGCTTCACGTTCATGCCGAACAAACTCGCGAAGAACGTCGGGAGCGATATGGAAATCGTCACGATGGTGAGGTTCTTCATCAACTGGTTCACGTTGTTGTTGATGACGCTTGCGCGCGCATCCATCATGGACGTCAAGATGTTTGCGTAGATGTTCGCCTGTTGCAGGCTCTGGCCGTTCTCGATCTGGATGTCTTCCAGCAGTTCCCGTTCGGCCTCGGTCCAGTTGAGGCTGCGCCCCATCTGGAGCTTTTTCAAGAGCGTATCGTTGCTGTTGAGGGCGCTCACGTAGTAAATCAAGCCCTTGTTCAGGCTGAACATGGAGAGCAGATACTTGTTCTCCATCGACGTGTTGAGGCGCAACTCCAAGTCGTCGTTGATGCGGTTGATGATCTTCAAGTGTTCGTTGAAGTGGGCAATCGCGAAACTCAGGACGCGCAGCACGAACGTGTTCAGGCTGTCGATCTTCGAGAACTTGCGCTCGTCCATCACCGGGAAGTCGCTGTCGGTCAGGAGCAGCACCCAGTCCTTGAAAATGAATATGCCGAAGGATTCCACGCGGAACTGGAAGTTGTCCTCGGCGGAATAGTTCTTCGGCTTCTTGAACACGATGGTCGTAAAGTCGTCGTCGTACTCGATACGGGAAAGCTCGTCGGAGTCGAATGCGGAGGCTATAGTATGCTCGGTAATCTCGTATTCTTTGACTAGAACGCTACGCTGTTCCTGGCTGAGGGAGCCCATGATGACGATGTCAGCCGCGTCTTCGTTCGGGGCGACAGCAAGACGACCCGATTCGATTTTGTAATACTTGAGCATGGAGCCCCCTTTGATCGAACGGGTCAAATATAGAATATAGACGAGAGACGAGAGACGAGAGACGAAAGAAATAAGTGTAAAACAAGGAAAAAAATAATCAAAAAAGCCCCGGCAATGCCGGGGCTCTTTAGTCTTTCGTCTGTAGCGAGCGACGCGAGCGTTCTCTCGTCTAAACTACACGCCCTTCTTGAAGCGCTTGGACCACCAGAGGACCACCGGCGAGCAGACGCACACAGAAGAGTACGTACCGATGAGGATACCGAAGCACTGCACAAGGCCGAAGTCGCGGATGGAAGAACCACCCATCACGGCGAGGATCACGCACACGAACAAGGTCGTGAGAGAGGTCACCATGGTACGGCTGAAGCACTGGTTCAGGGACTTGTTGATGGTATCGGCAAAGTTGGCAGAACCAAAGATTGCCGTATTTTCACGGATGCGGTCGAAGTTAACGATGGTGTCGTTCACGGAGTAACCGATCATCGTAAGGAGCGAGGCAATCAAGGCGCCGTCGAAGGAAAGACCGAAGGCGGAAATGAAGCCGAGCGTGATGACAGTATCGTGTACGAGGCCGAGCACGGCGGCCACACCGAAACCGAGACCGAACTTGCCGAAACGGAACCACACGTAAAGGAGGATGCCGAGCCAGGCGAGAATCACAGACAAAATAGCGTTGAAGCGGAGTTCCTTACCGATGGTCGGAC
>CAMZDZ010000156.1 GCA_947305535.1 uncultured Fibrobacter sp.
CATCCATTCGGCCAGGGGCCTTACGAGAATGGCAAATTCTTCTCTGGTTGGCAAATGGTATCCAGCAGGGCACGCTTCGTCGGCTGCATAGTAGGTATAGAGCCTTCCGTATTTTTCACAGCTATCCAAACTATTCATGTAGCAGAAACTGGAATCCATTTCATAGTTCAGATTTTCGGCCATCCATACCTGGTCACCGATTTTTATAGTCTTGTAGGTCTGTCCGTCACGCTCGTCAAGCAGAGAGCCGTATTCGCATTCGACCGGATCTTGTTGCGGTGCCTTCTCGGAACTCGACAAGCCTTTCGAACTGCTACTGGATTTTACAACAGAGCTGCTACTGGATTTTTTAACAGAACTGCTACTAGACCTTTCGACAGCCCCACCTTGCCCCTGTTCAGTGCCGGCAGAGGTTCCGTCGTCACCACAAGCAACAAGGAACGCAAAAACAAGCACAGACAACAGGCTTTTATTCATAGAATCCTACTTCTTGTGTTTCAAAAGGCCCGCGATGGTAACAGAAATCAGGATTCCGGCAGGGAGCACGACGGCGATAGTCAGGAGCAGCAACTTCTGGAAATCGCTCAGTTCCTTGAGCGACTTCTTGAAGTTTTTCAACTTTGCCTTGATGCCGGTTTTGGTGGAGGAGTCTTCCCCCTCGTCCCCTTCCCCTGCCAGGTCCTCGGAACCGGCGAACGCCTCCATGCGCGGGAACATCGCCATCAGCTTGGATGCCGAGTCCTTGACAGGTGCGACAAAGCCATCCAGCTTACCGCGGTACTTGTCGTAGTGGCGCTTGAAAGGGCGTGTCAACGGTTCGAGCATTTTTATTCCTTTTTTCCTTAATTGTCATCCCCGCGACTTGTGCTGAGCCTTGTCGAAGTAAGGCGGGGATCTCCATTTCCCGCAAGTGAGCAAAGGAGATTCCCGGTCAAGCCGGGAATGACAGTAGGCTATGCCTTCTTGTACAAGAGGTTCACGCCGCCGAAGAGGGCGCGCATGTTCGCCTTGAGAGTATCGCTAGAGACGCCGCGGCCTTCGACCTCGGCACCGTTCGCCTTCAGCACGATGCGGCTGAGACCACGGCCCGCCCACAGCTTGTCCTTCTCGGGCACAACGAGCTGGCGGTACTTCACGAGCTCGACCGGCATGCCGATTTCGCGCATGAGCATCAGGGCGGCCTCGATGGGGCCTTCTGCCGTCACGGACTTCACCAGCGCCTCGCCGTCCTTCTTGAAGTGGAAGATGAAGCGGTTCTCGTCGGGGATGACCTCGATGTTGTTGAACACCAAGCGGCCGTTCACGTTCACACGCTGTTCGCGGAACACGTCCAGCACGCGCTCGGCACTCAGTTCGCCTTCCTTCTCGCTGCAAGCCTTCAATACCGGCTGCAGTTCGGCGGCTTCGGCCAAAGTCATCTTGTAGCCGAACTTCGTGATAATCTCGTACACGGCGGTGCGACCGCTCTGGCTCGTGAAGCTCAGGGCGTCGTTCTGGTGGCGGCCGATAATGGAGTAGTCGATCGGGCGGTAAGCGCCCTTCTTCATGTCCTTCGTCTTGGAGGCGCCATCCTGGTGGATGCCGCTACGGTGCACGATGGCTTCGGCGCCAATCAGCGGGGCACGGGAGTAAATACCGATACCCGACCACTGTGAAATCAAGATGGCCGTCTCGTAGATGCGTTCCATGTGCAGGCCCGTATTCACGCCGGAGTTGTGCAGCGCGACCGCGACTTCGTAGAAGTTCGTATTGCCGCAGCGTTCGCCCAGGCCGTTCAGCGCGACCTCCAGCTGGGTTGCACCCACGAAGAAGCTTTCGACCGTCGCGGCCGTCGCCATGCCCAGGTCGTTGTGGCAGTGCACCGAAATCGTGATGTTCTTAGGCAGAGCCTCGTACACCTGCTTGATCTGGTTCACGTACAGCGAGGGGCGGTAACGTTCCACCGTGTTCGGCAGGTTGATGGTCGTCGCACCGGCTTCGACCACGGCCTTCAGCACGTCAATCACAAAATCCATGTTTTCGAGGCAGTCGCCGAAGTGCTCGGCACTGAATTCCACGTCTCCCTTGCAACCCACGAGCGACTTTGCGAGCGTCACGCACTTGACCGCCTTTTCCTTGACCTGTTCGGGGGTCAGGTGCAGCACGTGCTCCATCGAGAGCGGGCTTGTCGCGAGGAAGGTATGGATACGCGGATGCGGAGCAAACTGCACGGCCTCCCAGCAGCGCTGGATATCGCTTTCCACGCAGCGGGCCAAACCGGAAACCACAACGCGCTTTGCCACCTCGTCGCCTTCTTCGGCCATCTTCGCGGTGAGCTGCGCCAGTTCCTTGCAAGACTCAAAGTCCATCTCGCTCGAAGCCGGGAAACCGACTTCGGCACCCTGCACGCCGAGTTTCAGCAGTTGCAGGTAAACATCTTTTTTCTGAGCATTGTTCCAGGGCTTCGGGAGCGCCTGGTTGCCGTCACGCAGGGTGACGTCGTAAAAGAAGGGTTGTCTTGCGTTATTCTCGTTCATTTTTTTTCTCCTTGCCCATCCAATAAGGCGGCAAGCTCTTTTTTTGACCTAAAAATAGCAATTTGACCATAAAAAGAAGCCCGCATCCTCATTGGAGCGGGCCTTATGGTTTAAATCCTTGGTTAAAAACTCTAAAAACGTCTTGAACCTATAACTTAAAAACCGGCACGCGCCCCAGAAGCGCATCCTAGCAGGTTAATAAGTCGTAGATCCAAAATCTTGTTCATATAGCCAAATCTAACAATCTGCCCGGACTTTGGCAAGTGTCGGCAAAAACGCGGGGTATAAACAAAAATCCACTGCCGGGGTGACAGTGGACTTTTGCAGCGCTCGACCCGAGGTCCCTACGCTGTCATTGATAAATGTAATTGAATTTCTCGCAAAAAAACGCTTAGTCATTGTAATATTTGATTTTACAAAAAACTGGGAATGTGTTTTAAAAATGTTTACACAATAAATTTTCAAGCACACCCTCCCCTTATTTTATACCTTTGAATCGTGATTCTCCTCGTCGCCGAAAAACCCTCCGTCGCCAACCAGCACTACCGCCCGATGCTCGAGCGGCTCGAAGGCGAGAAGTTTACCCAGGGCGACGGCTGCCTCATCGGCAAGAACCACTGCATCACCTGGTGCGTGGGCCACCTGATAACGCTCGCCCCGCTGGACGCCTACCCCGGATTCGAGGGCGGCTGGAGGCTCTCGAACCTGCCGCTTTTGCCCGAAAAGTTCCGACTCATGGAAATCGAGAGCACCAAGAAGCAGCTGAACGTGGTGCGCCAGATGATGGAAAAGGCCGACGTGCTCGTAAACGGCGCGGATGCCGGCCGCGAAGGAAACCTGATCTTTGACCTGGTGCTCGACTACACGCCCGCCTTCAAACAGAAGCAGATCAAGCGCCTCTGGGTAAACAGCTACGTGGCCAAGGACCTGGACAAGGCGTGGAAGAACCTGGAAGACGCCACCCAGCGCGTGAACCTGAGCTATGCCGCCCGACTGCGCCAGCGGGCCGACTGGATGGTGGGCCTCAACGCGACGCGCGCCTACACGCTCACCGCCGGCCGCGGGAAGATGATTTCGGTGGGCCGCGTGCAGACGCCGACACTCAACCTGGTCGTGGAACGCGACACCATCGTGGAGCAGTTCAAGGAACTGTTCTACTACAGCGTCGTCGGCACGTGGAAAGGGTTCCAGGCGCAACTAGTGAAACCGGAGATTGCTTCGGGGGACACGCCCCCTCGCAATGACAAGTCCGCCCCATCCGACAAGAAGAATGTCATTGCGAGTGAGCAAAGCGAGCGAAGCAATCTCAAAGTCGCCGTCTTCGAGAAAGAAGCGGAGGCGAACGCGGTCGTGGAGCGCTGCAAGCCGCCCGCACCGGCGACCATCGCGAAGATCGACACACAGCAGAAGAAGCAGTTCCCGCAGAAGCCCTTCGACTTGACAGAACTGCAAAAAGAAGGCAACAAGCGTTTCAAGTTCAGCGCCCAGCAGGTGTTGGACTGCGCGCAGAACCTCTACGAAAAGAAACTCCTCACCTACCCGCGTACCGACTCGCAGTACCTGCCCGACACCATGAAGCAGGAAGCCTACGCGCTCGCCCAGAGGCTCGCCAGCCCCGAACAGAAGGGCGTGATGCGCAGCGAAAGCGAGAACTTCGTCTTCATCAACTCGAGCAAGGTGACCGACCACTTCGCCATCATCCCGACCGGCGAAACCCCGAACGGGCTCCCTGAAATGGAGCAGAAGATTTACGACTTGGCGAAGGAACGCTTTGTACAGGCTTGGCTCAAGCCGTATGTATGGAGCGAGATGGAGGTGGTATTACAGACGAGAGACGTGGTTCGGCAAGCTCACCAACCGAGACGAGAGACGAGAGATAAGTTCACTGAGCCTGCCGAAGTGAACGACAATTCGGCCCTTCGACAAAGCTCAGGGACCTTGGACACGTTCCGGTTGAAGCTGAAGCGCAACGAGGATTTGGGTTTCCGGGCGATTGTTAAGGAAGAGAAGAAAAAAGCGAGCAAGAAGAAGGGAGATTCCCGCTCGGAGGCGGGGATGACAGGTGCGAGCGGAGATGAAGGCAAGGGCGACAACGACGAGATTACGAACATCGTTGAAGCGTTCCCGGAATGGAACGTCGGCGACACATCCCCCTTCGACAGCGTGGAACTGCAGAAGAAAAAGAAGAGCAAGCCCAAGTACTACACCGAGGCGACACTCCTTGCCGCGATGAAGACTGCCGGCAAGCAGATCGAGAACGAGGAACTCGCCGAAGCCATGAAGGACCGCGGGCTCGGCACTCCGGCCACGCAGGCAGGCATCATCGAGACA
>CAMZDZ010000157.1 GCA_947305535.1 uncultured Fibrobacter sp.
GTCAACCTGAATAGATTGCTTCGGGACTGTTCGTCCCGAAGCAATGACAAGAAGCAGCCTTTATTAAAAGGAGATCCCCGACCAAGTCGGGGATGACAGGTTGGGTGGAAGCTGCTTACAGCCAGTTTTGTCTGGAAAATTTTCTAAAACTTAATCTTGTAGATCTGCGGCCAGTTTTTCCCTGTGACCCACAGGTTCTTGCCGTCGTAGGCGATTCCATTCAAAACGTCGGCGGAGGGATTGCGTTTCTTCACTTCCTTGGCTTTCGCGCTGAAGTCCAGGTACTTGACGACCTTGCCGCTGGGCAATTCGATGACAGCGATTAGCGCGGTCTGCCAGATATTGGCGTAGAGGGTGTTCCCGATGACTTCGAGTTCATTGAGCATGGGCACGGGCTTGTCCCCGTCAGTCACGCTGATGGTCCCGGTGACATAGAAGCCACCCAGGGCGATTTTCAGCAGTTCGTTCGAGCCGTTGCTCATGAGGAGGGCGTCATGCCAATACGTGAGCCCCCAGCCTTCTGTGGGGATGCGGAACTCGCCCTTCGAGCGGAAGGGTTTGCGGTTGTAGATAAAGGCCTTTTTCGATTTCCAGGTCAGGTAGAAGATGTCCTCCCCCACGGCGACGGAGCCCTCGCCGAAATAGCGTTCGGCAAGGCGCGCGGAATCGAGGATTTTCCCTTCGAGCGTGCGGCGGTAAAGCCCCGAGCCCCCGTACTGTCCGGTCGATTCGATCAGGTCGGAGCCGTCGAAAAACAGTCCCTGCGTGAAATGGGTGGTCTCGTGGGAGACGGAATCCACTATCGTGGGCACGACATGGGGGGCTTCGGCAAAGACGAGAGACGTGAGGAATAAGACGAGAGAGGATCCCTTCGGCAGGCTCAGGGATCTTATCACCAAAAGAAGGGTTCGATTCATAAAGCTCATGGCGTAAAATTACTAAATTACCTGGCATGGGCGAACTCAGGACACCGGCCAAGGTCAAGATTATCGTGGGCATCCTCGCTAGGGATTCGCAAGCGGTCGAATCGGTACGGGCGACTTTGCGCGAAAAGTTCGGCCCCGAGGACCTGAACCTCGACCCCTTCCCCTTCACGTTCACCAACTACTACGTAGACGAAATCGGCGCAGCGCCTGTCCGCGCGTTTTTCAGCTACGAAAACCTGGTGGACCGCGAGACCATCGTCGACATCAAACTTTGGACAAACGACGTGGAGCTCGAGATCGCCGAGCAAAACGGCACTCCGGGACTGCGCCCCGTCAACCTCGACCCGGGCTACATGACACTCGGGCAGTTTTTCCTCGCCACCACCAAGGACCAGCGCCAGCGCGTGTACATGCAACGCGGAATTTTCGTGGAGCCCACACTGTATTTCCAGGACGGGCACTTCCACGCCTTCGACTGGACATACCGCGACTACCAAAGCGAAAAGTACATCGCCTACCTGGAGCAGGTGCGCGCACGACTCGCCTACCAAATGAGCACAGGAAAGCCGTATAGATTGAGGCTCGAGGCTCCAGGCACGAGGCTCGAGAAACAAAAGCATGACACAGTTTAACCCCTAAACCCTAAACATATGAAAGCCGGAATTTTTACCATCCTCCTCCTCATCATCAGCAACGTGTTCATGACTGCCGCCTGGTACGGCAACCTCAAGCTGAAGGAAATGCACATCTCCACCGACTGGCCGCTCATCCTCGTGATTCTCGCGTCGTGGGGCGTGGCCCTCATCGAGTACTTCTTCATGATCCCGGCGAACACCATCGGCAGCAAGATCAACGGCGGGCCCTTCAGCCTCATGCAGCTCAAGGTCATCCAGGAAGCCATCTCCATCACGGTGTTCACCGTCATCGCGACAACCGTATTCAACAACGAAGCCCTCCAGTGGAACCACATCGTCGCCTTCGTCCTGATTGTCGGCGCGGTGTTCTTCGCATTCCTCAGGTAGCCCGCAGGAGTTTGCCGTGCAGTTTTTCCGGAAAGTAGCCCTGGGCAGCATCATCGCCCCCATAGTGCTTTCGCTCGCGTGCCTGAGCGCGCCCGTCGGAGCAGCGGCTACCACCGGAGCCAAGAAGGACTCGAAAAGTTCCGTCCAGGAAAAGGGCAAGGACACGGCAAAGAAGAAGCCCGCAAAGAAATCCAGCCCGGCAAAAAGCAAGAGCAAAGGCAAAAAGAGCAGCAAGAAATCGGACAAGGTGGTCATCGAGGCGAACGACCCCAAGGCCTTCACCAAGGCAATCCTCATGGAAAAGAAGGGCGTCAAGTACGAAGTCGTCGACGAGAATCACCAGCCCATCCCCACAGCACAGCCGGAGCCCAAATCGGAAAGCGGCTACTTCGACTTTTCCACGATGCTCGTCCCCATCACGCACGAGGCGCTGATCGGCTCCAAGTACGGCATCCGCGACCACCGCCTCCACCGCGGAATCGACGTGAACGTCATCAAGGACGAGCCCGTCGTGGCGGCACTCCCGGGAACCGTCATCATGTCCAAGTACAACTCCGGCGGCTACGGACACTACGTGCTTATCGAGCACGAGAACCACATCCAGACCCTGTACGGCCACCTGTCACAAAGACTGCTCAAGGTCGGGGACTACGTCTACCCCGGGGACATCGTGGGCCTTGCGGGCTGTACGGGCAAGTCGTCGGCAGCGCACCTCCATTTCGAGATCCGCTACAAGAACGACATCAACATCGACCCCGAAATGATCATCAACTTCCCCAAGTGGGAACTGAAGAAGGGCGTGGACCGCATTCCCAAGAAAAAGATCATCACCGCCCACTACAACATGCAGCGGAAACTGAAAAAGGAAAACGTCTACATCGTGAAAAAGGGCGACACGCAGGCCGATGTCGCCAAGTGGTTCAACATATCCATTCCTGCGCTATGCAGGCTGAACAACCTGAAAGAAGGAGCCCCACTCAGGATAGGGCAAAAGCTGCGCGGCTGCCGTTAGAGGTACGTGATCCTCAAGCCACTCTGCTCGCTCCTCGGGCCTGGAGCCTCGAGCCTACAGTTCCAGAAACGCCTGCTTGAGTTCGCGTGTGGCGGTTTCGGGGTCGGCCACTTTCATAATGGCGGATACTACGCAGATTCCCGCAATGCCGGAACCCTTCAGCACAAAGATATTGTCCTTGTTCAAGCCGCCGATGGCATTCACCGGAATGGGCACGGACTTCACGACATCCTTGAGCGTTTCCACCGGGGTAATGACCGTGTTTACGTGAGTCGTCGTGGGGTAAATCGCTCCACAGCCCAAGTAATCCGCGCCCTGCTCGTAGGCTTCGAGCGCCTGGGGAACCGTCTTGGCCGTAACGCCCACGATCTTGTCTTCGCCCATCAGCTTCCGGGCCAAGTGAGCCGGCATGTCGCTCTGCCCCACATGAACGCCCTCGGCACCGATGGCGAGCGCCACGTCGACGCGGTCGTCGATAATCAGCGGAATCCCGTAGCGGGCCGTGATCTCGTGCGTCGCCGCGGCCAACTTCATGTACTCCCGTGTAGACTTGTCCTTTTCGCGCAGCTGGATAATCGTCGCGCCGCCCTTGCAAGCCGCCTCCACCACGGGCAAGAAGCGTTCTTCAGGAACGCAAGTGCTGTCGGTGATAAAGTAAAGCGTCGTATCGAGATTTTTGCGCATAAGTAAGTCCTACACGTAAAGGTAATCGTTCAAGACGGGCTGTAAACCTTCGCCCGAAATGTCGCTGTACATGGCGTTGAAACTGCGGCCGTCGTTGATTTCGAACTGCTCGTCGCCGCCTTCCCCGTCATCATGACCGCTGTACTTGCTTTCGTGGTCGCCAATACCCGTCGAAACGCCAGCGGAGACCTTCGTCGCGGCAATCTTCACGATGCCGTTGCGGAATTCCTTGCTTTCGCGGCTCGATACCGTGATGCCCACGAACGGAAGGAAGATGCGATAGGCGCAGAGCACCTGGCAGAGTTCCTTCTCGTGCACGTCGAGCGGGTCAATTTTGTCGTTGTTGATGATGGGGCGAAGTCTCGGGCAGCTGAGGCTCATCTCGGCATGCGGATACTTCTTCTGCAAGTAATACACGTGGAGTGCGCTCGCGAGCGCATCGCGGCGGAAGTCCGAAAGGCCGAGGAGAGCGGAGAATGCGACGCCGCGCATGCCCGCCATCAGGGCGCGTTCCTGCGAGTCGAAGCGGTACGGGAATACGCGCTTGTGGCCCAGCAGGTGGAGCTTTTCGAAACGCACCTTGTCGTAGGTTTCCTGGAAGACGGTCACGTAGTCCACGCCACATTCATGCAAATAGCGGTATTCGTCGACGTTGACCGGGTAGACTTCCACGCCGACCATGCGGAAATACTTGCGGGCCAGCTTGCAGGCCTCGCCGATGTATTCCACGCTGCTTTTGGCGCGGCTCTCGCCTGTGAGAATCAGAATTTCTTCCATGCCGCTGTCGGCGATGACCTTCATCTCGTGCTCGATCTGCTCCATCGTGAGCTGCATGCGCTTGATGTGGTTGTAGCAGTTGAATCCGCAATAGACGCAGTAGTTTTCGCAGTAGTTTGCAATGTAGAGCGGCGTGAAGAAATAGACGTTGTTGCCGAAGTGCTTGCTCGTCTCGATTTTCGCCTTCGCGGCCATCTGTTCCAAGTACGGGGCGGCCGCCGGAGAAAGGAGCGCCTTGAAATCTTCGAGCGTGCAGCGTTCATGTTCCAGCGCGCGCTTCACGTCCTTGCCGGTGTACTTGGAGTAATCGTAGTTCTCAGATTCGGAGAGAACCTTGTCGGCAATGTCCGACTGGATGACTTCCATGCCGGGCAGATAATCCATGATGTTCGTGCGGGCGCTCGG
>CAMZDZ010000158.1 GCA_947305535.1 uncultured Fibrobacter sp.
GTATGGTCAACCCGCTGGTGTTCAGCCGCGACTTGCCCGTGGTGGCCGTGCTGACGGTGTTGCTGCTATTGTTCGGGCTGCCGGTGCGCAAGAAGCGCCTGGACGCGAACGGACTGCGGATTGGGCGCATCAATCGCCTTGAAGGATCGACCTTCCTCGCCATTTACGTGGGATACATTGGGTTCCTGATTGCACAAGCGGTATAGCAGAGAGTCTCGAGCCTCCAGACACGATGTTACGATTAAATTGTCTTTTTCTCAGAACAAGAGGAGATGCCCGGTCAAGCCGGGCATGACATTTTTAAAGCGGGCATGACATTTCCCGAGCCTCGAACCTCGAGCCTGGAACCTAAACCGGCGGGAAAAACAGGTACGCAATCGCAATCGCTGCTATCACGCCGACGGCATCGGCGATGAGTGCGCACGTGACGGCGTGGCGAGTCTTCTTTACGCCTACAGAACCGAAGTACACCGCGATGATGTAGAATGTCGTGTCGGCGGCTCCCTGGAACATGCAGCTGAGGCGTCCAGCGAAACTGTCGGGACCGAGCGCCTTCATGGCGTCGATCATCATGCCGCGGGCACCGCTGCCGCTCAGGGGCTTCATGAAAGCGGTGGGGAGTGCGGGCACCACGTCGTTGCCGACTCCGAACAGCCCGAGCACCCAGGAAATTCCGTTCATGAGCAGGTCCATCGCGCCGCTCGCGCGGAACACGGCGACACCCACGAGGATGGCGACCAGATTCGGGATGATCATCACGGCGGTGTGGAAGCCGTCCTTGGCCCCTTCGACAAACGCTTCGTAGGCCTGCACCTTGCGGTACACGGCGAGCCCGAGGAACGCTACGATGATGCCGAACAGCACGATGCCGCTGATGAAGAGGCTCGTGGTGCCGATGGCTTCGGCAGTGAGGTGGCTGAAGTAGAACATGATGGCGATGACGCAGGCCGAAAGTCCGCCGAGCCATGCGACCGTCACCGGGTCTTTGAGCTTGACCTTCTGGAAAAAGCTGAGTGCGAAGATACCCGCCATGGTGCTGAAAAACGTCGAAAGCAGGAGGGGGAGGAAAATGTCACTCGGGTTTGCGGCCCCAAGCTGTGCGCGGTAGGTCATGATGCTGACCGGGATGAGCGTGAGTCCGCTCGCGTTCAGCACGAGGAACATGATCTGCGAGTTGCTCGCGACCGTCTTGTCTTCGTTCGGGTTGAGTTCCTGCAGCTGTTTCATCGCCTGCAGGCCCATCGGGGTGGCCGCGTTGTCGAGGCCCAGCATGTTCGCGCTGATGTTCATGAGCATCGTGCCCACGACCGGGTGGTTCTTCGGAATTTCGGGGAACAGGCGGCTGAACAGCGGGGAGACGATTTTCGCGAGAATTTGGACGGCTCCGCCTTTTTCGCCGATTTTGAGGATGCCGAGCCAGAGGCTCAAAATGCCTGTGAGGCCGAGGGATATTTCGAATGCAGTCTTGGACATGTCGAATGCGCCAAGGATGGCCTTGTTGAAGATTCCGGAGTCGCCGAAGGCGAGCCACTGCACCATGCACGCGACAAACGCGCCAAAGAAGAAGATTAGCCAGATGACGTTTAGGACCATGGCTTTAAAGTAGTAAAAATTCAAATTGACTAGGCTCAAACCACCCGAAAAAGCTTATTTTAAACGCATGGTGGTTATGAAGCACATATCGCTGAGCCTTTTGTTGGGCATGACATTTGTCTTGATGTCGTGCATTGGGGCTTCCTCAAAAAAGGATCCTGTCGAAACGCATAGGGTAGAAACGCTTGATGCTTGGAGCAGTCGATTCTCTTTTCCAAATAGTCCAAATGTCATTTCGTATCGCTTCCATAACCCTCAAATAATGTTTGATGCGTGGGAAAACATTCAAATAGACTTATCGTGCAATGAGGATAGCGTTGATATTCTTGTAATTCGTTCGTATGTGGAATGGAATCCTCCGCCAAAATCTGTAAAAGAAGAACATTATAAGGCGCCTTATTCTTGTAGCATGTTTAATGAATTTATAAGACGTCTTGCCTCTGTTAAACCAGAAAAATGTGAATCACGTAATGCTTATTCGATTAATAGCGACATTAATCCGACTATAATTTTTACGGATGAATCGAATATGCTTCGTCATGTTTCGTACTATGGAAGGTTCTGTGCGTTTGGTCGTAATGAAAAGGAACGGACGCCGTTAGAGTCTATCGATTATGACTTGCGAAAGTTTATAATGGATGCTGGGGCCTGGAAAAACCTGGTTGTAAATCGTCCTTTGCAGATTATTAATAATCCAGATGCCGTGAAATATTCTATGACATCGTCGTTAAAGGATTTTGACAATCGATTCATGAATAAAAAGCAAATCTTATCATTGAATCAAGACACTTCTTTTACGTTTGTTGAAAATCTAGATGTCCTTCCATATTTCAGGGCTTATATAGAAGATAATCGCGTTGTATATGAATTCAGCGAAAATGGGAAAATTTTGAAGACAAGTGAAGATACGGATGTCCTTTCATTTGAGAAAATGCTGGAGTCATTGAGGTCTTACAAGATTGAAACATGGGTAATTTCTGCAAGTTGCAAGGGACCGTGGAAATCTTTTTATTGGAATGATGAAAATTTCTTAAATTCAATTTACTTCCACTGCGAAACAGACAAACAAGAAGTCTGGTCGTTGCATAAAAAAATAGAGGACTGGTTTAAGGCGAAGTTGGATATCGCCAACTGATACTTACAGATTGACCGTCGCCAGTTCCGCTCCGTCGTTGAGCCGGTGGATGCTGAATTTTGCGCGGGCGTCGGGGGAGTCCGGGCCTTCGTACAGCCCGAATGTGGGCGGGTTGCCGCCTTTGGGGAGGCTCGTGGAGCCGGGGTTCACGAGCAATACGCCCTTGAAGTTCTTCTCAAGTTTCCAGATGTGCGTGTGGCCGTACAGGTAGGCGTCGATTTTTGGGTACGGGTTCTCTTTTTCGAGGTCCAGCGCATACGGGGCGAGGCTCTGGAGCGCATCGGCGGGGAAACATTCCGGCGTGTAGATGTGCCCGTGGCTCAAAAAGAGGTGGCAAGATGCGCCATTCCCGTTGGCGTCTTCCACGACGGTGTAGCTGTCCTCGACAGGGAAATCGAGCATCATCAGGTCCACGTCGGCGTCGCAGTTGCCGCGCACGGCGGTGATGCGGTCGCGGTATGGGGCGAGCGCTTCGACGACTCCCATGGGGCCGTGCCCTGCGGGGAGCGGGTTGCGCGGGCCGTGGTAGAGCGTGTCGCCCAGCAAAAAGATGCGGTCGCAGCGGAACTTTTCAAAGAAGGAAAGCGCCTGCCTCGCCGCAATCGCGGAACCATGAATATCGGAGAGAATAAGGGATTTCATTGTAGGCTCGAGGCTCCAGGCTCCAGGTTCGAGGTAAATTTATTATGAATTTGAATTGACATGGTAGATGGCTGTGTGGTGACAGGTTACTGGCGGAGATTGCTTCAGGGCTTCGCCCCTCGCAATGACAAGCTTTTTCTTTCGTCTCTCTCTAACCACTTCCTACTGTCTACTTCCTACTTCCTACTTTACCACAATCATCGGGCTCGTTTCGCTCAGCAGGTAGTTCCACTCGGCGCGGATTTTCTCGTATTCGGCGGGGTCCGCGTACAGGGCGAAGGTCGTCCAGCGGATGGATGTCCCGGCGCTTGTTCCGCTGGTGGATTCTTTACCCTTTTCGTAGCTCACGTAGTCCGGCGTTTTCGGGTACGGCTTGGGCGGTGTAACCGTCACGGTGTGGCCGCTCGGGGCGGTGACCTTGAGCGTGTAGCTGAACTGCGTCTCATGCGGCATGCGGATGGGGTGGTGGCGCTTGGAAACCTTTGGAATCTTGAACAGGCTCCTTTCCCACACGTTCGGGAAGCGGCCCTTGAGCTCGGAACCTCCCTGGCCGAAGTATCCCTTCGAGGCGTAGGTGTTCACGATGATCAGCGGCTTGTTGAACTCGTTCAGGTTCTCGATTTTCACGTTGCCGATGCTCACGTCGGGGACTCCGCTTGCGAGGAAGTCCTCGAGCAGGGTTTCTTGTTCCTTGACATCGTGGCTGAAGAACTTGTTGCGGATGGCCGATGCGAACTTGCCCTGCAGCGTGACGGAATCGCGGAATTCGCAGGCTCCGTCGGTGCCGATGTGGAGGCGGTGCTCTATGGCAATCTGGTGTTCCTGGTTGTCTTCGAGGATAGGCGTCGTCACGACCTTGCTGTTGTCGTCGTCGATGATGAGCGCGACCTTGCCTTCCATGTCGAGCGGCACGGGTCGGTCGTTGCCCGTCTTGTCGGTCGCGTCAATCCAGCGTTCGCTAATCTTGCCTTGCTTCGGGATGTAGAGGATCATGTGGTTGAACTGCTGGATGGTCGGCAACTGTTCGAACCCTTCTTCGGTGAGGTGGATGGCCACGAGATGGCTCTTGACCCCGATGGCTTCGAGCATTTCCTTGAGCAACAGCGCCATGTCCTTGCAGTCGCCACGACGCTCCTTGAGCGTCACTTCGGCGGTCTGCGGGATAAGGCTGTGACCGCCGAAGCGGACATCGCGATAGCGGATGTCGTGGCGCACGAAGTTGACGATCGCCTTCACGGCCTCGTCGCCGATACGGCTGCCGCGCACCTCGAAAGCCTTCTCGCGCACGCTCACGGCCTGCTTGAACTGGTGCTTGATGAGGTTCTGGTA
>CAMZDZ010000159.1 GCA_947305535.1 uncultured Fibrobacter sp.
GCGACCAGCTTTTCGTCGTCCAGGGTGAACCGCTTGAAGTAGTATGCGCAATCCTGGGACATCAGGAGCTTGCTGAAAGCGCGTTCCCAGATGTGGGGGACAGTAACGGTTTCGGTGTTTTCGGGGTATGTCGCATACCAGCGATTGGAGATGCCGGAATCTTCAGTGTCCCATTTCATCTGCCAGTCGCCGTCAAGGCTCATGATCTTGTTCATTCAGGTGTCCTTTTATGGAAAATTTGAGTGTAAAGATAGAATTTTAGACGAGAGACGAAAGACGAGAGACGTGAGAATACGGAAAAAAACGCCTTTTTCACGTTTTTTGCTTTCAATCCCCTTTGATTTTCTGAGCAGTATTACTACATTTGAGGCCCCAATAGCAACCAAAAAAGGATTACAAAATGTATTCTATTGTTGAAACAGGTGGTTTCCAGTATAAAGTCGAGCTGGGCAAGGCCTACAAGGTCCCCACTCTTGACGCCGCTGTTGGTTCCGAACTGGAGCTCAAGTCCGTCCTTCTTTTCGCAGGAAAAGAAGTGCAAGTCGGCACCCCTGTCCTGAATGACGCCTCCGTGAAGGTCGAAGTCCTTGCCCACGGCAAGTACGACACCATCATCGTGTACAAGAAGAAGCGTCGCACCCGTTACGAACGCCGTAACGGTCATCGTCAGGGCTATACCGAGGTGCTGGTCACGGAACTTCGCTCCGGCGCAGAATCCGCAAAGGTCGATTCCAAGGTTATCGAACGCAACCGCGCTCGCGTGGCTGCCCTTGCCAAGCAGAAGGAGCAGAACAAGCCCCTCACTCGTAAGGAAAAGATTGCCCAGGGTATCGCCAAGCCGGCCAAGGTCAAGAAGAACTCTCTCCGCAAGGCTAAGGAGGCTTAATCCATGGCACATAAGAAAGGTCAAGGTTCAGTACGTAACGGCCGCGACAGTAACGCCAAGTATCTTGGTGTCAAGAAGTACGCGGGCGAAACCGTCAAGGCTGGCAACATCATCGTGCGCCAGCGCGGTTCTCACTTCCACAAGGGCAACAATGTGGGCATGGGCAAGGACTTTACCCTGTTCTCCCTCGTTGATGGCAAGGTGAAGTTCGAACGCCTCGATGCAAAGCGTCAGAAGGTCTCCGTTTACCCGGAAGAAGCCAACTAACTCTTTTGAGTCGAATTTGAAAAGCCGGACGCGAATGCGCCCGGTTTTTTTTGTCCAACGTCTTCCGTTTCTCGTCTCTTATCTTCCGTTTTTTCTAAATTAATGGCGTGAATTATATGCGATTTTTAAAACTCTACAGTCTTTTTGTTGCCGCGGTTCTTGCACTTCTGCTTTCTGCCTGCTCCGACGACGACGACGGTACGGACTACCCGTTCGACCGCGAGGTCATGGAAATGAGCGTACTGCGTTCCTGCGGCGCCAAGGCGGACAGCGGCGATGCCTGCTATAGGGTCCGTTTCCGTTACCCCATCGAGACGGAACGGCTCGAAGCCCTGTACCTCTGGCTCGATACGACCGTGGTGGACGACACTTCGAAAGGCGTGTCTTCTTCGCAGCGCGATAAGGCGGATACCATTATCGAATTCACGAAGAAGAAGAGCGGAAAGACATACGATACTATCGACTTGACCAAGATGGTCAAGGAATACCTCGACGAAAAGTACGATAGCCTCCAGGTGGTGATTTTCTGTAAGTATTCCAAGGGGGATCCCGGTGCTGTCCAGCGCCTGTTCCTCCATTTTGGCGACGACCAGCCGCCTTCGCTTGTTGCCATCCGCACGGATCCCATCTGGACGACGGGCGCTACATGCCAGTGGTTCCGTCCCACGGACCAGACCGACTACTATTCTCCGTCCGAAATAACGGGCCCGATTGTGGGCTACAATGTCGTGATAACGGCGGCTGACAAGAGCGAGGACTTGCGAAAACTCAAGATATCCGTGGAAGGCGCGTCGGATACGGTCCGTCATGCGAGAATCCGCTTTTCGCACGATTCCATCTGGGTAGATACGACGCTGCATTCCTCGAAGGAAAAGAACGTGTTCCATTTCGTGGTGCTCGACGGGAAAGGCTTCGACATGGAAAGCGATTCCGCCAACCTCTTCGAGATGTCCGTTGAGGGGCTCAAGGCCGAGTCCCGCTATACTATCGGCATCACGTCCTGGGATTCCGCCGGTAAGGCCTCGGTGGAAGTCACGAAGGATTTTTTCACTACGGATTCCATTGCTCCCCTCATGGCGACATCCCTTGTCACGGTAGAGGATACGCTTTTCCCGGGAACGGGGCTTGCCGCGCTTGACAGCAACAACCGTCTCCGCATTTTCTGGAGCCGCTCCGTCGATCCCCTTGTCAAGGACCACGGCATCAAGGAAGATACCGTGTTGCTGATTCCGACGGGCTGTGGCGGCAATGTCTGTTACGATTCCGTCGCCTCCTACGAAGTCACTCGCTACAATCCGGTAACGAAAACGTGGGACTCGGTCGCTTTTGCGGGCGGAAGTGCATCTCGCTTCAACAAGGATTACGACTGGGACGACGGCGAAATGGTTGCGGAGGATGGCGGACGCTATGTCGTGGATACAATCCGCTGGGTCGTGCCCGGCGATACGCTTATCCTGCGAATCCGCGCCAGGGACGTTTCTGGTTACTATTCCAATGCGCTGATAGACACCGTTTATGTCTCTCCGGGCCCCTTGGTGAGCGAACTGGAATGCCCGGAAGGCTTTGTAGCCGTTTCGGCTTCCGACTCGAACAAGTTCTGCATGGAACGGTATGAGCACATGAACGATTCCGGCGAGTTCGTCACTAACGTCCTTCACGCGGACGCTGTTGCTGCCTGCGAGTCCATGTCGGCAAGCGGCTTCAAGGTGTCCCTTTGCAAGGAGCGCGACTGGGAACTCGTCTGCCTGTCGGAAGGGCGTCTCAATTTTGGAGTCGTCGAGGACGATACCGTCCAGGCGTCGGAATTCTTGTTTAGGGTCTGCAATATCGCCACGAACGATTCCCTGTCCGCTGCCGACATAACCAAGCGCAATTATCGCTGTGTCAACCCGATGGGTGTTCACGACATGTCGGGGCAGTATCAGGAATGGGTTATGGGTCGGTCCGAAGATACCGCTGCGGTGGTCAAGGGCGCAAGCTACAAGGTGTATGGCGGCTTGGATATAGAATCCCTTGCCCGTTGCACGAACCGGAGCTTCCCCTATTTCACGCGTGTCGGGTATACGCAGGATACCGTGTATCTCTATCGTGAGGGAACCCGTGTCGATACCGTATTCGAGGCGGACACCTCGCGTACCTTGTATGCGAAGTTGACCAAGAAGAACTTCACGGATTCCCTGCAGTTCTTCGACGTGCAGGATTCCAACGGGAACTCCGTCGGCACGGACTACGCTCCCTACGCAGAGTACAAGAAGGGCGGCGAGGAATGGCTGAAGTCGATCTCCAACGGCCTGGTGTATGTGCCTGACCATGTCGAGAAGGTGTTCTTCACCGGCGAGAAGGTGGTTTACAGGGAGGCATCCTTGTTCTACAGGTCGCCGTCGATTGGCTTCCGCTGCTGCGCGTACCCTGAATAATCTGGCCGTGAGCCCCCTCATAGCTCACTGCTCATAGCTCATCGCTAACACTTATGTCCGATTATCAAGAATTTTTATCTGTTGCAGAGTCTCTCGCGAAACAGGCGGGGGCTCTTTGCCTTGAACTCCAGCAGAACTTGGGCGACGTGAAGTACAAGTCCAAGAAGGACGTGGTGACACGGGCCGACATCGCGAGCGAGAAACTGATTGTCGAGGGCCTGCGCAATGCTTTCCCGACGCATTCCATCCGTACCGAGGAGGCGGGCGTCATCGAGGGCGCGGACCCGCGCTACTGCTGGATAATCGACCCGGTGGACGGAACGGTGAACTTTAGCCGCGGCATCCCGTTCTGGGGAATTTCCATCGCGCTCCATTTCGAGGGCAAACCGTTGGTGGCGGTCGTGAACCTGCCCCGACTGGGCGAACTCTTTACGGCATCGAAGGATGGCGGCGCCTTCATGAACGGCAAGGCAATCCACGTGAGCGACGAGGTCGACCCGGTGCACGCCATTGTTTCTAACGGCGACTTCAACGTGGGCAATCCCGAAAAGATCAACCCGCAGAACTCCCGCAACTTCGCCCGCGAGGCGGAAGTGTTCGAGCGCGTGAAGTGCTTCGGCTCGGCGGTGGTGGAGGGGTGCTTTACCGCGTGCGGCCGCATCGACTGCTTCGTGATGACGATGAGCTACCCGTGGGACATCGCGGCGATCGCCCTGATCGTCGAGGAAGCCGGCGGGAAATCGACGCATATCGACGGGTCCCCGATGCAGTTCGTGGACAGCGAGCAGGTCGTGTTTTCGAACGGCATCCTGCACGAAACGCTCGTGGACTGCGTAAAAATGTAAAATGATTTTTACTTTTGCGGTATAAATTCACAGACTTACAAAAATGTAAGTTTTTGCTCCGTTGCTCGTTGAATTTTTGTTAAAATTGGCTATTTTGATTTATTTTAAAAAAGTAACTTACAAAAATGTAAGAAATTGAAGATTTTTGGCTCCGTTTTTCACTTTTTGTCGCGGGTTTGCTATCTTTTGACCCGTTAAAAACTTTAACAATCAAAACTCTCAACGGAGATATATAAAATGGCAATCAAGAATGCTTACCTTCAGAAAGTCTA
>CAMZDZ010000160.1 GCA_947305535.1 uncultured Fibrobacter sp.
GCGAGAAACGACGATGTTGCGACGAGCCTTGTTGACCTTGATAACCTTGAGGTCGTATTCCTGACCAATGAGGGCGTTGATGTCCGGGATCTGACGGAGGTCGATCTGGGAACCCGGGAGGAAGGCGTCGATGCCGAACAGGTCGACAACCACACCGCCCTTGATACGCTTGGTGAGCGTACCGCGCACGACTTCGTTGTTTTCGAAAGCGGCGTGGATGCGGTCCCACACGCGCACGAAGTCGGCCTTCTGCTTCGAAAGGATGAGACGACCGTCTTCATCTTCGAGCTTTTCGACAAACACTTCGATTTCGGAACCGATTTCGAGGGAGTCCGTGTCCTTGAATTCGGCACGGTCGATAACACCTTCGGACTTGTAGTTGACGTCGATCAGGACTTCCTGCTCGTTCACCTGGCTGATCTTGCCCATGACGAGCTTGCCCTGCTCGAGGCAATCCATACCGGCGTAGACGTCGGCGTTCTGCTTGCGGAAGTCCGGGCTGCATTCGCCCTGAGCGGCGAGGATTTCAGCGAGATCTTCTTGAGTTCCGAATTTGAGATTTTGAGACATATTGTTTAGTTGGGTTGTGGTTCAAAGGATCCAGGCTACGCCACTACACCTACGTAGTCGAGAATCTTTTGCACCTGTTGTTGGATTGAGATGTGTGTAGTGTCAATTTCGATTGCGTCGTCCGCCTTCTTGAGGGGGGCGTTCGCGCGGGAGGAGTCCAGGCGGTCGCGTTCGACCAGGTTGTTGAGGACTTCTTCGAGTGTTACCTTTTCGCCTTTCTCAAGGAGTTCCTTGTAGCGGCGTTCGGCGCGGACCTTCACGTCCGTCACCATGAAAAACTTGTACTTCGCATCGGGGAAAACGACCGTACCGATGTCGCGGCCGTCCAGGATGCAGCTCTGCTTCTTGCCGATTTCGCGCTGCTGCTTGGTCATCGCGGCGCGGACCGACGGGAGGGCGCAGTAGATGCTCACGTTGCTGGAGACCTTCATGCCACGGATTTCGCTTTCGCGGGAAACGCCGTTGATGAGCACGTGGTTTTCGGAGTCGAACCCGAGCGTGAGGTTAGAGAGCAATTCGTCCATCGCCGGGCCTTCCTCGGCCGGCAGTCCCTTGTCGAGGGCGGCGAGCGTCACGGCGCGGTACATGGCGCCCGTGTCGAGGTAAGTGATACCGAGAGTCTTGGCCACGATCTTCGCGGTCGTGCTCTTTCCGGTACCGGAGCCCCCATCCAGGGCAATGACAAAACGTTCAGAATTGCTCATGAGTGGGGTCAAATTTAGAAATTAGACGAGAGACGAGAGACGAGAGACGAGAGAAAAAGGGGGTAAAACGGGATATTTTAGTACAGGTCGTAATAGTAATGGTACTCGACCAGGGGGTCGTACTGGGAGTAGATGGCCTCGGAGCCGTCGTCGAACACGGTCAAGAAGCCGCCATCCACCGGGAACTGGTAATAGTAGCCCCTGTCGTCGGCGCCCGCTTCGTACTCGTCACTGTAGTAGACATACCTATCCCTATCGAAAATCAGGGTAGCATAGCCATCGCCTTCGATACGCAACGAGATGGAAAACGAGCGGGAAAGCGACCTCGCTTCGTAGCAACCGTAATCGCCAAAGGCATCGTAATCGCATTCCTGGCTGTAGAAATAGTTGAACGTGACCTTGTAATCGCGCGGGCCGGCCGTGATGTAGTTATCATTATCACCGCAGGCAGAAAGCATCATCGCCGCAAGCAGGGCAACAAGAACCAAGCAACGTTTCATATCTACCTCCAATGCAAAATCCCCGAACGAATCGGGGACCCGCATAACAAACAAACTAATTAAAGCGTTCCAGACTAGAAGTCGGACTCGTAGTCGCCGTGGATTTCTTCCTTGGCGCGTTCTTCGTCCTCGTCCGGCTCGTTGTAGGCTTCCGGAGCCTGCAGGTCACGGGTGCTGCCGTACTTGCGCTTTTCTTCGTCGGTCAGCTTGTTAGTGAAGACTTCGACTTCCGGTTCGGCCTTGGCCTCTTCCTCTTCGCCCTTCAAGATCTTCTGACCTTCCTCGATGCGGCGCTTGATACGGGCGTCTTCCATTTCCTTGAGGTTGGTGCCGACCTTGGCCTGGTCCTCGGACATCACGTAGCGTTCGTTAGCCTCGTCCATGGCCTTCTTGATGCCGACCAGGCGACCATGGCGGTCCAGTTCGAGACCGGCCTTGCGCAGCGTGGAAAGCGGAAGGCGACGTGCTGCCACCTTGTATTCTTCCTTAAACTCATAGCCATCGGGGCTAATCGCATAAGCTTCGTCAGAAGTGACGTATTCCAGGGCCTCTTGCCAACGGGAACTCTGCACGCAGGCAGCGAAGCCGGCGAGTGCGTTGTCCAGCTGTTCCGGGTCCTTCGAGGAACCCGCACAGGCAGAAAGAATCATTGCAACAAAAGATAGACCCAATAATATTTTTTTCATAGGAAGACCTCCGAAAAATAATCCCGCATCAAATATACACATTTTTACGAGATTTCCGTAAACATTAAATAAAATTTATCTTGGAGAAATCGTCCATCGACCAACCGGCACTACTTTTTCTAAATTAGCCCCCATTATGAGCGAAAACGCAGACATTTACCGCATAAACTCGGCTGACGGGCGCGAAATCATCCTCGTCGGCACGGCGCACATCTCCCAGAACTCCAAGGAGCTGGTCCGCGAGACCATCGAAAAGGAATCCCCGGACACAGTCTGCGTTGAACTCGACGAAGGCCGTTTCAAGTCGCTCAAGGAGCCCGACCGCTGGAAGAACACCGACCTCAAGCAGGTCATCAAGAAGAAACAGCTGGCGACCCTCATCGCAAACCTCGTCCTCGGGTCATACCAAAAACGCATGGGCGCCCAGACCGGAGTGAAACCGGGCGCCGAACTCAAGGAAGCCGCTGAGACCGCCGAAAACAAAGGCGCCCAACTGGTACTGGCAGACCGGGACATCAAGATTACGCTCAAGCGCACCTGGGCATGCACCCCCTGGTACCGCAAGCTCAGCCTGCTCGGCGGGCTTTTCGCAAGCATTTTCGACAAGACCGAAATCAGCGAGGAGGAACTCTCCAAGATCAAGGAGCAGGACGCCCTCAGCAGCATGATGCAGGAATTCGGCAAGTCGTTCCCCGAAGTGAAGCAGGTGCTCATCGACGAACGCGACCAGTTCCTCGCCAGCAAAATCAAGAGCGCCCCGGGCAAGAAGATCGTCGCCGTCGTCGGCGCGGGCCACATGAAGGGCATCGCGAACATCATCGAGACCGACAAGGAAATCCCGAGCGAAGAATCCATTTGCATCATCCCCAAGGGCTCCCCCGTCTGGAAAATTATCGGCTGGGCCATCCCCATCGCCATCATCGCAAGCATTATCTTCGTCGGCTACGAAGCCGGTTTCAAGAAAGCCGGGGAACTCAGTCTCCAGTGGGCCATGCTCACAGGCGGCGGCGCCATGCTCGGCACGATTATCGCCGGCGGGCACCCGCTCACCATTCTCGTAGCGCTGGTCATGGCTCCCTTTACCGGACTGACACCCCTCGTGGGCGTCGGGTTCTTCACGGCACTCACACAGGTGTACATGCGTCCGCCCCGCGTGCAGGAAATGGAAACGCTGTCCGACGACGTCTGGCAGGTGAAGCGCTGGTGGAAGAACCGCGTCACCCGCGTCATCCTCTGCTTCCTTTGTCCGGGAATCCCGGCGATTGTCGGGAAGATCCTCGCGATATTCAAGATATATCAGGCGATGTAGACGAGAGACGAGAGGAAGTAGGAAGTGGTTGTCATGCCCGCCTCCGAGCGGGCATCTCCTTTTTTATCACAAACCTCATCGCTCATGGCTCACTGCTGATTCCTCGTGCCAGGAGCCTCGAGCCTCGAACCACCTAAATTTTCTTAATCACCAGCAAATGGCCGGGGGCCTTCGCGGGGTCAAGGCGAACAAAGTTCCTGTTGCCGCGCCACACGTAGCTCTCGTCGGTAATCAGGTCCTTCAAGAAGAAGAACGCATCCTGCTCAAGTCCGAGCTTGGCCATGTCGAGTTCCACCATGCCTTCCTGCACGTTGTCCATGTCCATGTTGCATACGCACAAGATAACGTCCCCGCCGGTCTTCTTGGAGTAGACCATCAGCTGGTCGTTGGCGCAGTAGTGGAAGTCGAGGTTGTCGTATTCCTGCAGGGCGGCATGTTCCTGGCGGGCGGTGTTCACGCGGCGGACGAAGTCCTGGATGCCGGGGCCCTTCCAGTTGTGGACCTTGTACTGGTACTTCTCGCTGTCGGCGAGTTCTTCCTTCACGGGGCTCGGGATGTTCTCGCACAGTTCGTAACCGTTGTACATGCCGGTAAGGCTAGAAAGCGTGCCGGCCAGGAAATAGCGCTGCTTGAAGGCGTTCGGGCCCTTGTACGCGAGGTACTTCGGGAAAATGTCCGGCGTCGTCGGGAAGAAGATGCCGCGCATGTATTCCTTCGCGTCGCTCTGGGTGAGTTCCTTGAGGTACTGTTCGAATTCCCACTTGGCGGAGCGCCAGGCGAAATACGTGTAGCTCATGTCGAAGCCCGACTTGGCCAGGCGATGCATCATCTTCGGGCGGGTGAAGGCTTCGGCGAGGAACACGAGTTCCGGGCGCTTTTCCTTCACGTCGGCGATGAGCCATTCCCAGAACGGGAA
>CAMZDZ010000161.1 GCA_947305535.1 uncultured Fibrobacter sp.
TCACTGTAATACGGAAGCAAGAACTGTTCCCCCTGCGCGTTCGTAACGATGTAGTTTCGCCCATTTGTCCTGAAATTTTATGTAATTTTTTTTCAAAAAAGTAAAACTATATGGAAAAAGCCCGACCGTCGGGCTTTTTTCTCGTCCACAATCGCTCACACCTCAAAGCGAGCCTGCAAGCAACTAACACAAGCAGTTCCTGACAGCAATCCTGCCTACTGTCTACTGCCTACTGCGACGCCGCCGCTACTCTTCCCCGAGGTATTCCACAGCGAAGATAAGCGTTGCGCCACCAGGAATCGGGCCTGCGCCGCGGCTACCGTAGCCAAGGCCAGGCGGCACCACGAGGATTCTCTTTTCGCCAGGCAGCATGCCCTGCACGCCAAGTTCCCAGCCGCGAATTACGTTACCTGCACCGAGCTCAAACGCAAACGGCTGACCGCGGTCGCGGGAACTGTCAAACTTGTAGCCGTTCACCATCCAGCCCGTATAATGCACAATTGCGCGGTGCCCAGAACGAGCCGGTTCACCCGAACCCGCTTTCACGACAGCATAACGCAAACCTTCAGGGCCGTTCTCGTACTTGAGGAGCGTCGTATCCGGGAAAAAGTCCATATTCTTCGCAAGCTCCGGATCAACATCTGACGAGACCATCTCGACGCGGAACAAAAGCGTGGAGTTTGGCGGAATCATCGAGAACGCCGTAGCGCCGTAGCCTTGAGCCGGAGGAATACGCAACCAGCGCACGCCGCCTTCGCGCATGCCTTCAAGGCCCGTTTCCCAGCCCTTGATCATCTTGCCTGCGCCCATCACGGTTTCCAGCGGCTTGCCCAGGTCCTTGGAACTTCCAAACTTGCGGCCCGACAAGAGCCAGCCCGTATAGTGGACCTTAATTATATTACCTGCAATATTTTGTTTGCCATTTCCAGTTTTTTCATCAAAGACCTTGAGTCCACGACCCACGTCGCGCCATTTTAGTTTATCTACATCAGCAGGGAATTTGTCTGCTTCTAGCGGTTTTTCGGCATGAACAAGTTCAACAACGAACATCAAGTCGCTGTTCGCCGGAATGCCTTCAAGGGAGTTGTCACCGTAAGCCATCACTGACGGCACGGAGAGTTTGCGGATTTCACCCACCTTCATGCCCACGAGGCCCTTGTCCCAGCCTTCAATCACCTGACCTACGCCAATCGTGAATTCAAGAGGCGAACCACTATAGTAAGAATTCGCAAAATAAGGAGCTTCAACAGTAGAATCCGTCGCCGCCTGGTTCACCGTCGCACTGTCCGTCGCCAGGTATCCTTTGTAATGAACTTTGATCAGTTGGCCCGCACGGATAGGCTCTCCATCACCATTCTTGACAATTTCGACCTTGAAAGGAACCGCCCAGACAACACTACAGGCAAGCAACACAAGAAAAAACTTTAATTTTAACATAATATCTCCTATCTTATAAAATAGAAAATGCTAGTTTTTGAGAGTAAAGATTTATTGTAAACGGATTTAAATATGCTATCAATCATCATCGTCATTGCGATTGTGTTACTGTCCATCGTGCTCGCCGGCATCGGAATCTACGTGGGCACGCGCAATTCAGACGAAAAAGAGGAACCCAAACCGGTCATCGACGTGTCGGGGCAATACGCCGCCATCGGACGCCCCGCCCGCGAAACTCTCACCGCAGTGAAGCCTTCCGAAGCATCCCTCAGGGCATGGCTCGAAACCCAGGACCTCACACCAGAGCAAAAGCAATCTTACATCGAGCAATGGAACCAGACGCTCGAAGAAACAATCAAGACTATCGACGAAGGGGACAAGGTTGGCACCGCCACTTACAGAATTGTGATTGGTCCCAAAGGCATGAATTATTGTAAATTCGTCAGCGAGGAAAATTTCATCACCCGCGAACAGATTCGCAATCACGCGGAAATTTTACCCCCCTATGTTTTGGGCTGCGACTGTAAGCTTTTACCGAAGCAACCCTGGGAAAACCCGAGTAAATCCGGATGGAAGGCAGTGATCCCGACACACGGAAACACCTATAACGTCCCGGATTGGAGGCAACTTGCGTAAGTCATTATTATCAGCTATTCTTTTGGCACCCGCCATATCACTCGCGGCAGGTTCGGCCATTATCACCCTTCAGATGCCTGTTGGCGCCCGCCAGCTCGGTATGGGCGAAGTCGGAGCCGCACTCGCCGATGACGCAACCGCCATGTACTACAACCCGGCAGGGCTTGCTTTTGGCCCTCTCGCCGACGAATGGCGCAGCTCCTACAGCGCAGACGCAAAAACGACCCCGTTCTTTACGCACATGGCATCACGCCCCAAGAACGGATTCTTCGACAAGAGCGAACTCTGGGCTGGCACCTCGAAAGGCGTTCTCAAGTTCGACGGCGAACAGTGGGTGAACTACTACTCCGTCACCTTGCAGGGCAATGCAAAAATCAAGGACGCCGTACGCACGTATGTCGGCACGGAACGCGGCCTCGACGAATACACACGAGTCGTGAAAGCATTCAATGACGTGAAAAACGCGGACGACGAATCGCATGTGGTCGAAGTCAAGATGCCCTGGGACCTAGTCGTCAAGGACACCATCACGGCCATCCTCTACGAAAACCTCACCGAAAAGCTCTGGGTCGGAACGCCGAAAGGCCTCTTCCGCTTTGACGGCAAAGGCTGGAAGACCTTCGAAAAAGAACTCGGCGAACGCCACGTAACCGCACTTGCAAAACAGGGCGCCTCGCTCTGGATTGGTACGGACAACGGCCTCTTCGTCTATCGCAACGGTGCCTTCGAACAGAAGGGCAAGGTGCTCCCGAGCCAAAAGATTAACGCGCTGGTCTGGTCCGAAAACCGCAAGGAACTTTACGTCGCTGTCGATGGGGCCGGTGTCGCACGCCTCACCCCGAAAAAGAGCGCAAACGACAAAGACCGCTGGAGCCTGTTCAACCAGGAAGACGGCATCATGGACCTCTCCCCGACCGCACTCGCCGTCGATAGCTCGGGCCATGTCTGGGCAGCCCACCAGGGCGGCCTCTCGCACTTCACGCTCCGCAAGTGGGAACAGGTTCAGTTCGCCAACAACACCGTAAACGACGTTTCCGTTGACCGCAAGGGCGCCATCTGGATTGCAACCAACCTCGGCGTCTGGCGCCACATGCCGGACTACGCCACCGCAAGTGGTCGTAAGGCCGAACTCGAACGCGGTTCCAAGGAAGACCCGACTGTCACCAAGCGCGACGACGAATGGACACACTACCACGAAGGCAACGGCCTTTCGACCAACAAGGTCTGGGCTGTACTCCCCGAAGGCAACGACGTCTGGTTCAGCACCGCGAACGGCATGGAGCAGTACAAGGACGCCGACTACCAGCTCACCGCTTTCTACGAAAAGCTTTTGCCGGTCCTCAACATCCCGGACCTCTACCACCTCTACGGCGGCATGACCATCCCGCTGAATGACTGGGGAACGCTCGGCGTTTCCGTGAACTTCGTCTCGTTCGGTTCGACCGTCGTTTCTGGCGATTTGGATGCAGACGATCTCGTTGCATACAACAGTTCTGAAATCGTCGGTGGCATCAGCTACGGCACGCGCTTCCCGAACGACTGGGGCCTCGGCCTCTCCATCAAGTTCTTCTACTCCGACTTGAGCTCTGGCGCCGCCGCCGGCGAAGAAGAAGCCACGACGTTCGGTTACGCATTCGACATCGGCGTATTGAAGAAGAACTTCATCGTCCCGAAACTGAACATCGCATTGGTGCTCGCAAACATCGGTCCGAGCGTCTATTACGTCGATAAGACCATCGAAGACCCGATCCCGCTGACCTGGCGTTTCGGCCTCTCCTATGAAATTCTCAGCATGGCTGACTACAAGTGGACAGTCGCCTTCGACTACAACCGCGAAGTCGTGAGAGATGACGAAAAAGGCGACCCGGAACCGTTCTACATCGCCTGCTGGAAAGACATCGTCGATCCAGACGACGACACGAATTCATTCCTCCAGGGCGTGTTCAACTTCGGTACGGAATTCATTTATTCTAACACGATTGCACTCCGCCTGGGCTATCTCTACGACCGCGTGGGCAAGCGTAACGAAGTGGACTTCGGTGTGGGCGTGATGCTCTCCGACGTGTTGCAGTTCGACTGGGCCACCATTAAGAACGTAGGCCGTGCAGACGGCGTTCGCGATGGCCAGATGCGCTTCGGCATGCTGTTCAGATTCTAAGCGCTACGCAACCTCAATAAGCACCAAACAACAAGTTGTCATGCCCGCGAAAGCGGGCATCTCCTTTTTCAGGCATTAAAAAAGTCAGGTTTACCACCTGACTTTTTTATTTAAACTTTCAACAAAGTATCTATCAATTCCAGACTATCCCTTGATGTGGATAGCAGAAGCGAATTCCTTCAACAGAGCCGGGTCTTCGACCTTTTCCCAAAGCGTGCCCGTCACGATAATCTGGGCACCAGCCGCCACACGGACGGCAGCCGTCTGCGGGTCCTTGATGCCACCGCCAGTAATAATCGTCATCTCGGTCGCCTTGCGCGTGTAGGCGATATGTTCCACGGGCACAGGCGCTTCAGCCCCACTCCCCGCTTCAAGATAGACATAGCGCATGCCCATGAGTTCTGCGGCAATGGAGTTCACCATGCTGAGCTTGGGCTTGT
>CAMZDZ010000162.1 GCA_947305535.1 uncultured Fibrobacter sp.
TATCCGGGCATGATCGTGGGCGAACACAACCGCGACGTGGACATCACCGTGAACGTGACCAAGGGCAAGCACCTCACCAACATGCGTGCCGCCGGTTCCGACGACAACATCCAGCTGACGCCGTACCGCCGCCTGACCCTGGAAGAATGCGTCACCTTCATCAACGACGACGAGTGCATCGAAATCACGCCGGAAGTGCTGCGTCTCCGTAAGACCGAGCTCGACCCGATCAAGCGCAAGCAGCTCTCCAAGCGCCCCGCCGAAGAAGAGTAGAACCTTCCCGGCCCGTTGCAAAGGCTATAAAAAAAACGAAGTCCATTGCCGGGCTTCGTTTTTTCATATCCGACCAGGTATCAGTCTCCGAACCAGATATCTTCCAGAGTCATGGTGCCGTCGAGGAGATACGGGCATTCCATCATCTTCATGAAGTTCACGTAGGCATTCAGTTCATCGTCTCCGAACACATCCGTCGAATTATAGGTGATTAAGGAATTCGAGCAATTGACATCTCTTATACCTACTTCGGTCTTGTAAGCATCACAAACCTTGGCCAGGGTGGCTTCGTCGATTCCGATATAGCTTTCTGATATGTTGGCATAGCCATCCATGTTCGATATGGTGAAGATCGCCGTTTTATCGGAGTATATAACGGTCGTCGTCACCTTACTTCCCTGCTGGCTGACATCGCAGGACAAAGCCTTCTCGGCATCCGGCGCAGGCGAACTCGCAACTGGATCTCCGAAATCCTCCTGGAAATCTTTGTAGAAGTCGTCGCACATTGCATACGTTTGCAACTTCGAGAAAGACATATAATATTCTTTATCACTCAATTCTTCACTGGGAATATCGCTCGTGAACGAAATGGAACTGTCCGAACAAGCCACAGAACCATTTGGGACCTTATCGAAACTGCTTTTAACTTCGGTGCACTGGTACGCAAGCGAAGTCTTGAACAAACCGCCGGCCCCGATTACGCCGCTATAACTCGCCGGAGAATTTAATTCCCTATAAAGACGTTCCTCTAACCAGGAAGTCCCGTTCAAAAGACTGATGCGCATGTTCATCGAAATACTATGGTCAGTCGAGTAGACATTGCACTTGAACGAGGCAAGGCCATCCGGTGAATCGGAATGACGCTCGTAGGCAAGTTCCCCTTCCGGCACGAAGGCCATGTTCAAATCATTCGTCCATGTCGGATTGCCGTAGTGATTGCTCGTCGAATTGCCATCGGAGTTGTTTGTCGAACCGCGGTCGAAAATGTTTGTTGAATTGCCATCGGAATTGTTTGTCGAACCGCCGTCTGAATTCTTTATCGAACTGCTGTCGGACGTATCTGTCAGATTACCTTTGAAATAATTCGGGGTATCGCTTTTGGACGAATTATCTGTACTCTCGGCAGTGTTTATCGTGTCGCAAGCAGAAAAGATAAATGCCATGGAAAGGGGGATAAACAAAGAATATTTCATAGGTACTCCAATTTTTTCATTAATATAAGCAAAAAAATAAAAAAAAGACCAAAACAGGCTTTTTTAAGTCGAAAATCCTGTTTTGGCCAAATATTTTATATGGGAATTGACTAGAGGCGCTTCAGTACCGCGGCAGCGTGGTGGATAAAACCCTCTTCGGTAGCGACGGCGGCGATCGCCTTCGCGTTCTTCTTGATGGCCTTCTCGCTGTAGCGGATGATGCTCATGCGCTTGAGGAAGTCGTACACGCCGAGCGGGCTGAAGAAGCGGCCCGTACCGTTGGTGGGCAGCACGTGGTTGGGGCCGGCAAAGTAGTCGCCCACCGGCTCAGAGGACCACGGACCGATGAACACGGCGCCCGCGTTCTCGATCTGCGCGGCCATGGATTCCGCTTCGCTTGTCATCACTTCCAAGTGTTCCGGAGCGATGCGGTTCGCGATTTCCACGCCGTCGAACCAGTCCTTCACCACGAGGATGCGGCCATAGTTGTCGAGCACCTTCTGGAGCAGTTCCTTCTTCGGGGAGTTTTCGACCTGGATGTCGACGCACTCGCTGATCATCTGCGCGGTTTCCATGTTGTCGGTAATGCAGATGGCCGCCTCGAAGCCGGAACCGTGTTCCGCCTGGGAAAGCAGGTCAGCCGCCACGAAGTCGGGATCGCAGGTGTTGTCAGCCATCACGAGCACTTCGCTGGGGCCCGCCACCATGTCGATATCGACGACGCCGAAGACTTCCTTCTTCGCGATGGCGGCAAACACGTTGCCCGGTCCCACAATCTTGTCGACGCGTTCCACCACGGTCTTGCCCTTGGCGTCCTTCGCGCCATACGCGAGCAGGCCGATGGCCTGGGCGCCGCCGATGTGGTAGACTTCGTCAATGCCGAGTTCCTGGAGCACGAAAGCCACGGCGCGGTTGATCTCGCCCTTGATGGGAGTGACGACCACGATGTCTTCCACGCCCGCCACGAGAGCCGGGACTGCGTTCATGATGACGGTGCTCGGGTAGATGCCCGCACCGCCCGGCACGTAGAGGCCCACGCGCTTCATCGGACGGATGCGCTGGCCGAGAACGACGCCGTCATTGCCTTCCATGAGCCAGGATTCTTCCATCTGGTTCTTGTGGAAGTCGCGCACGTTCTTGATGGCCTGCTTCAAAGCCTTCTGGAGTTCCTTCGGGCACTTGGCGGCAGACTTCGCGATGGCGGAAGCCGGCACGCGGATGTTCTTGCCCTTCAGGCCGTCGAACTTCTGGGCGTATTCCGTCGCCTTGGCGATGCCGCCCTTCTTGATGTCGGCAAGGATCTGCATCACCTTGTCGTGGATTTCCTTGGACGGGGCGACTTCGCGACCGCAGATGCGTTCGATTTCTTGAGACTTAGGTGTGACTTTTACAATTTTCATAATAGTATTCTTCTCTTTGTCATGCCCGCGAAGGCGGGCATCTCCTTTCTACTCAAATCCATCCAACATGACCGAATTAGAAATGGAGATTCCCGGTCAAGCCGGGAATGACATTTGTGTTAAATTCCAGCGGCGCGCTTCACTTGCCTCTTGGTCAACTTCTTCGGTTTTGCTGGCGCAGGGGTTTCCTTCGCCTTGGTCGTTTCGGCAACCGGCTTCACGTCGATATGCTTGTAAGCGCTCTCGATGACCTTGTTATCCACGAGAATCTTGTAGGTCAGGCCGTCGACGAACGCCATCCAGCTAGCCTCGATGATGTTGCTCGAGACGCCGACCACGTTCCAGTAGCCCTTCTCGTCGCCGAATGTGGTCCACACGCGCACCGTCGCGTCGGATGCCACCTTGGAACCGAGCACGCGCACCTTGTAGTCGTCGAGCTTGACCTTCGCCATGTTCGGGAAGAACGGGAGCAAGGCCTTGCGGAGGGCTGCGTCGAGAGCGTTCACCGGGCCGTCGCCTTCGCTCACCTGATGGCTGATTTTGTCGCCAATCTGGAGCTTGACGGTCGCCTGCGAAACGGACACGCCCTGCGGGGTCTTGTCTTCAATCACGCGGTAGTTCAAGACCTTGAACGGCTCCTCCACCATTCCCAGATGGCGGTACACGAGCAGCTTGAAACTCGCCTCGGCAGAGTCGAAATGCCAGCCGGCGTTCTCGCGTTCCTTGATGAGCGTGAGCAGCTTGCCCACCACCGGGTCCTTCTTGTCGATGCCTGGCTTGATGGCCTTGAGCTTTTCCACGACGAGGGAACCGCCCGCCTGGTCGCTCGTGACGAACACGCGGTCGTTACCCACGGCATGCGGGTCGATGTGTTCGAAACTGCGGCTGACCTTCATGACGCCATCGATATGGGCACCGCCCTTGTGGGCAAAGGCCGCATCGCCCACATACGGGGCATGCACGTCGCTCGGCAGGTTCACGATCTGGTCCACGTTGCTGCTCAGCTGGCGGAGCCTTGCAATCTTTTTCGCGGCGAAGAACTTCGCGCCCATCTTGAAATGGAGGTCTGCAGCGATGGTCGTGAGGTTCGCGTTACCGCAACGCTCGCCGTAACCGTTCACCACGCCCTGCACCATGGTAGCGCCGCTCTTCACGGCAAACAGGCTGTTGCACACGCCGAGGCCCGCGTCATTATGCACGTGGATGCCGATAGGCGTCGAAACGACCTTCTTCACTTCCTTCACGATCTTCTCGAGTTCCCACGGCATCGTGCCGCCGTTCGTGTCGCAAAGCACGATAAAGTCCGCGCGGCCGCGTTCCGCAGCCTTCAGCGTCTCGAGTGCGTATTCCGGGTTCGCCTTGTAGCCGTCAAAGAAATGTTCCGCATCGTAAATCACCTCTTCGGAATGGTCCTTGAGGTAGTCGACGGAAGACTCGATCATGTCGAGGTTCTCTTCGAGCGTCGTGCGGATGACGTCCGTGACGTGCAAATCCCAGCTCTTTCCAAAAATCGTCTTGACCGGAGCGCCCGACTTCACGAGCGCCTGCAGCAGCGGGTCCTTCTCGGGCAGCACCTTCGGGCGGCGCGTGGAACCGAAAGCAGCAATCTTCGCATGCTTCAGCTTGACTTCCTTGATCTTCTGGAAGAATTCCTCGTCGGTCGGGTTGCTCGGATTGGGCCAGCCCCCTTCGATGTAGTCAAAACCGAAATGGTCAAGAATTCGCGCAATCTGCAACTTGTCGGCGAGAGAAAGGCTTATCTTACGGTCTTGGTTACCGTCGCGGAGGGT
>CAMZDZ010000163.1 GCA_947305535.1 uncultured Fibrobacter sp.
CAGATGGCGGACTTCCAGATTTTGCGCGGCAGCAACGAGTGGCCGCAGCATCCCTATTTTCAGCAGGGCTCGCAGATGAAGGCCCTGGAGCTGTTCCCGTCGGGCATTTACGAGACGTGGTTCTACGCGAGTACCAGCCTGG
The DNA here is from genome assembly GCA_947305535.1 of uncultured Fibrobacter sp. GTDB lineage: Bacteria > Fibrobacterota > Fibrobacteria > Fibrobacterales > Fibrobacteraceae > Fibrobacter. The sequence continues at coordinate 143 of CAMZDZ010000163.1, forward strand.
GTTCTGTCGACCTGCAGTTCTACCCGCCCGAGCCGAAGGTCGTTCGACTGCTGAGCCCGTGGGACGACATGTCGCCTTCGATGCTGGTGCTCGACCAGGACGACACCGTAAAGATGGGCCCGCTCCCGCTCGACAGGAAAAAGGATACCTGCGGCTGGTACGAGGGCACCTACTACAAGCATGCGAAGGACTGGGGCGTGTTCTTCAAGCAGACTTTCGGCATGGACTACTACAACGCCGAGGGCGTGCAGGGTGCGGGAATTCCTGACGGCAACCCGGTCCGGCTCGATTCGATGATGGCGCTGCACGATACGGTGTGGGTGTATCCTTATCCCGTGTCCACGAGCGGCCCCGCGTTTTCCAATACTTATCCGGGGCGTCTCGGCCGTTGCCCGGAGCTCAAGATTTCGGCGCTTGTCCTGGACTGGGCCGGTGAAGCGTATGCGGACAGTATCGACGTGGACTTTGGCGGCATCTACGGCGGCAACGACTATACGACGGTGCGCAACTACGACCAGAACGGGGAGCTGACCGACCTCAAGACGTGCGGCGGCCTTGCCCTGGGCATGGTCCAGGATACGTTGGTGAACGGGTTGCCCGCCCGCGTGGATTCCTCGGTGTTCCCGTGGGCCATCTGTTCGGCCGGACACGAGATCGAAAAATGGTTCGTGCCGCAGGTGGTGGCGCATGACGGCGCGGGCAAGGAGTACACGAACGCGACCTGCCGCGATATCGACCTTTCGCTCGACGAGGAAGGCTTCTGGCTTGCCGACTTCACCAACGAGGACGACTGCAACGACACCATCAATCCGGGCTTCTACCCTATCGACGATTTCGAGTACCTGGACGACGCGAAGACGGTGAGGAATCCGAAGTTCGACTGGAACGTGAGCGGATGCCGTCACAACTACAGCTTCTCGATGAAGATTTCGGCGCAGTTCCAGTACATTCCGGGCCAGTATTTCGAGTTCCGCGGCGACGACGACGTGTGGGTCTACATCAACAACCGCCTAGTGGTGGACATCGGCGGGTGCCACAGCCCTATCGAGGGCGCGGTGAACCTGGACACGCTTGGGCTTATCGAGGGCAAGGAATACCCGTTCCAGATTTTCTTCTCCGAGCGCAACGCGGTGGGTTCGAACTTCAAGATGCGCACCTCCATCAACCTGCAGACCGAGAAGACGTTCTTCCCGGTGCATATCCCGCGTACCGACACGACTATCGAGTACCAGCTGCTGCAGATTCTCGTGGAGGAATCGCTGGGCTGCGACATTTCGAAGACGGGCAAGGTCGACACGGTCGCCGCGCAGTCCGCGTTCCTGTTGAAGAGCCTCACGGGCAGCCTGCCGGAAGGCGGCGTGTCGCTGAATCCGGGTATCAACTACGGCGGCATCAGCATTTCGGAGGACATGGCGGGCTTTGTCATCGACACGAACATGATCGTGAAGACGCGCTCGCTTTCGCCGGGAACCTACGTGCTGGAATGCTTCCTCTCTTCTGACCCGACGCAGTCCACCGAGATTTACTTCACGGTGCCGGAATGGCCCAAGCCCTCGATTGTCTTCGTGGATTCCACGGGGGCGTTCATCCCGGGCGACACGGTGAGCCTCGAGCTGGGTACGCTCGCGTTCGTGCCGTACAAGGTGCGCGTCGCGGTGGTGTACGGCGACATGGTGTGCGGTGACTGCTTCTCGATGCTGGGCCTGGTCACGGCGGACTCGCTTTCGTTCCTCGACGTGAACAGTTCCCCGATAAGGACGATAGAGACCGACTCGACGGGATTCGCGACGTTCTACGTGATGGGCACGGATGCCGTGGTGAACGGCTCGTTCAGCGTGGGCAGCGAGTACGTGCAGAACGTGCTTGTCTGGAGGAACATCAACCTCGAGAAGCCCAAGGTGCCGATTGCGACCAAGGCCGAGATGCACGACCGCAACGGCGACGGCATCGCGGACAGCCTGCTCGTGCTCTTCAACGAACCTTTCGACGGGCGCTTCCCGGACCATACGAAGTGGATGTTCGGCGACAGCTCCTGGCACATTACGCCCGACTGGGCGAGTGTCGTTTCGCATGTCGCGAGCGAGCAGTCCCTGGTGGAGGTCTCGGACGCCTTCTCGACGGAGGTGTTTACCGGCCTGGAGAAGGACAAGTACCACGGGACGTTCAGGTACCACTTCCGCTATTACGACGAGGAACAGGGCGACACGATTTCGCTCGACACGATGGTGCAGTTCATCGACGACAAGATCGGCGCGATCATCAAGAGCGCGGTGGTCACCATCAAGTCCGACAACGTGACGATGCTTTCCGTGTTCCTGAGCGAGGGCACGGACCCGACCGGGATCGACATGGCGTCGGCGTTCAGTTACAGGGTCTGGCGTGCCGGTATGGAAAGCTCCAACATGATGAACATGTCGACGTACAGCAAGTCTTCGAACGTGTTGCGCTACGACCTCTACTTCTATACGGACGAGACGCACCCGGCCCCGGCCGTGGGCGATTCCGTGCGCCTGGCCGCGGGGATGTTGCCCGACCTTAACGGGAACACTCCGCATATCAACAATCCCTGGGTGCGCATTATCGGCGGCCAGCGACTGACTATGGACGTGACCGAGGTGGTCAAGATTTCGCCTGCGAGGGTGCTGAATCCCGAAAACGGCGGCAGCGGCGAGAACGCCATCAAGCCCTACCTCGTTCCCGCGGAGTGGTCGATGGAGCAGATTGTCGAGCAGTTCGGCATTCCCGGCCATGTCCTGGGTTACGACTTGCAGGAGCTGGGCATCACGGCGCGCGACTCCGTACCGCTGGAAGATATCCGCATCGAATGGGAAGTCTACTACTTTACCAACCTGGGGCAGTTTGTCAACTCGAACAAGGGTGGCGTAAGCTGTTCCGACGCGCTGTTCAACGGGGACTGCACGAGGAATCCCGGCAAGGTGTTCCTCTCGTGGGACGGCCGCAGCAAGCAGGGCCGCATGGCGGGTACGGGTGCCTACATATCCAAGCTGAACTGGAAGGTGCGTCTCGGGAAGAACAAGGTCGGGTCGAAGGACGATACCCGTACCATGGGAATTATCCGCGGCAAATAAAAAAAGCCATGAGTTTATACTCACGGCTCACGGCTCGTAGCTCGCAGCTATGAGCTATATCGGGTACTTGTCTTTCGCGGCCTCGAGCTCGGCGGTCGTCTTTTCCCAGTCTTCGTAGAGCTGGTCGACTTTTTTCTTGTTGTCGTCCATGTCTTTCGCGATGGCGGTGATGGCGGCTCCGTCGCCGCTTTCCGACGCGGTCACGAGTTTCGCCTCGAGTTCGCCGCCTATTTCTTCGGTCTTCGCGATTTCGGCTTCGAGGTTCGCGAGCTTCTTTTCGAGCGGCTTGATGACCTTGGAGCGTTCGGCGATGTAGTCGGCGCGGGCCTTGCGGTCTTCCTTCGCGCGCGGCACGGGATTTGCGCCGGCTGCGCTTCCTGCGTTGCCGTTGTCGCCGCCTGCCGGCTTTCCGTCGCCCTTCACGTCGATGTTCGAGACCTTGATGTTCGCGGAGTTGGAGCCGCCCGGCTTCTTTTCGCTGGCCCAGCCCACCTTCTCGAGGAAGTCGGCGTAGGTGCCTTCGAAGATGCGGCAGGTGCCGCCGTCAAAGACCACGAGGCGGTTCGCGAACGCATGCAAAAGTTCCTCGTCGTGGGTGACCACGAGGGCGGTGCCTTCGTAGTCTTCCAACGCGTCAATCAGGCTCTCGATACTTTCCATGTCGAGGTGGTTCGTCGGTTCGTCGAGCAGCAGCATGTTGCAGGCGCTTGCGAGAATCTTCCCGAGCAGAACGCGGCTCCGCTCGCCACCGGAGAGCACTTTTACCTTCTTGAGGGCAGCATCTCCAGAGAACATCATGAGGCCGGCAAGCCCGCGGGCGCGGCTCTTCTGCGAGACTTCCTCGATGGCCGAGGCGATTTCCTCTTCGACGGTGTTGTCGAGGTTCAGGCGGTTGATGTTCGTTTGGCCGAAATAGTTTATCTGCAAGTTCGGATTGTAACTGATTTCGCCTGCGGTCGGCTGCAGTTCCTTTGCAATCAGGTTCAGGAGCGTCGTTTTGCCGCGTCCGTTCGGGCCTATGACCGCGATGCGGTCGCCCTTGAAGATTTCCATCGTGAGGTCGGTGATGAGTTCCGGGCCCATGCCCTGTACGGAACCGTCGTCACCGCGGTTGGGGTACGCGAAATGCAACCCCTTGATTTGCAGCATGCGCTTGCCCGGGAACGGCGTCTCGGTAAAGCTGAAATCCAGATTGCGCTCGTGCGTGAGGCGTTCGCCGTTCGCGAGCTTTGCCGCCGCCTTGATCTTGGACTGCACCATGGCGGCCTTCGCGGCCTTGTAGCGGAAGCGTTCGATGACGCGTTCGAGCTGTTCCTTTTTGCGCTGCTCGTTTTCTTG
>CAMZDZ010000164.1 GCA_947305535.1 uncultured Fibrobacter sp.
GGGCCTTGCCTGGACGAGCGTGGGCGGCGAGATTCTGCCCATCGAGTGCATGCTCCTGAGCGGCAAGGGCCAGATTATCATGACCGGAAAGCTCGGCGACGTGATGAAGGAATCCGCCCAGATTGCGGTGAGCCTGGTGCGCGAACGCCTGCACCGCTTTGGCATCGACCCCGCGATTGTCAAGAAGACGGACATCCACATTCACGTGCCCGAAGGCGCCGTGCCGAAGGACGGGCCCTCCGCGGGTATCGCCCTCACGCTCTGCCTGCTTTCTGCGTTCACCAGGATTCCCGTGCCGCCTGACGTCGCGTTTACCGGCGAGGTGAGCCTCACGGGCGCATGCCTTGCGATTGGCGGGCTCAACGAGAAGGCGCTTGCCGCCCTCCAGGCCGGCGTGAAGACGCTCCGCCTGCCTGCCCAGAACAAGAAGGACGTGGACGAACTCCCGGCACCCGCGAAGAAGGGCCTCAAAATCTATACGCACAAGCACATCGACGAAATCATCAAGGTGCTGTTCGTGAAGGCGAAGAAGTAGATGGCGATGAGCCGTGAGGCACGAGGCTCCAGGCTTGACCCGGTTGGTGGTAAGGTCCCTTAGCCCTGTCGAAGGGCCGAACCACGTCTCTCGTCTACAAGCCCTAACCACTAATCACTAGCCGCTATTTATTAACCACTAACCACTCTACTTCCTACTTTTACTACTATGGAATTTACTCTTGACGAAATGCGCGAGCACCTTGCAGCTCTCGAAGCAAGGATTAGCGAAGCCTGCAAGATTGCGGACCGTAGCCGTGAATCGGTGAAGCTCGTTTGGGTGAGCAAGTTCCACCCGGCAGAAGCCGTGGAAAATGCCATCGCGCTCGGTGCTACCGACTTTGGCGAGAACCGCGTGCAGGAAGCCGAGCTCAAGTTCAGCGAGCCGCGCATGGCGAAGGACGGGAGCCGCGTGCGTTGTCACGTGATTGGCCCCGTGCAGAGCAACAAGCTCAAGAAGGCGGCCATCGTCGCCGACTGCATCCATTCCATCGCGAGCGTCGAGGCGCTCGAGAAGCTCGAGAAGGTCTGCGCGGCACTTCCGGGCAACGGCGCCGCCGCATCTCAGGGCAAAATCCTCGATATTCTTTTCCAGGTGAACGCTGGCGAAGAAGAGACGAAGAGCGGGCTCGATGTACACGAGGCGGAAGCCTTCCTTGAATCGCTTGCGGTCCGTGGCGAAACCGCGTTCCCGCACCTGCGCTTCCGCGGGCTCATGACCATCGGCAAGAACACCGGTGTCGCTGAAGATTCCCGCGAGTGCTTCGCGTTCCTGCGCAACTTGCAGCAGAAGTTCCTCGCGAAGGGGGGCGCGTTTGCCCACTTCGACCAGCTCTCCATGGGCATGACGGGCGACCTGGAAGTCGCCATCGAGGAAGGTTCCACCATGATCCGCGTGGGCACGGCCCTGTTTGGCGAGCGCGACTACAGCAAGCCGGTGAACGATCCGGCGTAGCCAAGTGTTATATTTTCGGTTATGAAGCTCAACGGAAAAAAAGACCCCAACCTGCTGATATCGATTTTCAGCGTGGTCCTCGTGCTTGCCATTGTGCTCATGATCATGGTCTGGAAGGCGTGCGCGTCGTCTTCTCCCGCCATCCCGTTGACCATCCTGTTTTTGTTCGTCGGAATCATCGTCATGATTGTCGGCCTCGAGGTGCGCAAGTCCTTCTGCAAGAGCGGTACCGTCGAGGCGAAGCAGCTTGCCAGCATGCTGAAGGATGTAATGCTCACGCCCGTGGACGCGAAGCCGGGCAATCCCGTGCCGCACACTATCGCGATGGTGCCGGAGGCTTCCGTCGACCCGACTCTGAAAAAGTACATGAAGAGGCTCAAGCCCTCCGTTTCCTCGATTTCGAATTTCTTCCAGGACTTCATACAGTACAACGGCGTCGCCGAGATGCTGCGCAGGCATTTCGCGCCGGACTCGGGCGATACCTACAAGGCGCTCTCGACGGTGTTCCTCGCGGATCTCGCATTCATTTCCAGGAACCTCGGGCATCCTGTCGACCTCAAGAATTTCGAGTCGTGCGGCTTTGTCGAACTCATGCTGCGCCTGCGGACGGATGCGCCGTCCACCACGGACTGGGATTCGCTGGTGGTGCAGACGTTCATGGAAAACGAAGTGGACATGGGAAAGCTGGTCGAGGGCCTCGACAAGAACCACCAGCAGCTGGTTTCCGCCGGAGGGATTTTCCTGTTCCCCGCCATATTTGCCGGGCTCTCGCCGGATGCGGCCAAGAAGTACATGCGCCTGATGTACGATTTTTCCGCGGCGCTGGCGAACATCGACGGGCTCCTTACCCCTGTCGAGGTCCAGTGGCTGCAGTACATGGAAAGGAGTATCGGTGCGGCGCAGTTTGGCTGCGTCTTGCCGGGCCGCACGCGGTTTACCACGCGCGTAGTCGGTTTCAAGGGTCAGGCGCAGGACGGGTCCCAGGTGGCGCAGGAGCCTCCCCAGGGGTCGCAATCGGAATGGTCCTTGCCTGCCCCGGTCGAGTACTGTGATTCGTCCGTCGATGCGGAGACCGAGCTGAAGTCGCTCGTGGGGCTTTCCGGCGTGAAGCGCGAAGTCGTCACGCTACGGAATTTCCTCAAGGTCCAGAGCGTGCGCAGGAAAAAGGGGCTCTCCGTTCCCCCGACATCGTATCACCTGGTTTTCTCGGGCAATCCGGGCACGGGCAAGACGACGATCGCCCGCATCATCGCCCGCATATTCAAGGAACTGGGAATCCTCTCGAGGGGCCATCTTGTCGAGGCTTCGCGCGCCGACCTTGTCGCCGGGTACATGGGGCAGACCGCCATCAAGACGAACAAAGTAATCGACAGCGCCCTGGACGGCGTCCTCTTCATCGACGAGGCGTACACGCTCTCGCGGAACTCGGAGAACGACTTTGGACAGGAGGCGATAGACACGCTCCTCAAGCGCATGGAAGATAACCGCGACCGCCTGGTGGTCATCATCGCCGGGTACACGGACGAGATCAAGGAATTCGTGAATTCCAACCCGGGACTCGCTTCGCGCTTCAACAGGTACATAGACTTCCCCGACTATACGGAATCGGAAATGGCCGAGATTTTCAGGAACTTGGTCGCAAAGTACGACTACACGCTGAGCGCCAGTGCCGAGGCCGCGTTGAAAAAGTGCATCGCGGATGCCGTGCAAAAGAAGGACGCCCGTTTCGGGAACGGGCGCTTTGTGCGTAATTTGTTCGAAAAGGCAATCGAGCGCCAGGCCAACCGTCTCGCTGCGGATACCGACCTTTCCAAGGCGAATGTCGGCGAATTGGACGGCGTGGATTTCGCCGGCTGACCGGCTAGTTCTTGTTTTTCTTGTAGACGAATCTTGCCCCTACCCACAGGGAGTGGCCGATGTCGCAGTAGTCGATTTGCTCCAGGTCGGATACGGTGTATTGGAACTGCAGGTCCAGTGAATAGGCGATGCCGAAGCCGACGTTCCAAGACGTGCTGATGGGGAAAAGTTTGCCCGCTTCGATTTTCGCGAATAGGGAATTCGTCTCGTCACGGTCGAAATACCGGGCGGCTTCATCGTCCCGGGAATGGAACGCCGCGCCGAGCATGAGGTCCAGGTAGGAGTTGTACATCGCGCTTCTGGATCCGTTGAAGGGGAAGAGCGTCCCTTCCACGCCAAAGCGGACATCGGTCAGGTCGGTGCTGAGGTCGCTGCAGGAATCACAGGGGATTTCTTTGTTCTCGTAGCTGCCCTTGCCGGATTGCAGGCCCACGTTGAGGAACCCGCGTATACCGATAAAGTCCTTGATGAGCGTGCCCAGCGAGAACCCGAAGGCGAATCCCTTGCCGGAGTAATCCTGGCTCGCGACCACGTCGTCGCGGCTTGTGTTGAGGTCGTAATCGCTGTCCTCGTCGTAGGATTGGGATGTGAGGTAGAAGCTCAGGTCGGCCCCGAAGAGCAGGGAAAACTTGGATTCGCGGGGCGGCGGAAGGGGATTCTCTTGCTGTACCGGGGCTGCGGCCGCTTCCGGCTGCTTTCTCTCCGGCGGCATGACGATATACTGGATATTCTGGGTCTGCGGGGCCGGTTCGGCGGAATAGACGGGCTGCTGGGCCTGGGATTCTTCCTGATCGGCGGTTTCTTCTTGGGCGAAGCAGATGCCGGCGTTTGCAAGCGCGAAGGCGAAAAGGGCTAAAATGAGGTGCTTTTTTCTATGCATTTGTGAAAATTCCGAAAAGGGTGCTTTCTTGGGTTCAATTTACATATCCTGTTGGGCGATATTGCATTAGAAGGGGGCGTTTTTGGGTCTTTGGAGGGCTCTTTGGGAGGCCGGTTTCGTGTATCCACAGATTATCCACAATATTCCCCCCATTGTGTGTACGAATTTTTGGAAAAAATTAATTTTTTTTGAAAAAATCGCGATTTTCGTTGACAAGAACGCATAAAACTTATTAAATTTGGTGCGCTCTAGTTTTCTAAGGAAAATTAGGATTGCGCCAAAGTAGCTCAGCTGGTAGAGCAGCTGATTTGTAATCAGCCGGTCGTAGG
>CAMZDZ010000165.1 GCA_947305535.1 uncultured Fibrobacter sp.
GCTTGAATGGGGTTCAAGAGGTCGCTGATTCGAATTCAGTCATCCCGATAAAAAAGACACCGCAGAGCGGTGTCTTTTTTTTGCATGCTTTTGGCCCCGCCTTACGGGAATGTCTTGTTCTTGTTCTGCTTGCGCGCCTTCTGTTCTTCGGCAAGCTCGATGGCGGCTGCGCGGTAGTCTTCTTCGGTCGTGCGTTCGGGGTCCCAGATGATGACCCTGTTGCGCCCGGTCTCCTTACCCTCGTACAGCGCCTTGTCGGCGGTCTGTATGCTGCGGCTGGCCCCGAGCCTCGGGTCGAAGCGGGTCACGCCCAGCGTGATGGTCACCTTTATCTTGTGGTCGGCGTAGGTGTATTCCTGCTCTTCCACCTGCTTGCGGAAGCGCTCGGCAACGACTGCTGCGCCGTCCAGGTCGGTTTCCGGGAGGAGCGTGAGGAATTCCTCGCCGCCGTAGCGGGCCAGCACGTCGTAGCGGCGCAGGAGGCCGCGCACGGTAAGCGCCACCTCGCGAAGGACCATGTCGCCGCAGCTGTGCCCGTACGTGTCGTTGATGCTCTTGAAGTGGTCGATGTCGATGAAGATGAAGCAGAACGGCTTCTTGGAACGTTCGCTGCGGCCGATTTCGTTGTTCACGGTGCGGTTCATGTCGCGGCGGTTGGGCAGTCCCGTGAGTTCGTCGGTTCTCGAGATGATGTCAAGCTTCGCGTTCGCGATTTCGAGTTCGCGGGTGCGTTCCTTGACTTCCTGCTCCAGCATGTTGCGGTGGGCGTTCAGCTCGCAGATTTGCCGCTTGATGGTGGCGTGCATCGTGTTGAACGCCTTGGACAGCTGGCCGATTTCGTCGTCGCGGCGCCCGACATTGATTTCGTCGACGTCGAGGTCCCCGTTGTTGATTTGCCGGATGTGCGAGATGAGGCTGTTCATCGGGCGACCGAGGATGAAGAACAGCCAGATGGCCGTGATGAGCAGGGCGATGATGGATGCGACGAGGATGATGACGCTTGCCGTGATGACTGCCGAGGCGAGGCTGTTGATTTCGCTCTGCGGCTGGAACGAGAATAGGCCGAGGTCGTAGTTCGGGTCGTACACGTAGTTGGTCAGGTAGGTGTTGCCGTCGTTCAGCGAGATGAAGGTCGCCTTGTCGATTTCGTATGTCTTGGGGTCGATGTCCTGGATGCCGAGCTCGGAAATCTTGTGGATCCCGTTGAGCCACTTTTTCAGGTCGGGGTGATAGATGATCTCGCCGCTCGCGTTGATGGCGACGAGGAATCCGTCTTTCCCGACGTGGTGCTCCGAGAAAATCTTCCAGAGGCGCTTGGACGAGAAATTGCCGACCAGGCTGCCGTCGCCCGAGCTGAGGTCGGTGACTGCCGTGCCGAACGCCCTCGTGGGCGTATTGCTCTCGTCGCGGTACCACGGCGAAAGCAGGGGACGGTGCGGCGTTATCCTGTTGAAGTCGATGGGGTAGACCGTGGGGGACGAAGTCAGCATCGAGTTGTCGCAAATCATCTTCTTCTCGCGGTTGAACAGCGATACCGTTTCGCCGGAGATGAACAGGGAGGATATGCTGTAGCTCTTGAGGTAGCTGGCCGCGGTGTCGGGAATCATGCTCTGGATGGCCGATGTCCTCGCGAGGAGCTCAAGAGTGCTGCCGAACTGCTGCATCTCGCTGTGCGCCGTCGTCGACGCCTGCTGCAACAGGCCGGAATTGTTGTTGTGGCTCCACTCAAAGATCAGGCTGAGCTGGCGCTGCGTGAAGAACGCGGTCCCCGAGACGATGATCAGCGACATGGAGACAATCAGGAGCAGGATGCTCTTGAAGATGATACTTTTGGAAATCCGGGTCGTTTTGATGTCGCTCGTAGCCATAGTCCCTATTTCTTCCTTTTGCGTTTATAGGCAGAGGCAAATCCGAATACGAACAGGATGGCGAACAGCCACGGGGCTATACGCAGGTTGTTCCGGATGTGGTCTGTACTCGTCGCTTCTTTCGGTTCGGGGTCGTCCGGGGTGTCGATAATCTTGTGCCAGAGTGTCTGGAACTCGGCAAACGTCATGACCGTCGTGCTGTTGTAGCCGAGCCTTTTGTTGATTTGCTTGGAGTACTCGATGAATGTCTCGTAGAGCTTTTCTTCGGAGTAAAGGGCCTGGATTTCGAGCTGGTCCCATACCGAGCTGAACATGGCCACGAGAATCTGCTCGATGTCGCCCCATTCCGGGATGGTCGTGTAGGTGCGTCCCGTTTCGAGCGCTTCGACAAGCACCCTGTAGACGGAGTCCGCGGACCAGGAATCAAGTACTTTCTTGGATGTCGGAAGGAAGCCGATTTGCTTTGTGTAGGCGTCCAGGGTGCTGTCCTGCGTGAGGTACAGTATCAGCTTTTCGGCCTCGGGGCGGGTGCTCTTGGAGGGGACGGCGAGGTTGCTGCCGCCGACAAAGCTCACGCTGCCGTCGGTGCCCAGCGGGAAGGAGAACACGTCCACGCTGTCGGTGCCGATGCGCGCGCTGGAAAGCCCGCCACGGTCGTCGTGGATGCGCGTCTGCATGATGATTTCCGCGGTGTGGACGATGAAGGCGAATTCGCCGTTGTTGAACTGCTGGGCAATCTGGGCCGAATTCTTCTGCAATGCCTCGGGGGAGACGAGCGTGTCGAGGACGAATTTCAGGTAACGCCCGATGCCGAGCAGGGTGTGTTCGTCCATGATGTTGGCGTGCCATTTTCCCGTCGAATCCTTCTTGACGAAGGAGCCGCCGTTGCTCCATATCCACGGGGCGAAATTGTGCGGGATGTTCCAGTCGCTCTTGCCGGGGAACGCGTAGCCCCTCACCCTGACACCGTCTTCGAGCGTTTCCTTGGAGTCGTTTATCTTGCGGACGGCGTCCATGAAGCCCTTGTATGTCGCGATGGATTCGCGCGTGATGCCGTTCTTCTTGAGGATGCGCTTGTTCCCGAGGACGGGGCGGATGTCGATGAACCAGGGGACGGAATAGATGGTCGTGTCGGCGTCGATATGCGTCGTGCTCCAGCTTATGGGGACGAACCTGTCGGGGTCGATTTGGGGAAGGATCGGGTTGAGCTGCCTGAGTTCGCCGCGCGCGGCGAAATAGGGGACCCAAGTGGTTCCAAGCTGCAGTACGTCGGGAACGTTCTCGCCGGATTCGAGCGCTGTCGAAATCTTGTTCCACGCCTCGCCCCAGTCGAGCACCTGGACCTGGGCGGGGATGCCTGTTTCCTGGGTGAATTGCGCCAGAGCCTGTTCGAATTTTTCTTTCGGCGATGCCCCGTTCGGCATGATCCATACGGTGAGGGGTTGCTTGGATGCAAAAACGGCCGATGCGGCAAGTGCGGCTAATGCGAAAATTCTCCCGAGAGTAACTGTCATATGGTAATACCTTTTCCGCGGGCGAATTTGCCTGCGGGATTCCTAAATTGTAAATTACTTTAAAATTCGCAAGAATGAAGAAAAAAAATGTTTAGGCTTTCGGGAGGGAATATGCTGGTTGCCATGGGTATTGTCGAGCACGGAGGGAAGGTCCTTATGCGAAAAAGGCCGCCTGGTGCGCCTTTTGCGGGTTCCTGGGAGTTCCCTGCGACGCCCCTGGATTTCGGGGATACGCTGGAACGCGCTCTTGAACAGTGGGTGTTCGAATCGTCGGGCGTGCGTGCCCTTTCCGGCGCGCTGGACCCCGCCTTCTGCTGCCGGGATATCCCCGGTTGCCGCTTTTTCCCGGTAAAGATGAAAACGGCCTCCCCAAAGGTGTTTTCTTCGTCGCCAAATTTCTGTAAGTGGTTGGATTACAAGGAGTTACGTAAAGTTCGACTTTCCCCGCCGACTGTGATGTACGTCAAACAAAATAAAAAAATATGCTTTTAAACCCCAAAAAAAACAATTTTAGTTATATTTTGGGACATTCAGGAAAACAACCCTCAAGGAGCAAAAAAAAATGAAAAAAAGTATCTGTACTCTCCTCTGCGCCGGTGTAGTCATGCTCACTGGTTGCTACGGCTCTAACGCTTGCTTCAACAAGCTTCACAAGTGGAACGGCACTCTGGGCAACAAGTGGCTCAACTCCATCGTCCACTTCTTCATGTTCTGCGTGTTCCCTGTCTATGGTATCTGCCTTGGCCTCGTTGACGGCCTCGTGCTCAACACCATCGAATTCTGGACCGGTTCCAACCCGCTCGCTTCCGGCGATTCCTACTTCGAGAAGGATGCCCAGGGCAACACTGTCGCCGCCGTGAAGAACGCCGATGGCACGATGTCCGTGGAACTCACCACTGCCGAAGGCCAGAAGGCTAACCTCACTCTCCAGCGCGATGAAAACGTCGTCCGCGCTCTTGACGCCGAAGGCAACCTCGTCGCTCAGTACGAAGTCGAAAAGTAATTTCGGTAGGGAAAACTCCCTAGAAAATCCTCGCTTCCGCATGAAGCGGGGATTTTTTTATGGCATAAAAAAAGGCGGATCGCGACGATCCGCCTTAAATTAAGTCCTTTAGGTATGAAGCCGGCGCGAAGCGTCGGCTTTAACAACCA
>CAMZDZ010000166.1 GCA_947305535.1 uncultured Fibrobacter sp.
CGCGGCGCGGTGGCCAGGCGTGTCGTCGGTTCGCTACCCGGCGTGTACTTGTCCCAGCCCGGCATGTCCTCGAGGCTGATGATGCGCTCGTCTTCCATGTTGGTCTTCCACACGGCATCGCTCGTCTGTCCGGGCCACTTGCCGCCCCAGGTGCTGTACCAGGGCATCCACCAGCTCCATACGGCTTCGTCGTTGTGCATGTTGGCCACGTCGGGGATGGGGCCGTTTTCGCTGAGCGCGATGATCTTCGCAGATTTCGATGCGGTCTTGTACTTTTCGAATGCGCCCGAGTTGCTGGAATGGTCGTTGTCGTTGTTGTAGATGTCGATGGAGATGACGTCGTAGTATTCGCTACCCGGATCCCAGCCCGTGACGGAACTTCCTTCGGGGTTGTACACCCAAATGAGGTTCTTCACGCCCTTGACGTTGACCATGCGGTCGTAGACAAGGCGGTACAGCGCGGCGAATTCTTCGCCCGAGTTGATGCTCCACCAGAACCACTTGCCGCCGGCTTCGTGCAGCGGGCGGAATATGGCCGCAATGCTGTCCTTCTGCAAGTCGAGGAAGTAATCCGCGATGTGGTCGATGTCGTCGATGATTCCCTTGTACGCAGCGCTCTCGGTGTCCCATTCGGTCGTGCCTTCCTTGAAAGCCGTCTTGAAGTCGAACGTGGTGAAACCCTGTCCGTTGTCGGCGCCCTGGATGTAGAAGGCGTCGTCCTGGTCGAGCGGGTCTTTCCAGTGCCAGGTGAATGCGGGGATGCCGCCGGCCTTCCAGAGTTCCTTGGCGATTTCGACACCCTTCTCGGTGACTTCGGTGTACCAGGATTCGCTTGCCTTGGGGCCTGTTGCGAACAGGAAGTCCACGCCGACGAGCGCGGGGTACTTGCCGGTGCGCTTGTAGATGTACTGGATGTCTTCGTGGGTCTTGAAGTCTTCGCCGATGGTGTAGCCTTCCATGTCGCCGGTCATGATGCCGCTGATGGTCCTCTTGCCGAAGTTTTCGCGCAGGAAGCTGTAGAGCTTGATAGCGCTACCTGTTGCGCCCGGCGTGACGGGGGTTCCGGACAGCTGGAAGGGCGCGGACTGATAGGGCTCGATATCTATGTAGTCCACGCTAATCCAGCCCCAGAAATGTTCGATGGAGACAGTGTTCGCTCCTGCCTTGAAATTCGCTACTGCCGATACGTCGCCCCATCCCTCGGTGATGTTGAAGTCGACCGTGGCGGCGGTTTCGCCGTTGACCACGAGGTAGTTCGCCTTGTATTCGGCCGCCTTGTAGTGGATGGTCACCTGGTACTTGCCGGCTGCCTCGACGGTGACATTTTCGAAGTTAATGTTGCCGCCCTGCATGTTGACGTAGCCGGTGCCGGATGTCTCCGTGCTGTTGACATTTTTGGCGTCGTCCGTGAGCGTTGCGGACTCTGCTTCGTACTTGGTGGCAAACGCAGCCGTAGCCAGGCCGAGACCGATGATGACGATGTTCTTTGCAGTAAACATAAGCACTCCTTATATGCCTATAAACTATGTTTTTTAAACGGGAAGTGGTGTGATTTATATCAAAGGGTGTGGACAAAAATGTCCACGATTCCGTAAAAAATTTGGACTTTTTACGAAAAAGAATAGATATTGATATAGGAATAACTAATTTTGGCGACGGGTGGGCCATTTATGTTTGCAAGGAACAAAATCAATATCTTCGACTATTCGGACTACCGCGTCTTCTTGCGGGAGTTCTACGAGCTCGAAAAGTCGCTGGATCCGACGTTCAGTTACCGCGTGTTCGCCACGGCGGTCGACATGGACGCGAGCCTGCTTCTGAAGATTTTGCAAGGCAAGCGCCACGTTTCGCCAAAATGTGTGGAGTCGTTCATCGAGTTCTTCCGCTTCAAGGAAGGCAAGGCGGAGTATTTCCGCGAGATGGTCGCCTACGGCAAGGCAAAAAGCGACGAGCAGGTCCGTCACCATTTCGAGGCCCTGCAGAAGATGCGCCCGCTTGCCTGCCGCGAGCTGGACGAGGCGCGCTACCGCTATTTCCAGCAGTGGTACTACCCGATGATTCGCTCCGCATTGGACGTTTTTGAATACCGGGGGCCGCAGGACGCTGCCGCTCTCGGGAACTCCTGCATACCGAATCTCACTACCTCCCAGGTGCAGGGGGCTGTCGAGGCCCTCCTGCACCTAGGGCTAGCCTATCAGCGCGAAGACGGCCGTGTCGTGCCGACGGATGCGCACATCAAGACAAAGGAGCGCTGGCTCAGCGCCTCCATCAGCGAGTACCAGGGCTGCATTGCCGACCTGGCACGCCGCTCGATTGCCGAAACGCCCCGGGAAGAGCGCGACATCAGCACGCTCACCATGGCCCTGGATTCCACGCAGATCCAAAAAATCCGAGATATCCTCGCGGAAACGCGAAAATCTATCGTAAAAGTGGTCAATGAGATGCCGTCGGAGATTTGCGACAGCGTTTATCAGCTAAATTTCCAGTTGTTCCCGATGATGAAAAAGGAAAAATGATGAAACGACTGATCTTGGCTGCTTCGCTCCTGTCTTGCCTCTGGGCCTGTTCCGATTCCGACCCGGACACCGCCGGGGCGACGAGCGAGACGACGAACGGGATTGCCGTCACGGTGTTGGATGCCGCGAACAAGCCGGTTCCGCAAGCCAGGGTCACGTTGTATTCCAAGCAGGGACTTGCCGTTGTCGGGAGTGCCCGCGCCGATGCGCAGGGCGTGGCTTCCATCGAAGATTCTTCTGCAACGTGCGTGGGCGAGGGTACGCTTGTCGGGCCCGGCTGCTTTGTCGAGGGAATTGCGGGCGAGGACTCCTCGCTCATGAGCTGGTCTTCGCTGAATTCTTCGGATTCCTTGGCCGAGGTGACGCTTTTGCCTTCGGCTTCGCTGACGGTACGTACTGGCGCTGCCCAGGCGGACTTTGCGAACCTGTTCGAAACACTTGCGCTGGATTCGACGCCCTATGCGGCGGCCCTTGCCGGTGGCGAGTACGTGTTTGCCCATGTGCCGGCGGGCGTGTTCAGCGTCGTGGCCGGCGATTCGGTGGTCGCGACGGTCTCCCTCGAAGACGGCATTGTCGCGGATACGCTTGTCCGCGTGCCCGACGTGACGCGCGAATTGGTGTTCGAGGACTTTGACGACGGCGACAGCCTGAACAACATTGCGGGCGGCTACCTGAACTACGGCTGGTATTTCTCGGCTTTCAAGGGCGCCTCGTGGGCCAAGCCGGATTCGGCGGGCTTCTCGTCGGCGCTCAAGGAAGATTCCGGACACGGGAAGTTCCTCGCCACGGATTTCGCCCTGGGCGATTCGGGATACGTGCTGATGGGGACCCGCCTGGGCGTCGACACGACCTACTACGACCTGAGCGGCTTGACGGCCATCCGCCTCACCGTGCGCGGCGACTGCGAATTCCGTGTCGCGCTGGAACATTACCTCGATGTGGGCGACAACAATTTCAGGAAATCCCTTTGGATTGCAAGGGCGGCCGACGGCTGGACCGATGTCGTGCTGCGTCCCGGCAACGAAATCCTGGACGAGTCCAGTTACCAGGTGTCATGGAGCGAAGTCTCGAAGGAAATCGGCCTCTTCAGCATATTCATCACGAGCGGAACGCACCTGGAAATAGACAAGATTGTCTTCGAAGGTGTAGACCTAAGGTGATGCGTTGCCTTTAGGTTCATATTTCGTGATTTGAAACACTAAAAAAACGTATTTGCGAATAAATGTCGTTGAACGTTTTCTAGCCCTCGTTTTTTAGCTTATATTAAAAGAGAACCAATAATATTGTGCTCCTTGTAATGATAAAGGCTCTGCCCGTGAGGGCAGAGCTTTTTTTATAATCGAAAAAACGGAGCTTATTAGTGATGTTTCGGCTCTGAAGTTTAGCTCGCACGCAAACAAGGGCTCGGCCTACGGCCTTGATTGTTTGCATAGCGACTAAACTTCCTCGCTTTTGTTGCATCACTAGTACAACAATGCGAACACCATGCCGGGGCGGAAGTACTTACCGGCGGTGTACTTGAGCGCCGTGCTGTGGAGCAGCATGAACAGCGCGCTTGCTTCAACCTTGTTGGCCTTTGCGATGCTGCCGAATGCCTTGGTAAAGGCGGGCAGGTTGCGCGGGAGTTTCGGGCTGATGCGGCTGTCGGCAAGGAGGGCGCCCTTCTTCAGGAGTTCCTTGTGCATCTTGTCGGCGGCGGTGGCGCTGAGGTTAAATGCCTTCACGAGCGCTTCCGGGTGCAGGCGGCAGGAACCGTTGAATCCTTCCGG
>CAMZDZ010000167.1 GCA_947305535.1 uncultured Fibrobacter sp.
TGGAGCTCCAGAGCTTCACCTTGTCGAGCTTGTCCGGCGAGAGCACCTTGAGGTACTCGCGGAGGGCGAAGTACTCGTCGCGGTTGTCGATGTACACGTAGTCCGTGTTGTCGCCGAAGTATTCGCGGACGGTCTGCTCGATGGAGTCGGACTCCTCGTAGATGCAGGTCTCGGCGGGCATGGTCTCGAAGTTGTACTTCGTCTGTTCCCACTTGCTCTCGAGCTCGCGCATCTGCTTGTTGATTTCGAATTCGGATTCGTTCAAACCGTTGGTACGCACGATGTAGCCCACGTCGCGGCCCTTGAGGCGGCGGACCACCTTCTTGAACTCGCGGCGCTTGGCCGGATCGCGTTCACGCTTCGAAACGCCGATAAAGTTGGTACCGGGCATGCACACGAGGAAACGGCCGGCAAAGCTCAGGTGCGTCGTCAGACGGGCACCCTTGGTGCTGATCGGTTCCTTCACAACCTGGACCATGATTTCCTGACCTTCCTTGAGCAACTCGTCGATGGAAATTTCCTTGGAAGGACCGCCCTCGTCGTCGTCGTCGCCATATTCGCGGCGGAGGAGTTCGTTCCTGTCCATGGCATCGTCCTGATGCAGGAAGCCGGCCTTTTCGAGGCCGATGTCGATGAACGCAGCCTTGAGTGCGGGGAGCACCTTCTGGACTACGCCTTTATATATATTGCCCAGAACTCGATTAGACGAGACACCTTCAACAACTAGCTCTACAAGTTCGCCATCTTCCATGATGGCGATACGCTTTTCGTAAGGTGTCTTGCTAATCAAAATTCCGCGCTTACACTTATTTGCCATTAAAACTCCTAAAAGTAAGCAAAACTTGATAGCACCCTAAGAGGATGACCAAAAGTATGGAGATCCTCCGAGCCCGTGAAGGTTCTTGACGGAAAGTACCGCCCGCCCGCTCCAACGGACCTAGGGACCTTAAATATAATAAGACGAGAGAGGGAAGACGGGAGACGAGAGGTTTGAGGGTGGGGAAATGGGGGGACGAGGTTCGAGGTTCCAGGCTCGAGGCTCGAGGGACGAGGTGTGAGGCTCGGGCCGAGGGGCGAAACTCGGGCCGAGGGGGCCCGAAGTTCAGAACAAGGGCTGCGGGGGCCCGGCCCGAGTTACGTTACTTTGTTATAAAAAAGCCTTCCGGGTTCACCGGGGTGCCGTCGACACGCACTTCGTAATGCAGTCCGACACTGGACTCGCGGCCGCTCTCGGCGATCAGCGCGATCGGGTCGCCGCGGGAGACCTTCTGGCCCGGCTTCACCAGCGCGGAACCCAGGTGGGCATAGAACGTGCGCACGCGCTTCGTGTGCTCGATCTTCATCGTGAGCCCGAACCCGCGGTGCGAGCGGACCTCGGTGACGGTCCCCCCTCCCGGGGCGAACACGGTGTCGCCCTCGGCCGCGACAAAGTCGATGCCGCGGTGAGGCAGGTTCTGCTGGGTGAACTGGTCGAAAATCATCTCGAAACGGTTCTTGACCGTCGGGGAATTCTTGATGGGGTGCAGCACCGGGATGCTCGCCGCGAGCGCGGAATCCGCCTCGAGGAGCCGGACCGCCTTGCGCATGGAGCGCTCGATCTCGAGGACGCTCTTGCGGTCCTTCGCCATGGTGGGCATCTCGTCGTCGCCGCCGGCGTTCTCCAGCGAAAAGCCCATGCCGCTCAGCACCACCGTGCTGTCGCGCAGGATGCGGGCCTCCTCGGCCTTGAGGATGGACTCGTCCACCTTCTCGCGGATCTGCTTGATCTGCTTCTTGATAAAGGAATTCTGCTTGTAGACGTCGACCACGTTACCGTCGGAAAGGCGGTCGAGGATCTGCGCGGGGGAAAACAGGATGAAGCCCAGGACGGCGACAATGCAGGCGACAACGGCCACGGCAAGCTTCCACACCGGGAACTTGTAGTGCTTGCTGCCCGAGGTATCCTTGGAAAAAACGTGTACTTCTATCTTCTTCACAACTTACCGGACGCTCTTCAGTTCCCTGAGTTTTCTCAGGCGTTCCTCGATGGAACCCACCAACTCCACGATGGCCGGATCGCTCTTCATGACCGACACGAGGTCGCCCAGCACGGCATGGTACACCTTTTCGCCCAGTTGACGATAGTCGGCGGCCAGCTTGGCCTCCTCGCCTGTTACGTCGACCTTGTTGCGGACCATGTCGGCATATGACTTGGCCTTGTTTTTCAGCATATTTAGAGGGATTTTATGCATGTTTTTTTCCTCACCGCTCTCTAAAATAGTAGATTTTTGGACATAAAACAATGGAGATTCCCTATGAGTCGTAGTGAACGCAGGCGTGCAAAGCAAAATGCCAAGAATTTTGTTCCCAAGAAGTCAAACGCTCTCGACAAGCGCGTCATCGTGCTGCTCGCGGTTATCGCGGTAGTGTTCTTTGTAGGAACGATGCTTATTCAGAGAGGTGCATAATCCATGAAGTTTTCAATTGACAAAAACGTTCTCCAGAACGTTCTGAAATCGGCCATCACCGCCGTTCCGAACAAGTCCACCATCCAGGTGCTCAACAACTTCTCGCTGCGCCTCGAAGGCAACTTCCTCGAAGTCAGCGCGACCGACCTCGACCTCGGCATCAGGGTCAAGGTCGAAGTGCAGGGCGAACGGGATGGCGCGGTCGTCATCAACGCACGCAAGTTCTCCGACCTCATCAACAACCTGGTCGACCCGAGCATCACGACAATCAGCCTCGACGTGCAGGACTACCTCGCCAAGATCCAGTGGAGCGAGAAGGGCAAGGCCTCCATCACCGGTTTTGACGCAAGCGACTTCCCGCCGTTCCCCGAAATCGAAAACGGCGAAACCCTGAACCTCGCCGCGAGCGAACTCGCGTTCCTCGCCGAAAAGACACTGTTCGCGACCTCCACCGACTCTACCCGCCTCAACCTGAACGGCGTCTATCTGGAAGCCAAGGACGGGAAGATTTCCATGGTCGCCACCGACGGTCACCGCCTGGGCCGTGCATCCATCGACCAGGAAGGCGCCAACCTCGAGAACGGCGTGATCATCCCGAAGAAGGTCATGCAGCACATCCTCCACATCGCGAAGAGCGATGCGAACATCGAGGTCCGCACCTCCGCGACGCACATCCTGTTCAACACGGATTCCACGCAGGTCATCTCCAAGCTTTACGAAGGCCCGTATCCCAACTACCGCGCCGTGATCCCGCAGAACTTCGAACGCACCATGCAGGCCAACACGCTGGAACTCCAGAACAAGATCCGCAGCGTCATCTCCATGGCCAACGCACGTACGCGCCAGATCCGCCTGCAGATGGACGGCAACAACCTCGAACTCAGCGCGACCGACCCGGATGTCGGCGGCGATTCCCGCGAAGCACTCGCCGTGACGCACAACGGCGAAGGCAGCTTCTGCATCGGGTTCAACGGCCAGTACCTGTCCGAAATCCTCGGCTTAAGCAAGAGCGAAGAAATCGTGATGAAGATGAACGCCCCCATCGGCGCCTGTGTCATCGAGCCTGTCGGCGAGAACATGGGATTCAGCTTCCTCCTGATGCCGCTCCGCCTCGTCGAGGACTAAGGTCACGGACCAAGGATAAATTAACGGGGCTTCGCGAAAGCGGGCCCCTTTTGTTTAAGGCGCGGGGTACGAGGCTCCAGGCACGAGGCGCGAGCAATGAGCCGTGAGCAATGAGCGGTGAATAACTTGCGGAGATTGCTTCAGGGCTACGCCCTTCGCAATGACAAAGCCAGCGACTTATCCTTCTCTCGTCTTTCGTCTCTCGTCTATCCTAATCACTTCCTACTGCCTACTTCCTACTTCTTACTATTCATGTCATCAGCAATTCGTAAACGTATCAGCAAGAAGATTACCAAGGCGCTCCACGATTTCAAGTTGATCGAGGACGGCGACAAGGTGCTCGTCGCGGTGAGCGGCGGCAAGGATTCCAGCGTGCTGCTGATGGAGCTGGCGAGCCGCATGGGCAAGTTCCTGCCCGACTGCGAGATTGGCGCCATCCACATCCAGAGCGACTTCGCCGACAAGGCGCCGCGCGAATTCCTGCAGCGCATGGCGGAGCAGTACCCGCAGATTCCCTTCCACTTCAAGGACGTCGCCGTGGAAGGCAGGCTCAAGGAAGGCCGCACGCTCAACTGCTACTGGTGCAGCACGCAGCGCCGCACAGAACTCATCAAGTTCGCC
>CAMZDZ010000168.1 GCA_947305535.1 uncultured Fibrobacter sp.
CGGTGATAATCTTGTTGCCGTTGAAGCTGATGGCGCTGTAGTCGCCGAACTTGCCCGTCTGCACGCCCTTGTAGGTGGCGCCGAAGCTCTCGGCAGCGTCTTCGATGAGGAGGGCGCCGTGCTTTTTGCAGATGGCGCGGATTTCGTCGACCTTGCCGGGCGTTCCGTATAAATGAACAAGCACTACCAGGCGCACGTCGGGGTAGATTTCAAAGGATTTTTCGAGTGCGGCCGGGTCCATGTTCCAGGTGTCGTACTCGGTGTCGATGAACACGGCCTCGCCGTTCTCGTAGGCGATGGGATTGACCGTCGCGTCGAAGGTCATGTCGCTGCAGAATACCTTGCGGCCACGTAGAGCCCCCTCGCCCACCTTGGGCATGCCGTAAAGGGCCTCGCCCGCCAGCTTGGTGCAGAGGTGCAGCGCAGCAGTGCCCGCGGAAAGCGCCACGGCGTACTTGCAGCCCACCTTCTCGGCGGCGATTCGTTCCAACTCGTTGATGTTCGCGCCGACGGTGCTCATCCAATTGGTTTCGTAGGCCTCGGTCACGTACTTGATTTCGTCACCGTGCATCGTGGGGCTGCTGAGCCAGACTTTCTTTTCGAAACGGGTCATATAAATTCTCTTTTTTTTGCAAAATATAAGATTATTTCGCCATGCGCCTTATTTGGGGTAATGCGCCGGTCCCCGCATGGTCAGCCGTTTTTGTAAAAAAAGTCGTATTTACAACTTTTTTCGGACAAAACCGCGCATAGCCGCGTCTAATAGGGCAAACGGGGTAATGTTCCCTGTTCGCCGCGCGGGGCCGCCGCGACATATCGAGGCACGCCCGCATCCGGGCAAAAGGGCAACATGGCAAAAAAAACGACCAGGGCGACTGTCAGGGCGAAGGTCAAGGCGGAGACGACCCGCCGCAAGCACGACCCGTTCTTCCGCTACATCTACTGCATCCCGGAGAACACGAATGCGCTCCTGAAGCTCGCGCAGCGCAGGACACCGGCCCTCCGCAGGATGCTCTCGAATGTCGACATGGAGAGCCTGGAGCCCATCCCAGGCAGGTTCAGTTCCGTGGGCGAGCAGGGCGAGGCCGACCTGGCGTTCAAGGCGAAGTCGCTCACCGGCGGGCCAGACGCGTTCGTTGGGATTTTACTCGAGCACAAGTCCGTCAAGAAGGACGACGTCCTCGCGCAGATCTACCGCTACGTTTTCGAGGTGATGGTGAACAAGAGCCGCTCCGACTTCATGTGGCTCCCCACGAAGGCCATCATCATCTACAACGGGAAAACCGACTGGGATCCCGTCAACGATTTCAGGAAGAAGCGGTTTGCAGAGTTCAGCGGGGGCGACCTCCCGTTCGAATGCGCGATGGTGAACCTGGCAAACATACGCGATACGGACTGCAAGGACGCGGACAATGCGGTGGCCGCCATCGGCACGCTGGTGATGAAGCATGCCTACGATCCCGACGGGCTCCGCGGTGCGGGTACCATTCTGACCTTGCTGCTCGACAGACTCGACAACGACACAAGGGCTACCGTTGTGAAGAAAATTGAATTATATTTAAAATCGTACGTCGACCGCAACTTGGTCAAGGAGATGGCTATGGCTTTCAAGAGCATTGGACAGCGGATGGGTTTCGTCAGCATCGCCGACGCTGAACGCAAGGCTAAGGCTGTCGGCCGCCGAAAAGGCCTCGAGGAGGGCCGAAAAGTTGGCCGTGAATTAGGCATTGAAGAAGGCCGGAAAGTTGGCGTTGAAGAAGGCCGGAAAGTTGGCGTTGAAGAGGGCCGGAAAGTTGGCCGCGAGGAAGGTCTAAAAGTTGGAATTCTACAAGAGCAGGCGAATAGCGAGAAGAAAATGAGACTTTTCGTGAAGCGCATTGCCAAGAAGATGAATGTCTCCGAAGCCGAACTTCTTGCGCTGAAGCCCTGATATTCCGCGTCTATAAAGCAAAAAAACTCCCGAAGCGGGAGTTTTTTAATGTCTTTCGGGTCGGGTTCTAGGCTAGATTCCCTTCCGGTCCAGGTCCATCAGGAGCGCCTGCAGCGATTCCTCGACGGAATCCCTGAAGCTTGCGGCACCCAGGCTGCAGCTTGCCACGACTTCGTCGCCTTTACAGATTCTAATAACAGAAAAACCATTTTCTTCGGAGAACGTTATATTCAGGCCCTTTTTAAGAACTTTTTCAAGAAGGTCTCGCATTAAAAACTCCTTTTTATTTAGACACAGGGAATCACGGCCCTGGGCCCCTTTAAACTAGGCTTTTTATTCCGAAAAAACAAGCAAAAAAAGTAAAGAAAATATTTTCAGGGCAAAAATCATCGTTTTTCGGGAGTTATATTGTTCCATATGTTCGACTTTCACCTGCATCCGGCCAGGCTCCCCCACCCGGACGCGCTCCAGGAGGCGCTTTCGGCGGCGGGCTACGGCTTTGTCGCCATCGCCTGCGAGCCTTGGGAATGGGAGGCCGTGGCCAAGATGGGCCCCTGCGACAGGGCTTTCGGCATCCACCCGATGGTGGCGGCACAGGTCTCGGATGCCGATTTCGGGAGGCTCGAGGGCTACCTGCGCGGCGATCCGGCATCTTTCGTCGGCGAGTGCGGGCTGGACAGGCGCTACCCGGGATACGGCGCGGGCGGCGTGCAAGAGGCGGTTTTCGTGCGGCAGGTGGAGCTGGCGAGGGACCTCCGGCGCGACCTGCAGATCCACTGCGTGGGCGACTACGGCAGGATAGTGGCGCTGCTCAAGGCGGCGCATTACCCGCCAAAAGGGCCGATTCCGGATGCGGCAAACAATGAAGCCATGACTTCGGACGAGGCAAATTTGGTGCCAAGGCCCGTTTTCCACCGGTTCGGCGGCGACGCGGGCATCGTGCGTGCGGCCCTCCCGATGGGGGCGATTTTCAGCCTGCACGCGGACAGTTTCAAGAAAAAGTCGACGCTCGCGGCCCTCCCCCTGATTCCGGAACAGAACGTGCGGTTCGAGACAGACGCCGACGAGACGACGTTCGCGACCAAAGAAAACACGTTCGCGGACGACGGCCGGGGTGCCGCAAATTGCGACGCTGCGGCGGAATACAGTGTGGAACAAATCGTCCAGTCGCTCAGGGAGCGCTGGCTTGCCACGAAGTCCCTCTGGGACAATCTCAAAGTTTAGCGGGAGTAATCTCGATAGGTGCGAACGCCCGGAACGCCTCGAGCGTCTTTTCGGCGTAGATATTGGGCGTGCCGTTGCCGAGCTCGATGACGGCCTGCATGGGCGTGCTGCCGAGGATGCGCATGGGGAACGGGCAGAGCGAGGTCATCTCCGAGACGACGCGCAGGTCGGGCGGCGGGAATTCCGTGAATGTCGCGGCGAGCATGCCCTTGCGCTGCACCAATCCCTGGATGCGCAGGCGTCCGGCCAAAAGCCCGATCTCGGTGACGGCGAGGAGCATCTTCGTGGCGGCGGGCAGCGGGCCGAAGCGGTCCACGAGTTCCTGCGATATGCTCTCGACTTCGGCCGTGGAGCGGGTGCGCGAGATGCGCTGGTACAGCGAGATGCGCGTGAGGCCGTCCTGGATGTAGTCCTCGGGGAGGTAGGCGTCCACGCCCAGTTCCACGCGGGTCTGCACGGGCTTGTCGAGCGGGCTTCCGCCGCGAAGGGCCTCGACGGCCTCCTTGACGAGGCGGACATACGTCTCGAAGCCGACTTCGGCGATGAAGCCGTGCTGTTCCTGGCCCAGGAGGTTGCCGGCCCCGCGGATTTCGAGGTCGCGCATGGCGAGCTGGTAGCCGCTGCCGAGGTCGGAGAACTGCTCGAGGGCCTTCAGGCGGGTCATGGATTCCTGCGAAATCTCGCCGCGGGCGGGGATGACGAGGAAAGCCTTCGCGAGCACGCTGCTGCGCCCGACGCGGCCGCGCATCTGGTAAAGCTGGCTGATGCCGAAGTGGTGCGCGTTGATGACGATGATGGTGTTCGCGTTCGGGACGTCGAGGCCGGACTCGATGATACTCGTGCTCACGAGGACATCGAACTTGCGGCTGAGGAAGGCATCCATCACGCGTTCCAGGTCGTGGTCGTCCATCTGGCCGTGCGCGACGGCGATGCGGGCCTGCGGCACGAGCGCCTCGATCTCTTCGGCCAATGTATAAATAGTCTGCACGCGGTCGTTCACGATGAACACCTGGCCGCCGCGGGCCAGCTCGTC
>CAMZDZ010000169.1 GCA_947305535.1 uncultured Fibrobacter sp.
CCCGCTTTGAATTGGCATAAAAATTGCTATCTTTGGCACGGAAAATGTAAAACGTATGCCCGCAGGGTTTTCTCGGGCGATTATATATAGGACAATTTGAAATGGCTGAAGATTTGAACGAACAGGAACCGACTGCAGAAGAAAAGGCAAAATTCGAACAGGACGTGCTCAAGGCCGCCGAGGATGCGATGAACACAGACGAGAGACGAGAGACGAGAGACGAGAGTGAAAAAAACGCTGAGCCGACCGAGAATGCCGACTCCCCCGCTGAAAAAGCTGACGATGCTGCTGAACAGCCCGCGGAACCCGCTGCCGAAGACCCGACTGCCGCCCTCAAGGCAGCCCTTGCCGATGCCAACGACCGCAACCTCCGCCTGATGGCCGAATTCGACAACTTCCGCCGCCGCAGCGCCAAGGAGCAGCTCGAACTCATCGAGACTGCCAACGGCAAACTCCTGGAGAAACTTTCGGAAGTCCAGGACAACTTCGAGCGCGCCTTCGCGAGCGAAAACAAGGCCCAGGATCTAGAAGCCTTCGAAAAAGGCATGCAGATGATCTACAACCAGTTCGCGAAGATTCTGACGGACGCGGGCCTCGAACAGATCGACCCGACCGGAGCCGAATTCGACCCGAACTGCCACGAAGCTTTGATGCAGCAGCCCAGCGAGACTGTCCCCGAAGGCCACGTGGTGACCGTGTTCCAGAAGGGCTACAAGCTCAAGAACAAGATCCTGAAGACCGCGAAGGTCATCGTCTCTTCCGGGAAATAACCCGGCCAGCGTGGCTCCCCCACGCACGACTCCCCTATTTTATACGCCCGACCTTTCGTAACGAAGGCCGGGCTTTTTTGTTTTCACTTTTGAATATTTATCAACGACAAATTAAAAAAAGGGGTAAATTGCGCCCATTTACGGGTATATCTTTATTCTGGGTGTGGTATAACCATATTGGAGTATACGAGATGTTTGGAAAAATCTTAACCGTTTCAACGGCGTTGGCTTGTGTTGCCTTCGCCCAACACCCCATTATCACCACGAGCTACACGGCGGACCCTGCCCCGTACGTGCATGGCGATACAGTCTACCTCTACACCACCCACGACGACGACAACGCCGACAACTTCATGATGTACGACTGGCTGTTGTACACCTCCACCGACATGGTCAACTGGACGGACCACGGCGCGGTGGCCTCGCTTGGCGATTTCAAGTGGTACAATTCCGATAACGGAGCTTGGGCGGAACAGGTCATCGAGCGCGACGGCAAGTGGTTCATGTACTGCCCCATCCACGGCCACGGAATTTCGGTGCTCGTGGCGGACAGCCCCTACGGCCCCTTCACGGACCCGCTCAACGGCCAGCTTGTCTGGCAGCGCGAGCACTGGAACGATATCGACCCTACCGTCTGGATTGACGACGACGGCCAGGCCTACATGTACTGGGGCAACCCGGAACTCTACATGGTCAAGCTCAAGGACGACATGATCCACACGGATGGCTCTATCGTCACCTACCCCAAGATCAAGGATTACCAGGAAGGCCCCTGGTTCTACAAGCACGACAAGTATTATTATATGGCGTTCGCCTCCACCTGCTGCTCCGAAGGTATCGGGTATGCCATGAGTGACTCCCCTACCGGCCCCTGGACGTACAAGGGCGACATCATGCCGCATTCCCCGAAAAGCCGCGGAAACCACCCGGGAATCATCGATTACAAGGGAAAATCGTACGTTTTTGGCCTAAATTACCTGCTTTGGGCGGAATACCAGGAAAAAATCGGCCAGGCTTACAAGCATGCGGAACGCCGTTCCGTTTCCGTGGCCGAGATGCATTACAATGCCGACGGCACCATCCAGAAAATCGACTTCTGGCCCGAAAGTGGTGTCGTGGAGCAGGTCGAGGATTTTGACCCCTACAAGCGAGTGGAGGCCGAAACCATGTCTTGGGGCGAAGGGCTCAAGACCCGCAATGCCAGTGAACGCGGCAACATGATCCTCACCAAGATCAACGACGGAGACTACACCAGGATTAGCGGCATCGAATTCGGCGATGCTGGCGCGGAATCGTTCTCGGCGTCCGTTCTGAACGTCAAGAAGGCATCCTCGATTACGCTCCACTTGGACAAAGTGGACGGCGAAGTCATCGGCAAGGCGGAATTCTCCAAGGACGGCCTCGCTACCGTGGAGCTCACCGGCGCTACCGGCAAGCACGACGTGTTCTTCGTGTTCGCGGGCGATTTCGAGGCGGACTACTGGGAATTTGAAGACAGCAAGACGGCCGTGCCCCAGGGAGCCTTCTGCAAGGCGAAACTCACCGACCCCGAAGCCAAATGCGACTTGCCCGTCGTGGACGCAACCCTTGGCGGAGCGGGCGGCTTCATCGACTTCGAGAACTACGACGTGGGCGGAGCCGGAAAGGCCTACTACGACATGGACACGGAAAACAAGGGCGGCGAATACCGCGAAGACCGCGTAGACGTGGTTGCCATGGAAGACGGGTGCGGCAAGGGGCTCGCCGTGGGCTACACCCAGAAGGGAGAATGGCTCGAATACACCGTGAACGTCAAGGCCGAAGGTGCCGTCCCCTACGAACTCCACTACGCTTCCGGCTCGGAAAGCTCCGGCGTGCAGTTCTTCATGGACGACGAACCCGTCACCGATACGCTGAAACTGGAAAGCACCGAAAACTGGGACACGTTCACGACATTGAAGGGCAAGACCACAAAGGCGCTTGCCAAGGGCGAACACGTGTTCAAGGTGCTGATTACAGGCGATTACGTGAACCTCGACTGGATTGCCTTCGGTGAAAGCGAGAAGGACGTTGCGGAAGAACGCTGCCCGACCACGGACAACAAGTTGAAAATTGCAACCGCTCCAGGAATCATCGCGAAAACCGCCGGCGAATTCAAGATCTTCAACGTGATGGGTAACGAACTTGGCAAAATCCGTCTGGGTGCAGGCGCAACCGTTGCAGACCTCCGTGCCGGACTCCAGAACGCCGGCTTCCGAAACGGAGTTTACGTCGTCAAAAGCGACGCCGGACAGGCCTTAAGGCTCGACCTTAAGTGAGTTTTTTAATCCTAAAAGTAATACACATATTTATACGCCCGACCAATCTATAATGAATGGTTGGGCTTATTCTTTGCATTTGGGGAATTATCCGGGCGAAAATAAGTATATTAATTTAGGAAAACAATAAATCGGAGATAAACAATGGACAAGTCCTTCAGCCTGTGGCTGCAGGCTTTGTTCTCCAGGGCGAACGTGAGCATTTTCCAGCTCATCGGTATGCGCCTGCGTAAGGTGCCGCCGCAGGTGATCGTGGAAGCCCGAATCCTCAGCTGCAAGGCCGGCCTCCCCGTCGACACGAACCTGCTCGAAGCCCACTACCTCTCCCGCGGTAACGTGCTCCGCGTGATCCAGGCGCTCATTGCCGCCAACAAGGCAAACATCAAGCTCGACTTCAAGGAAGCCGCAGCAATCGACCTCGCCGGCCGTAACGTGCTCGAAGCCGTGCAGATGTCCGTGAACCCGAAGGTCATCACGACCCCGAAGGTTTCCGCCGTGGCTCTCGACGGTATCCAGCTGCATGCCGTGACCCGTATTACCGTGCGCGCGAGCATCCAGAAGTTGGTCGGCGGCGCAGGCGAAGACACCGTGATTGCCCGTGTGGGCGAAGGCATCGTGTCTTCCATCGGTTCTGCCAAGAGCCACAAGGACGTGCTCGAGAACCCGAACATGATTTCCAAGAAGGTGCTCGCTTCCGGCCTCGATGCCGGTACCGCCTTCGAAATTCTCTCCATCGACATTGCCGACGTGGACGTGGGCCAGAACATTGGCGCCATCCTCGAAACCGACCGTGCCGAAGCCGACAAGAAGATTGCACAGGCCAAGGCAGAAGAGCGTCGCGCCATGGCATACGCAGCCGAACAGGAAATGAAGGCGAAGGTCATGGAAATGAAGGCCAAGCTCGTGGAAGCCGAAGCCCAGATCCCGATGGCCATGGCCACTGCACTGCGCGATGGCAAGCTCGGCGTTATGGACTACTACAACTTGAAGAACATCGAAGCCGACACGCAGATGCGCAAGGAAATTGGAGCGGCTCCGGAGGCTAAGTAATCCGTGGAAGGACTCCTCATACTCATCGGCATCTGGGTTCTTGATATCG
>CAMZDZ010000170.1 GCA_947305535.1 uncultured Fibrobacter sp.
GGGTACTTGAGTTCCCAGGGGAGGCCGACCATGGCGTCCACGGCGTCAGCACCGCCCACGCCAATCGCGAGCATGCCGAGGCCGCCGGCGTTCACCGTGTGGGAGTCGGTACCGATCATCATGCCACCGGGGAAAGCGTAGTTCTCGAGCACCACCTGGTGGATGATGCCTGCACCCGGGAGCCAGCAATCGATGCCGTACTTGGCGGAAACGGACTGGAGGAAATCGTACACTTCCTTGCTTTCTTCCTTGGCGCGGGGGAGGTCCTTTTCGGCGCCTTCGCGGGCGATAATCAAGTGGTCGCAGTGCACGGAGCTCGGCACGGCCACCTTGGACTTACCGGCGGTGGTGAACTGAAGCAAGGCCATCTGGGCGGTGGCGTCCTGCATGGCGACGCGGTCCGGGTGGAATTCGGCAAAATCCTTGCCGCGTTCGTAGGTCCTGTTCTCGGCGCCGTCGATCAAGTGGCTGTAGATGATCTTTTCGGCGAGGGTGAGCGGACGGCCCAGCTGCTTGCGGGCAGCTTCAACGCGGGCGGGAATGCGGGCATAGACGCCCTGGATCATGTCGAAATTGAAAAGCATAGTTACCTCGTTATTTTTTCGGGCGTAAAGATAGAAAAAATGGCTTGCCTGTACAGGTCGCCTATTCGGGGATTTCCCGCTTTTTTGAACCCCCACCCTTGACAGTGGAGGGCTTTTGTTCCTAAATTACGGCCATGCAGATTAAGAAAGTGGATACGGCAAAAGCTATTCTCGCTAACCGCTGGTGGTGGGGCTCTGTAAAATAGAGTCCGTATTTGCGCTTAATCTAAAAAGTTTAAAAAAAGGCATTCGGACTCACCGGATGCCTTTTTAGGTTCCGGGACTGATGTGCCAGAGAGGAAAAGATGAGTGAAGACATTTTGACGAGAATCGTGCGGATGCGCCGGGCCGACATCGAAAGGCTCGGACTGAATTTCGGCATCGAGATCCCTGAAAAGCGCCGCCGCGGGCACGTGGAGTTCCTGGGTGTTCCGGGGGCTATCCTCGAAGTCAAACGGGCGTCGCCTTCGAAGGGCGACATCGCTCCGGACCTGGACCCGGTGGGGCTCGCGACGACTTACGCCGAGGCCCATGCCCAGGCAATCTCGGTGCTGACCGAGCAGAATTTTTTCAAGGGCTCGCTGCGCGACCTGATCGCGGTTGCGGACCTGATGCAGCGCCGCGCTGAACAGGGCCTGCACGCCTGCGCCGTACTCCGCAAGGATTTCCTGCTGTTCGAGGACGAAATAGATATCGCTTACCGCTGCGGTGCCGACGCGGTGCTCCTGATTGCCCGAATCCTTGACGACGAACAGCTTGTGAAAATGGCGAAGCGCGCCCAGAGCTTTGACATGCAGGCTTTCGTGGAAGTCCGCGAAGTCGACGACCTGCGCAAGCTGAAACTCGTGACCGATGCGCTTGGCGATGCTGCGGCGAAGACGATTGTCGCCGGGGTCAACTCGCGCGATTTGGCCACGTTCCACACGGACCCGCTGGTCCCGGCGTCTGTGCGCAACGATCTCCCGGCAAAGGCTGTCTTCGAGTCGGGTATCCACAGTGCTGCCGACGCCGACTACGCCAGGAGTCTCGGGTTTACAGGAATCCTCGTGGGGGAGGCCGTCGCCAAGAATCCGCCGCTCGCAATGGATGTCGTCGGTGCCTTCGAAGGCGGGTGCGAAAATGCGAAGGGGAAGTTCTGGAAAGCCTATGCTGAACGGCTCGCTATGGTTCGCACTTACGGGACCTGCGATACCGAGAAGATAAAGTATAGGTCCGAGGAAATGCTAAAGCATAGAAAACGTCCGCTTATAAAAATCTGTGGCATTACTCGCGAAGAAGACGGTTTTCTTGCCGCGGGACTCGGTGCGGACATGCTCGGATTCGTGTTCAGCAATACCAAGCGGCTCACGACCGAGGAATTTGTTCGACATATGGACAATGAACTAGCTCATGATGGTTTTTGGAGTTCCATGGAAGAAATCGGTGGTTTCCATATTCAGGCGCACAGAGGCCGGTTGGTGCCTTTTGCCCACGCCTTGCGCCCCCTCTTCGTCGGCGTCATTACCGACCCCAATTCGCCCGAAGGGCAGACGGCTATAAAGCTTGCCCGCGAAGGAATTTTGGATGCCGTGCAGTTCCATGGTGTTGTGCCTGGGAGCGAATACAGTTCCCTTGCCCATTACTGCGCCGTGCGCGTCGGGGAGGAAAGCGATTTCGACAAGGTTGCCGCCCTCCGCAAGAGTGGCGAACCTCGTATCTTGCT
Source organism: uncultured Fibrobacter sp. (assembly GCA_947305535.1). Classification (GTDB taxonomy): domain Bacteria; phylum Fibrobacterota; class Fibrobacteria; order Fibrobacterales; family Fibrobacteraceae; genus Fibrobacter. The sequence goes on from CAMZDZ010000170.1 coordinate 2,287, forward strand.
CGATGCCAAGGTCGAAGGGATCCCTGGTGGAACCGGCAAGCTGATACCCGAAAACCTGCTGCGTGAGAAGGCGGGGGATATTCCCTTGTGGCTTGCTGGTGGCATCAATCCCGGGAACGTGTCGGAAATTGTGGCCAAGTTCAGGCCCGAACTCATCGATGTGTCTAGCGGAGTCGAAGAGGCCCCCGGAATCAAGGACCCTCAAAAACTGCGTGAATTGTTCAAAAAAATCGAAAATTAGGCAAAAATTACACAAAAGATAAAAAAATATTACACAAAAATGACGTTAAACTATTGACTATCAATGAATTAGAGTCTATATTGTCTACCATAAAGATGAAAATGGCAATCCGCTTCGACGCTTGCGCAGCTTGCGATGAGGTTCTCGAAACGGGATTTAGGTATTGCCTTTTCATCAAGTGTTTAAACGAAGGCTTCCGAATAACTCGGAAGCTTTCTTTTTTTGTTTTTCTGCGGGTAACCCCTTGCCACTGGAAAAAGACATTCCTAAATTATGCGCCATGAAGATGAAATCTGCAATCCGTTTCAACCGCTGGTGGTGGGGCTCTACGAAATAGAGTCCGGTTTTGCCGATTTCATCAAGTGTTTGTCAAAGGCTTTCGGACTCCCCGAAAGCCTTAATTTTTTTTACTGAGACCTTTAACCTAAACCCAGAACCCAATATGACAACTTCTTCTAACAACGGTTTCTTCGACAAGTTCGGCGGCAAGTACGTTGCCGAAATCATCCGTCGACCGCTCGACGACCTCGAGGCTGCCTTCAACAAGTACATCCACGATCCGGAATTCCTCGAGGAGCTCCGTATTATCCAGCGCGACTACATTGGCCGCGAGACTCCGCTGTACTTCGCCCCGACGGCCACTGAGCTTCTAGGCGGTGCACAGATCTACATCAAGCTCGAAGGTCTCGCCAACACGGGCGCCCACAAGATCAACAACGCCATCGGCCAGTGCCTTTTGGCCAAGAAGATGGGCAAGACCCGCATCATCGCGGAGACGGGTGCCGGCCAGCATGGGCTCGCCACCGCCGCCGCATGCGCGAAGCTCGGTCTCGAATGCATCGTATATATGGGCGAAGTCGACGTGCGTCGCCAGCAGCCGAACGTGGCCACCATGGAAATGTACGGCGCAAAGGTCGTGCCGGTCACGAGCGGTAGCCGCACGCTCAAGGACGCGGTGAACGAGGCCATGCGCGACTGGGCCACGAATTTCAAGAACACCCACTACGTGCTCGGTTCTGCACTCGGCCCGGCCCCGTTCCCGGATATCGTGCGTACGTTCCAGTCCATCATCGGCGAAGAAGTCAAGCGCCAGGCTGCTGAACGCAACATCGATATTGCCGCGGTGGTCGCCTGCGTGGGTGGCGGTAGCAACTCCATCGGCGTGTTCACCCCGTTCATCGAAGACAAGAACGTTCGCCTCATCGGCGCCGAAGCCGGTGGCATCGGCCCGAACGTCGGCGGGAACGCTTCCCGCATGACAGGCAACGCGAGCCGCGAAGGCATCGTGCAGGGTTACAAGAGCCGCTTCCTCATCGATGAAGACGGCCAGTCGCTGCCGACCCGCTCCATTTCTGCAGGGCTTGACTATATGGGTATCGGCCCGCAGCTTGCCGCCCTCGGTGAATCGGGCCGCGTGGAATTCACGAGCATTCTCGACAAGGAAGCGCTCGAGGCCGTGAAGTTCTTCGCCCGTAACGAAGGCATCCTGTTTGCGCTCGAAAGTGCGCACGCCGGTGCTGCGGCCATGAAGATTGCGAAGGAACTCCCGAAGGACAAGGCGCTCGTCATCAACATGA
>CAMZDZ010000171.1 GCA_947305535.1 uncultured Fibrobacter sp.
TGGCGCTCGCCGTAAGCGAAGAAAGCACGAGGTCTTCCTTGGGCTTGAGGTAGCTCGCATAGCACCAGATGATGCCCATGCCGAGGCTCATGGTGAAGAACACCTGGCCCGCGGCTGCCATCCAGACCTTGGGATTGGCGAGTTCGCTGAAGTTCGGGTTCCACATGAAGGCAAGGCCCTTGCCGATATCCGGGAGCGTCAGCACGCGTACCACGAGGATGATGCCGAGGATAAGCAGGATGGGCATGCAGATCTTGTTCACGCGCTCGATGCCCTTGCGCACGCCGAAGGCGAGGACGACCATGTTGCAGGCGAACGTGATGAGGAAGAAGAGTATGGCGACGGGGACGGGGCCCACGCACGTCTTGAGCATGATGAAGTCACCGAAGAACTGCGTCACCGCGGCGCTGCCCTGGGCCGTGACTTCCATGAGCTTGCCCGTGAGCGAGTAGTAGGCGAACGCGAGAATCCAGGACTGGATGAACACGTAGTAGAAAACGATGAAAATCGGCGGCAAAAGGCCGATGGAACCCAGGTGCTTCGCCCAGCGCTTCTTTTTGCCGAAGATGATGTGGAGCGTGCTCGGGGCGGTGCCGTAGCCTTGCCTGCCCGCATAGCGGCCGAGTGTCCATTCCATCCACGCGAGCGGGATGCCCAGCAGGAGGAAGGCGATGAGGTAGGGGATGATGAATGCGCCACCGCCGTTGGTGGCCGCCTGTACGGGGAATCTAAGGAAGTTGCCGAGCCCGACCGCCGAACCGGCGACAGCGAGGATGACTCCAATCTTGGAACCCCAGTTTTCACGATTCTGGTTCATGCCATAAATTTATGACAATCTTTTGGATGTGGCAACCGGGGGGAGCGCTTATGGATGGCTGAGAACGGCCTTGTGCGCTAGCGCAGGCGGATTTTCTTTTGTGCGTAGATGGACTTGCCGCCGTTGCATGCGTAGGCGACGGTGCAGACGATGAAGAAAGCGGGGAGCGTGTCGAAGCCGAACATCTCGGCGCCGACGAGGATGGGGGCGAACAGCGTGTTCGTCGCTCCGCCGAAGACCGCCGCGTACCCGAGGGCCGCCGCGAGCGGGAGGGGGACTCCCACGATGGCTGCGACGACCGCGCCGAAGGTGGCGCCGATGGTGAACAGCGGGGTGACCTCGCCGCCCTGGAACCCGACCGAGAGCGTGACGACGGTGAAGAGCAGCTTTAGAATCCAGTCGTAGGCGTAGATGCCCGCGTCGCTTGCCGAAAGGGCGGCCGCGTTCCCGAAGCAGAGGTCGGTGAGGTTCGTGCCGAGGCCGGAATAGCGCCCCTGCCAGAACAGGAGCAGCATCGCGCTCAGGGCCACGCCCATGATGGCAACGCGCTTGACGGGGTTCGGGAACTTTTCTGCGAAGAACTTCCTGGAGAACGGCAGCAGGCGCGCGAAACCTCCGCCCACGAGCCCGAACATTACCCCGAGTACGGCGAGTTTTAGAACAAAGTAAATATCGAGGCCGGTCTCGCCGTAGAAGAGTCCGGCCAGGTTCCAGTCCGGCGAGAAACTGTTCAGGTTGACAGTGAACCTCGCTGTTCCGAGCATCTCGGACACCTTGTACGCCGAGACGGCGGCGACGGTCGCGGGGAGGAGGGCCGCCATCTCGAGGTGGCCCGCCAGCAATATCTCGATGGAGAGCGCGATGGCCGCCATCGGGGTCTGGAAGAGCCCGGCGAAACCGGCCGCCATGCCCGATACGAGCAGGATGCGCGGAGCGTTCTCCACGGGAATTTTCGAACTGATGTTGTGGCCGAGGGTGGCCCCGATCTGCATCGCGACTCCCTCGCGTCCGGAACTCCCGCCGAACAGGTGCGTGACCCACGTGGTCGCCATGATGAGCGGGATGAGCCGTAGCGGGATTTCCCGTTCCTTGCCGTGCGCGACGTCGAATATGATTCCCATGCCGCGTTCCGAGCCTTTGCCGAACTTGCGGTAGGTGAGGACGATGGCTACACCGCCCAGTGCGAGCGCCGGGATCCAGTACAGCGGGTTCGCGTCGCGGATGGCGCTTACGTTCTGCAGGATGGAGCCGAAGAACGCCGTGAGCGTCCCGACGAGTGCGCCGAGGACGAGTGCCGCCCCGACGAGTACCGGCTGCGAAAGCCAGCTTTTGATTTTTTCGCGAATTTTGTCCTTTGCCCTGCGGATAACTTCTTGTTTCATTTCGGGGCTCAGGCTGTTATAGATGTCTTGCCAGTTCTTGCCGTTCATCGTTTGCCTTTTTTTCGCCGCCAAATTTAGAAAAAACGCTTTTTCTGCGTATTGAACATTTATATATTTCAAGACATGTTTTGGGCCGGCATGTCCGGTCTGACCCATGTACATTAATTAAAGGAAAAATATGAAACACATCTCTATTGTTGCCATGGCATTTCTCGTAGTCGGCTTGGTCGGATGCAATCAGGCCTCTGCCGGTGGTTCGTTCAACCAGCAGGCCCGCCTGGACAGCCTCGAGAAGAATTTTAACCAGCTCAAGGAAGATTTCGACGTCATTGTGTACGCCCTCGACAAGCGCGGCATTTCTCTGGATCAGGCCCGTGCCGAGATGGAAGCCGACAACAAGGTCTGGGACATCCCGGACGAGGACAGCCCGGTTTTCGGCAACACCAAGGATCCGAAACTCACCATCGTCGAGTTCACCGAATTCCAGTGCCCGTACTGCAGCCGTATCGCTCCCACGATGAAGGAACTCAACAACAAGTACCCGGACAAGATCAAGTTCGTCTACAAGCACTTCCCGCTCAGCTTCCATGCTAACGCCCAGGCCGCCGCCGCCGCCTCTATCGCGGCCCACAAGCAGGGCAAGTTCTGGGAATTCCGCTATGCGCTCGCTCCGCACAGCCGCGAACTCAGCGATTCCATGTATATCGCCGTGGCTAAGGAAGTTGGCCTCGATATCGAAAAGTTCAAGAAGGACATGGTTCTCGACTCCGCCATGATGGCCCGCATCGACAAGGACTTCCAACTGGGTGTCAAGGTCGGCGTTCAGGGTACCCCGAACTTCTACATCAACGGCAAGCGTCAGGACCGCTTCTCTCCGGATCTGGTCGAAAAGCTCCTGAAGGAAGCCAAGTAGCGTTTACAACTGTAACCGGTGGATCGTCCATCGGTTACGTCTTTTTTTGTTGAAAAGAATATATTCTAGATAGATTTTTAAAAACACAAACCAAAGGATGCTAATCATGATGAAGCAAACTATGAAGGTCGCCGCTATTGCCGCTATGGGCATGGCCGTGGCCGTAATGGCGCAGCCGAAGCAGCCTAAGACGGTCGTCTACAAGTTCTTCGACGAACAGTATCGTCAGGGCGGGTTCGACTACTCTTACGGTGGCACGAGCAAGGGCGTCACGATTACCAAGGACGGCGGTTACAAGTCCAAGGCTGCCTTGAACATCAAGCTGGACCCGAAGGAATACTCCGGTGCCTCCATCTGCTTGTACAACGAATTCTTCGACCTGAACAAGTTCATGCTCGATTCCAAGGTCGAGTTCATGATCAAGGGCAAGAACGGTGGCGAAAACGTCAAGATTGGCCTCCTCGACGAAGAAGTCAGCGACGGCAAGAAGACGCAGGTCGTCCTCCCGATGAACAAGTACATCCAGGGCGGCGCCGTGACGAAGGACTGGAAGAAGGTTTCCATTCCTCTCGTGGACTTCCCGGACCGTGGTCTCTACTGGGACAACACCCGCAAGTCCGAATTCCCGGCCCGTATCGACTGGGACAAGATTGCGGAAATCCGTTTCTCCATCGACAAGAGCGCTGCTAGCGAGTTCGAAATCTGGGTGGACAACATCGAAATCGTGAAGGGCAACAAGAAGGCCCCGCCGAAGAAGAAGATGATCTACTGGGACGAAAACAACGACGTCATCGACGGCCCGAAGAATCCGGAAAAGCTGGATGGCAAGGCCAAGCCGGTTGCTAACGGCGTGTTCTACTCCGACGGCCTCAAGGGCTTCAGCTACAGCTACGGTGGCCTCACCGCCCAGCGCGAAGCTCAGTCCAAGACCCAGGGCAACAAGAACGTGCTCGCCATGTACATCGACAACAACGACTGGTCCGGCGTG
>CAMZDZ010000172.1 GCA_947305535.1 uncultured Fibrobacter sp.
GCCATCCGCCGTTTAGGACAAACTCCGGAGCACCGCAAGAGCTTCCATCCGAAATCCCTCCAGGTGGAATTGGACCTTCCGCTCTGTTAAATTGTTTTTACTTTGCCTCGGACAGGGGGTGGGCTTATAGCCAGCCTTTTTTTTATTTTTGTGGTTTATAACTTATTTTTTTTCTATTTTCCTTTATGGTTAATGGAAAATGTTCATGGTTTTCATTTGCGGAGGTCTTTTTGAACAATTCTGTCCCTATTCTCCAAATGGTGGCGCAATCCGATATCGCGACCATCGTTGTGCTTTGCATCCTGGCCATCATGTCCTTCGGATCCTGGGGAATCATGATTGTCAAGTACTTCGAGTATAAGAAAAACCAGCGCACGAACGCCGAGTTCTTCCGCAAGTTCAGCACTGTATCGCAGTTTGTGCAGCTGCAGGGCCTCTGCGAGTCCGCCGACGATAGCGCGCTCCGCCGCCTCACCGCCGAAGTGCTGAAGGAAGCCTCCAAGTTCAGTAACTTCGTGAGCTACGACTCCATTCAGCATCGCGCCTCCCTCCTGGAAGACACCATCCAGCGCTCCATCGAGGGCCTGCGCCTCAAGGAAGACAAGTACTTGAGCTTCTTGGCCACCAGTTCCAACCTGGCTCCGTTCTTCGGCCTCCTGGGTACGGTCTGGGGCATCATGGTCGCCTTTTTCCAGATTGGCCAGCACGGCTCGGCAGACCTTACCGTCGTTGCCCCGGGTATCGCCATGGCCTTGATTACCACGGTCGGCGGCCTTGTCGTCGCTATCCCCGCTTCCGGTGCCTACAACTACTTTACCTCCTGCAATAGCCAGAACGAAATTTCCTACTTCAACTTCGGTTCCCAGGTCTTGAGTCTGTTCAAGCGCGGCGACTTGCTCGCGCTTGAAGAAGTTGCCGGCTAGGAGGGCCTAAGTGAAGCGCAGTCGCGGAAAAGAACTCAAGCAAGAAATGAACCTCACGAACATGATCGACATCGTGTTCGCCATCCTCATTGTGTTCATTATCTCTGCCCCTCTCATGAGCCAGGGTGTCAAGGTCGACTTGCCCAAGGCCGAGGCTCCTACCATGGAGCAGGAAAAGCTTTTGAAGGTCTCCATTACCAAGAACGAGGAAATCTACATCGCCGACATGATGGTCGATTTCTCCAGTTTCAACAGCGTGTTCAAGTCGCTTTGGAACGGCGAGATGGCCGTCGTCATCAACTCCGACGAGGATGTCCACTACGGTCTCGTGATGAAGGTCGTGACCCAGGTCCAGAAACTTGGCGTGACCAAGCTCGGGTTCCTTACGCTGAATCCTAAGGATAAGCCGGGTAAATGAAAGAGAACAAGGAAAATATCCAGTATTTCTCCACGGGGGATGACGGGACAATCATAAAGATTGTCGTGTGTGCTGCGATATTCCATTTGGTCGTGGTCGCCATCTTTGCTGCCTTGCATTTCGTGGATTTCAAGCATGAACCCGAACAGATTCCCGTGTTCGAGATGGTCCAGGTGCAGCCTCCGACACCGACGCCTCCCACCCCGAGGACGCAACCGCCTCCTCCCAAACCCAAGCAGGAGCCTCCCAAGCCCAAGGTGAACAAGGAACTCCCGCCCGAAATCAAGCCTGAACCGGAGCAGAAGCCCGAGGAAGTGCACGAGGAGGTGCCGCCCGAGCCGGAACCGGAACCAGAGCCGGAGCCGGTGGACGACTTCCCGGTGGACGACCTGGATTTGCCGAAGTCTATCGAGGCCCCGAGCCTGAACCCGGTCGGTTCTGTCGACATGGATCCTCTGATGCAGGTCTACCTGGAAAGGTTGAAGCAGATTATCATGAGCAATTTCAACCCGCCGAGCCACTTGAACATCCCCAGGGACGCGAAGACGACTGTGCAGTTTACGGTCGACCGCTTTGGTGGAATTTCCGCTGTCGTGCTCAAGAAGTCGTCGGGGTACAAGTCGTGGGACCATTTGTCTGTCCGCGCAATCCGCATTTCCAAGGTGCCGGAATTGCCGCCGAACTACCGCGCCCCGAGCCTGGTGTTGCACTTCAACTTTACGCCGAACTAGGGGAGGGACAGATGATTGGGTTTGCATTGATTAAGGAGTTTAATGGAGCGCTGTAGCGCAAGGTCTATATGAAAAAAGTCTTTGTCTTGCTTGCATTCTTGATGTTGACGGTGTCGAGCGCATTTGCCGCGATCGATACTATCGCTGTCGACGTGGGCATTTCCGTTTTCAAGACGATGCCGATTGGCGTGGTTCCTTTTGCCGAGCCCAAGGGCAAGGTTTCCTGGATCGAGGAGAAACCTCACGAAATCGTAAGCCGCGATGCGAACCTTTCCGGACGCTTCGACGTCATCGCTTCGGACAAGTTTAACCTGGCTTTGTTCAGCCGCAACCGCGCCAAGCACTACATTACCGGCAAGGCGGTCGTTCTTTCCGATGGGCGCGTCCAGTTGGACTGCTACCTGTACGTTTCGCAGACAAAGGATTTGCTCTTGGGCGAAACCTACAAGGTTTACCAGAAGGACATGCGCCGTGCCGTGCACGATTTCTTCGACAAGGTGGTGAAGCGCTTGTGGGGCGACCGCGGTGTCGCGTCGACAAAGATTGCCTACGTGTCCAAGATTGAGGGCGTGAAGCAGGTCGTCGTGGCCGACTACGATGGCTTCCACCGTTCCCAGATTACGCGCGACACATCCATCAGCATGATGCCTGTGTGGATGAAGGGCAACAAGGGCCTCGTCTATGTCAACTTCAAGACGCATCGCCCGCGTCTCTACTTCAAGACTTTCGGCGGTGTCGAAAATCCGCTGTTCACGCACCTGGACCAGACGTACAGTCCTGCGGTCAACCCGAAGACGGGCGAACTCCTGTTCTCGTCTACGGTGGATGGCAAGACGGACCTTTACATCGGCAACATGCAGACCGGCAAGGCCCGCAAGTTCGCTTATCTGAAAAGTAACCAGACGAGCCCTGCCTGGAGCCCGTTTGCGACGGAAGTGCTTTTTACCAGTGACCGTGGCGGTGGCCCGCAGATTTTCGTGATGGGCAAGGACGGCAGCGACATGCGCCGTGTCACCTTCATGGGCCGCTACAACGAACGCGCCAGCTGGTCGCCGTCGGGTGACCGCATTGCCTACACGTCCATGGACAATGGACACATGAACATTTATACCTGCGCCCTGGACGGCTCCGATATCACGCAGCTTACGTCCAATGCCGGGAACAACGAACATCCTACGTGGTCGCCGGACGGAAAGCTCATTGCTTTCAGCAGCAACCGCACCGGAAGCTACCAGATCTACATCATGCGCGCCGACGGTTCCAACGTTACCCGCATCACGAAGGGCGGCGAAAATACATCGCCCACATGGTCCTGGTTCTATGACGAAATTAACCCATAAATCCCCATAAACAAAGAAGGTCAAAAATGAAAAAAATGAAAATGCTCGTTCTCACCGCAAGCTTCGCTTGCCTTACTCTTGCCGCTTGCTCCAAGAATCCGCCCCCGGAGACGGATCCGGCTGCAGAGGCTCCTGCTGCTGAAGCTACGGCGACTGCCGCCCAGGCTGGTCCGAATGCGGACTCCCTCGCTGCCGAACAGGCCCGTCTGGAAGCCGAACGTCTCGAGGCCGAACGTGCTCGCCTTGAAGCTCTTATCAACCAGATCATGTCCGAAGACGTTTACTTCGACTTCGACCGTTCCGAACTGACCGAAAAGGCCAGGGAACTCCTTGCCCAGGTTGGCGAACTCCTCCTCAAGGAACAGCGCTTCACCATCACCATCGAAGGTCACACGGACGCCCGCGGTACCGAAGACTACAACTTCACCCTGGGTGCAAAGCGTGCCATGAAGGTTAAGGAATTCTTGATTGCCTACGGTGTCTCTGCCGACCGCATGGAATCCGTGAGCTACGGTAAGGAAAATCCGAAGGTCGAAGGTTCTACCGAGGAAGCCTATTCCCAGAACCGTCGCGCCAACTTCCGCGTGAACATCAAGTAATTCGAGGTATTTTTGAAAATGAAGTATTTGGCCCT
>CAMZDZ010000173.1 GCA_947305535.1 uncultured Fibrobacter sp.
CGCCTCACCACCCGCGACATCCCCGACTACGACGTGCTCATGAAGGGCCGCATCGCGATTCTCGACCGCGAAAACATCAAGCTTTCGGACATCCAGAACGTCATCGCGAACCTCGGCCTGCTCGAAGGCGCCCGCGACTTCATGGACAAGCTCCGTGACGAGACCCAGGTGATCATCCTCTCGGACACGTTCCAGGAATTCGCCTACCCCATCATGAAGAACCTCGCCTTCCCGACTATCTTCTGCCACAACCTCATCGTGGAAAACGACCGCATCAAGGGTTACCGCCTGCGCATGAGCGACCAGAAGACGCAAGTCGTGAAGCACCTGCAGGCCCTCAACTTCAAGGTGTTCGCAAGCGGCGACTCCTTCAACGACACGGGCATGCTCAAGCAGGCCGAAAAGGGCGTGTTCTTCTGCGCGCCGGACTCCATCGTGGCCCAATTCCCGCAACTCGAAGCCACCAAGACATACGACGAGCTCCTGGAAAAGTTCCACCAGTTCCAGGCCACGCTGTAAGAGAACTTCTTACGAATTACCTTGTCCCGACCCCACGGTCGGGATTTTTTTGAAAAAAAATTATTTTTTCTTATATTAATATCATATGCAAGAAGGAGGCCTCTATGGGACTGAAAAAAGGCATTGTCGCAATTCTCTTCACAACGATGATTTTCGCCTGTTCGGACGACAACTCTGGAACAAATGCAAATTCCGGAACGAACGGAAATGCGGCCTCAACCCAAACAAACGCCTCGACCTGCGACTTGGCAACGGCAAAGTTGCCACCTTCGGAACTGGCATGGAAAGCTAATTTTGCAGGCGGCTGCGATGTCACCCAGACAATCTCGTTGGAAAGGCTGCAAAAATTCGACACGCTCCTGATAGCAGCCGGCTATGAAAAAGATATTATTTCCAACGAAAACTTTAGATACACGAAAGTAACGCCCAATCTGCCCACAGGGACTTTGGACAAGGACACACTATTCTTCACCTACACAATGGAAACTTTTTCTGGCACATTCTCGGGACAAACCGTTCCGATGACGGATTCCCAAAAACTGCAATATGAGCTGCGAGAAGTTGCCATGGCTACATTTCCAGAAGGGTTTTACGACAAAAGTTCTTTTGAAAACAAGGAACTTACTTCAAAAGGCCAATGCCCTGGAACAAATAAAGATGTAATATCGCTATTCGAAGAAAAAGGGTGGGCAATGAACCTTGTGCAGGCATATTCTGACGGATATCGATATGATTACGACGGAGACATTTCTTACAATGGATCCACATACCATATCTATTTGGAGTATGAGCCAAAAATACCTTTCTGCTATTTTTATATAAGGAAAAAGTAGAGCCGGACCGCCGTTAGCCCTGCGAGGTCTCGGCGAACTTCAGGTTCTCGTAATTCTTCATTGCGAGATTCAGGCGGTACTCGTTGGGGAACAGACAGACAAGGTTCCTTTCCTTGTCCATCATGCAGTCCATCGCGTATTCCTCGGCGAACTTGCCCATGTCCTTCTCGGGGCCGGACACCCAGCGGATGCCGTGGGCCGGAACGCGGTCGAGCGAGACGTCGGCGCCGTATTCGCTCTGCAGGCGGAACTTGAGCACGTCGAACTGCAGCTCGCCCACCACGCCAATCACGGGGATGGCGGACTTGAGCGGTTCGTAAAGCTGGGTCGCACCTTCTTCACTGAGTTCGGCAAGGCCCTTCGCCATCTGCTTGCTCTTGAGCGGGTTCAACAAAGTAACGCGGGCAAAGTGTTCCGGAGCAAAGTCCGGAATGCCGGTGAAGTTAATCTTTTCACCGTCAGTCAGCGTATCGCCGATACGGAAAAGCCCCGGGTCGTTGATACCCACGATGTCGCCGGCCCAAGCGTGGTCGATGACTTCCTTATCCTTCGCGAGGAAGGCGGTCGGAGCGGCCAGGCGGATTTCGCGGCCGGTACGCACGTGGTAGACCTTCTCGCCACGGGTAAAGCTGCCCGAGCAGATGCGCAGGAAAGCAGTACGGTCACGGTGCTTGGGGTCCATGTTGGCCTGGATCTTGAATACAAATGCACTGAAGGCGTCCTCGTCGGGGCTTACCGGGCGCTTGTCGGTCTCGCGCACCATCGGGGGCGGCGCAAGCTTCGCAAAGGCGTTCAGCAACTGGCGCACACCGAAGTTGTTCACGGCAGAACCGAAGAACACGGGGCACATCTCGCCCTTCAGGAACTTCTCGTGGTCGAACGGGTCCATGCCGCCGGTGACCATCTCGTATTCTTCCTTGAACTGTTCGACCCAGTTCTCGCCGCACATTTCCACGAGGCGCGGATCGTCCGGGCCTTCCATCTGGATGATTTCCTGATGGCCTTCTTCCTTGTTGAAGGTGTGGAAGGTGTTCTCGGCGATGGAGTAGACGCCCTTGAAGAGCTTGCCCACGCCGATAGGTAGCGTAAACGGGGCCGTCTTGATGTGCAGAATGTTCTCGATCTGGTCGAGCAAGTCAAGCACATGGCGACCGTCGAGGTCCATCTTGTTGATGAACGTGATAATCGGGGTGTGGCGCATGCGGCACACGTCCATGAGCTTGATGGTCTGCTTTTCCACACCGTTCACGCTGTCGATGAGCACGAGGGCGGCATCCACGGCGGTCAGGGCGCGGTAGGTGTCTTCGCAGAAGTCCTGATGCCCCGGGGTATCGACGAGGTTGAACATGCAACCTTCGAACGGGAAATTCAGAACGGAGCTCGAAACCGAAATACCGCGCTGTTGCTCGATCTTCATCCAGTCACTCACTGTGTAGCTGCGGTTCGCCTTGGCGCGAACGTGACCCGCCTCGCGGATGACGTTCCCGTACCACAGGAACTTTTCGGTGATGGTCGTCTTACCCGCATCGGGGTGGCTTACGATGGCAAATGTGCGGCGTTTTTCGATTTCTGCGTTCATAGAACAGTAAATAGTGGTTAGTGATTAGTGGTTAGGGCACAATCATTTTTCGAGCGCAAATATAGAAAAAAGCGATGAGCAGTGAGGTATGAGACCGCTCGCGTTGCTCGCTTTGAGGGATGGGAAAATTCAAGTTTGCAGCCCTGAGCCTCATTGCTCATAGCTCATTGCTCGTGCCTCGAACCTCGAACCTCGAGCCTCGTGCCTCACCTATGATGATACGGGTGGTTCTGCATGACCATCTGGACGCGGTAGAGCTGTTCGGCAAACAGCACGCGGGCATGGTCGTGGGTAAACGTGAGCGGCGAAAGAGAAAGCAGCAAATCCGCCGACTTTTTCAAATTTTCATCAATTCCGTAGGCCGAGCCTATCAGGAACACGATATTGCCCGGGAACCGGTCGCGAAGCGTATCCGAAAGTTTCACCGTGTCCATGAGCTTGCCCTCTTCGGAGAGGATGACGCGGCGGTATTCCGACTTCGGGAATTTCTTGTCAAAAAGTGACGCTTCCTGTGCGAGGGCCTGAACGCGGTCGTCGATTTTCGACTCCTTGAGTTCCACGACCTCGAGCGGGTAGACTCCCCCGCGCAGGCGCTTCACATACTTGTCCACCTCGTCCGCGATGAACGGCGAGCCGGCCTTACCAAAAACTGCGAGAACCCATTTCATATTAGACGAGAGACGAAAGACGAGAGACGAGAGACGAGAGATATCATAAAAATCTTATTGAACAACTCTACTGCTTCTGAACCAAAACTTATCATTTATCCCTCTCTCGTCTTTAGTCTGTAGCCACGAAGCGGCGTTCTCTCGTCTATTTACCTTCCTACGCTCAGGCGGTCGATGAGGAATGCAGGCATTCCGGCCTTGCGCATGCTTTCCTGCGTTCTGGAGATGTCGTAATCCACGCGAATCAGGCGCACGCACTTGGTCTCGGTATCGAGCAGGCACCAGCAGGCACGCGGGTCGCGGTCGCGAGGCTGTCCCACGCTCCCCACGTTCACCAACAGTCGCTCGGTATCGGCGATCACGTACTCGTACTCGTCGAGGACCTTCGGAATCGCAAGCGAACGGCTCGCCACGATGACGGGGCTGTGCGTATGGCCGACAAAGCA
>CAMZDZ010000174.1 GCA_947305535.1 uncultured Fibrobacter sp.
ATGAGCATAATCTTCTTGATGTCGGTACGCTTAGGCATTCTTCTTGCCTCCATTCACATTCTTCTGCGCGGCTTTTACGGTCGCGGCTTTTGTTTTTCCATTCTTCTGTGCGAGTGCCGCCTTCACGAGGCCGCTGAACAGCGGGTGCGGCGCGGTGGGCCTGCTCTTGAATTCCGGGTGGAACTGGCAGGCTTCAAAGTACGGGTGGTTCTTGATTTCCACCATTTCAACGAGCTTTCCGTCGGGCGATGTACCGGCGATCTTGAGGCCGGCCTTCTCGAGTTCCTTGCGGAATTCGCTGTTGTAGTTGAACTCGTAGCGGTGGCGGTGACGCTCGCTGATCTTTTCGCTCTTGTAGAGCTTCGCGGCGTTGGAATCCTTCATGAGCTTGCACGGGTAAGCGCCCAGGCGCATGGTGCCGCCCTTGTCGGTGACGTTCTTCTGTTCATCCATCAGGTCGATGACCGGGTGGGTGGTGTTCTCGTCGAATTCCGTGGAGTTCGCGTCTTTCCAGCCGAGCACATCGCGGGCGAATTCAATCACGCAGCACTGCATGCCGAGGCAGATGCCGAGCAGCGGGACCTTGTGTTCGCGGGCGTACTTGATGGCCACGCACTTGCCGTTCACGCCGCGGCTTCCGAAGCCGCCCGGAATCAGGATGCCGTCGGCATTCTTGATCAGGTTCGGATTTTTTTCCAGCTCTTCGGCCTCGATGCATTCCACCTTCACCTTGGCATTGTGTTCCATGCCGGCGTGCTGCAAGGCTTCGTGCACGGACTTGTAGGCGTCGCGGATGGCGATGTACTTGCCCACAAGCGCGATGGTGCATTCGTACTTGGGCTGCGTGGCTTTGCGCACGAGCTTGTCCCATTCGGAGTGGATAATCGGGTGTACGCTCAGGTGGAGCTGTTCAAGCACGCGGAGGTCGAGTTCCTGCTTGGAGAGTTCGCGAGGCACTGCGTAAACGGAATCCGTCACGTCCTTTTCTTCGATGACGCATTCGGGCTTTACGTTGCAGAAGAGGGCGAGCTTGTCGAGGTGATCCTGCGGAATTGTCATCTCGGTGCGGCACACGAGAATGTCCGGGAAGATACCGATGTTGCGGAGTTCCGCAACGGAGTGCTGCGAAGGCTTCGTCTTGAGTTCGCCGGCGGCCTTGAGGTAAGGCACCAAAACCAGGTGGACGAAGCAGGTGTTTTCCACGCCGACTTCGAAGCGGAACTGCCTTGCGGCTTCCAAGAAGGGGAGGGATTCGATGTCGCCTGCCACACCGCCGATTTCGCAGAGCACGATGTCGGCGCCGCTTTCGGCTGCAGAACGGAAGGCGTCCTTGATTTCGTTGGTGATGTGCGGGATGACCTGCACGGTACCGCCGAGGTACTTACCGGCGCGTTCCTTGGAAAGCACGGAAGAATAAATGCGGCCAGAGGTATAGCTGGAGGCTTTGGAGCACTGCACGCCAGCGAAGCGTTCGTAGTGGCCGAGGTCAAGGTCGGTTTCGTAACCGTCGTCGGTCACGAAGACTTCGCCGTGCTGGTAGGGGCTCATGGTGCCCGGGTCCACGTTCAGGTACGGGTCGAGCTTCTGCATGAACACGTTGTAGCCGCGGCTCTTCAACAAAAGGGCGAGCGAGGCGGAGGTAATCCCCTTACCGAGGGAGCTGACTACGCCACCGGTAATGAAGATGTATTTGGTCTGTTTTTTTGCGGCAGCCTTCGTCATTATTTTGCTCCCTTGAAGTCGAGGATCATCTGCTTGAATTCGCTGAACAGGTAGAGCGAATCGTTCGGGCCCGGAGCGGATTCCGGATGGTACTGCACGCTGAACGCGGGCAGTTTCTTGTGGCGGATGCCTTCGACCGTGTTGTCGTTCAGGTTGATGTGCGAGACTTCCACGTCGGCGGGGAGAGTCGCCTCGTCGATGGCGTAGTTGTGGTTCTGGCTTGTGATTTCCACGGCACCGGTTTTGAGGTTCTTTACCGGATGGTTGCAGCCGTGGTGGCCGAACTTGAGTTTGGAAACCTTTGCGCCGAGAGCGAGGCCGAGCAACTGGTTACCCAGGCAGATGCCCATCAAGGGTACCTTGCCCAGGAGCTGCTTCACGACGGCAGCCACTTGCGGCAGCGAGTTCGGGTCGGCAGGACCGTTCGAGAGGAACACTCCGTCGGGCTTCTTCGCCATGACCTGTTCGTAGGTCGCGGTAATCGGGAGCACCGTCACCTTCATGCCCTGGTCGGCGAGGTTGCGCAGGATGTTCGTCTTGATACCGAAATCGAGCGCGACCACATTCAGGTCGCCTTCGGTACTGAACTCGTAACCGTTCGGGTCGCTCACCTTGCTCGCGTAGTCCTGGCCGTCGAGGCCTTCCCAAGCCTTAGCCTTCGCAATCGCGTCGGCTTCGCTCATCTCGGTGCCGTCTACGTGCAGGTAAGCCTTCTGTGCGCCATGGTCACGCAGGTGGATGGTGAGTGCGCGCGTATCCACGCCGGCGATTCCCGGCTTGCTCTGGGCGAGCATGTAGTCGTGCAGGCTTTCTTCCTTAAGTTCCTTGGAAACCCAGTCAAGCGAGTTCACCACGATGCCGTTCAGGAACACCTGGCGGGATTCGTTCTTCTCGAGGTTCGCCGCGTAGGCGCCCACTTCTGCCGTGGTGAAGACCACGAACTGGCCCGCGTAAGACGGGTCGGTAATAATCTGCTTGTAACCCGCCATGCCGGTGTTGAAAACGGCTTCGCCGACGGTGTCGGTCGCCGCTCCAAACGCATAGCCCCTAAACACGGCGCCATCCGCCAGTGCCAAAAACGCCTTCTTCTCGCGTTTTGCTTTCCAGTTGAATTTATTGTTCATAATTCGCTCGTATATGCAATGTTAAACTTGTGTATTAAACCCGCTTTTTTTATTGTCATCCCCGCGTAGGCGGGGATCTCCTTTGCTTGAATAAAAGGGAGATGCCCGATCAAGTCGGGCATGACAAAGTGGGGACTGCCTGTATGACAATCCAGGCCATAAAGAAAAAGGCAAAAGCTAAAAGCCTTTGCCTTGAAAATCCGAAAAATGTTGATAACGGGGGAAATGATAATTTTGTGAAATCCGGGGAGAGTCGCCTGGTTCCGTTGCGAGATTGCTGCAACGGCTGCGCTCATGTGTGCCTCAATGGATTCCGATATTTTCATCGGACTCAAAATATAGTAAATCTTTTTCCGGGTATGGAGGGCTGTTTTTGAATAATTTTTTTGGTGCACAGGGAGGGATTTCACTTTTTGTAAAATGCAATCCGCCAGTACTAGAGCAACGGACTGCATTTTATGAGGTTTAACTTCTTGTTGGGCTTTTCTTAGTAGATGAAAAGCATCTCGCGGTACTTGGGAAGCGGCCACTTCTCGTCGGGGATGACACTTTCGATCTTGTCGACGATGATGCGGAGGTTCGCCATGGCGTCGAGAATCGCTTCGTGCTTGTCGCCGAGAGCGGTTTCCATCTGGGCAACGGCGGCTTCGAGATCCTTGAGCTTTTCGCCGAGTTCGCGGGCGTAACCGTCGACGGCGTAGAAGCCCTGGGTCTTTGCCATCTCGTTGGTCTTCAACGCGTTACCGTATGCACAGAGCACCTGCGGGAGCACCACGTTCTTCGCGATGTCGAAAGCGATCTTGCCTTCGATGTGAATCTTCTTGTGGTAGTCTTCCATGTTCACTTCGTAACGGGAGTCGAGTTCGCGCTTGTTGAACACGCCGTACTTTTCGAACAGGGCCACGTTCTCTTTCTTCACGAGGGCCTGGAGGGCTTCCATGGTGGTGCGGATGTTCGGGAGGCCGCGCTTGGCAGCTTCTTCGACCCATTCGTCGGTGTAGCCGTTGCCGTTGAAGATGACCTTCTTGTGTTCCTTCACGATCTTCTGCAGCAGGTTCTGCAGTTCTTCGTGGAACTTGTCGGCCGGAACGTCCTGCATCTTGTCGGCGATGATGTCGAAGGCTTCGGCAACGATCGTGTTGAGGA
>CAMZDZ010000175.1 GCA_947305535.1 uncultured Fibrobacter sp.
GCGCCAAAGTCGCGGTACACCGGCATGTACATTTCCTTGCGCACGATGACCGGGTTCTCGATGCTCCATTCCACGCCGCCCTTGAACGTCTTCTTCTCGAGCGGGCCGTATTCTTCGGTCACGAAACGGTTCGGGTCGGCATAGATGCGGAAGATGCTCTTGCCTACGGGCACGTCGCTGCTGCTCACGTAGTCGGTGTAGGGGATCATGCCCTTGTTCTCGATGTTGGTGCGGCTGAACTGCACGTAGATAAAGTCGCCCGGCTCGAGTTCCTGCAGCGGGAAGTGTGCCGTCTGGCTCTCGTTTCCGCCGCCGATTTCTGTGGCGTAGGTGATGTAGGCCCCGTTCAGGCCGACTTTCTGCTTCAGGTTCCAGTTGCTGTCGTAGACTTCGAGCGCGTTGATGTAGATGCGGTCAAAACCGGGCAAGAAGTCGAAGGTGAACTCGCGGTAGATGGCCGTGCCGCGCAGGTCGAGGATTTCCATGAGCATCTCGTCGGTGCGGACCCAGTTGGAACCCTTCTCGGCCTTGAGCGCTTCCTTGTGGTAATGCACGACGGCAGGGAAGTCTCCCTCGGTCCCGGCCTTCTTCGCGGCGGGAGAGAGCAGGCTCTTGATGCTTGCCGTGCGCTCCTCGACCGGGGTGATGGGCTTTTGCAATGTGCGGTTGTCGGCCTTGCCGAGGAACGCCTTGGTGGCGCTCAGGAAACTCTTGGCGTCTTCGTTGTCGGGCTTGAGCGAGAGCGCCTTGGTGAGCGACTTTTCGGCTTCGCGGTAGTTCCTGCTATAGAAGAGAATCTTGCCCTGCGTTGTCCAGGTCTTGTAGTTGTTGCGGTCTTTCGCGATGGTCTCCTCGCTGATGGCGCGGGCTTCCTCGTAGCGGCCGAGGAACACGAGCGCGTCCATGAGGGTGGAGCCGAGGTCGACGCTCATGCCGAACCTTCCGCGCACCCCGTAGAGCACGTCGACGGCTTCGGCGTACTGGTCGAGCCCCATGTAGGTCTTGGCGAGGTAGACGCCCAGGCGGCTGCTGGGCTGCGTGTCGTACAGGCGCTGCACCACAATGAGCGACTGGTTGCGCTGTCCGAGTCCCCAGAGCGCGTCGCTCAGGTTGATGACGTATTCCGGGTTGTTCGGCGTGTAGCGGAGCGCCCCTTCGGCGCATTCGCGGGCGTGACCGTAGTCGAACAGCGCCTCGTACATTTCGCCCAGAATGGAGAGCAGCTTGCCGTTCTTGCGCACGAGATCCATCTGGCTCGTGAAGTAGCTGATGCCCGGCCCGTAAAGTTCCTTGAGCTGGTACACGAAACCGCAGTTGATGAGGTACAGCGGTTCTTCGGGGTCCATCTTGTTTGCGCGTTCAAAATAGCTGAGCGCGACGAGCGGCTGGTTTTCCACGAGGCGTAGCAGGCCGACCTGGCTCATGATGGCCGCGTTGAACTTCGCCTGCTTCTTGTCGTTGGCGAGGCTCGGCTTTGCACCGACCTTGAGGCCCTCGACGGCGTTGTTCATGATTTTCTCGTACTTTTTCTTGTTGATGCCCTGCGTCCAGCTGACCACGAGGATGCCTCGGCCGTCGTCGTAGAAATAGCGGCCCTTGTAGTAGAAGTCGAACTTGTTCACTACGTGCGTGAGCGTGAATTCCTGGGCGTAGCGGTCACCGACCTTGACTCGGCGAACATCCATGCTCGGTTCATTCGGGTCGACTCCGAGGCGGGTGAGGAGCACCTTGAACATGTCAGATTGGCTGACCTCGTCGCTGGGGACCATGGCGCCGTACACGAACATCGAAATGTCCTCGTCCTTGTTGCTGAGCACCAGGTCGGGATCCTCGTTCTGGCGGGCGACGCCGTTCCATACGTGCCAAAGCTTGTCCTTGACTTCCCAGGTATAGCCGAGCGCGTCGCTCCTGTGCTGCGTGATGGTCTCGGGCGAAAGCTCGGGGCCGCTTTCCTTGGCGGATTCCTTCATCGCGAAGGATGCGAAGAATTCCTTCCATTCCTGCTTGAGCGCCCCTGCGGGCAGCGTCACGTCGGTGGCCGAGAGCGTGAGCGTGTAGACCTTCCCGCCGGCGCCGGTGACAAGGCCCACCGCCTCGTAGGGCGTCTCGTAGCGCTTGCCTGCCACGTCGAAGAATGCGCCCGTGACCCCGAAAGCCTCCTCGGGGTAGGTCTCGGCGAGAGTCGCCTTCTTGCCGCTGGACTCGAAGCTCTGCATTTCCATCTGGGCGCGGTCCATCAGGCGCATCGGTTCGCCCTGGGGGAGTTCCACTTCAACGAGTACGGCGCGCCGTCCCGTCTCCGCGTTGTAGAATTCGTACGGGGCACCGTCTTCGCCGCCGATGACGGACCAGTCGCCTTCGGGCAGCCTGAACGAGTAGCCGGCCGCGTCGATGTTGCCGTTCCTGGCGATGGAACTCTTGCCCGGCTTCGCGCCGTCCGATGCTGTTGCGGATGTCCCGGTAAAGTCGGCCGTGTAGTCGTCCCCGTAGTAGCCGCTGGACTCGGAGTCCCCTTGCGGAGCGGGGTCCGTTGCCGGGGCGTTGCTGCCGGCGCAGGAAATCAGGGCGAAAAGCCCGAACAGGGATACACAGAAACTAGAAATACGACGTAGATTTTCAAATGAATCGCTCATGGGAGTAAAAATAAAAAATCAATGCGCCAGCACCTTGTACGGCGAGACGTTGGTTCCCCGTTACGGAAGCGAAAATCCAAATGGGGCAAAATTTTTTTAACGAAAAATGTTCATTTATTATGTTAAATTAGAGAGAGGAATAAGGGTTTGGGTTATGAAGTTTTTTTCCCCCTGCATTGCGGTCGCGTTATTATTCGTTGCATGTGACGATCACATCAGCGTAGCCCCGCGTGACGGCGATTCACTGTTGCCCGTTTGTGAAGGTTGTGACAATTCCTCTTCTTCCGATATCGCTCCGGTATCAAACTCTAGCGAGACGGCCTTGCTCGGCAGCTCGGCTGGGCCTGCTGAATCCCCGGTCGATGAGCCCGCCGAATCCTCCGGAGCGGTGGAATCCTCTGAATCTGCAAAATCCTCCGGATCGGTAAAATCATCTAGCTCGGCAAAATCCTCCGAATCTGCCAAAATATCCTCTTCCAGTAGCGAAAAAGAGGCTGTTTCGAGTTCTATCGGGACCGAAGACATTATTTTACCTAATGATTACAACTATGAAATGCTGGTTAAGGCAGTACCCTGCAGGAATGACAGTACGGACAATTGCGAGTACGGTACGTTGACGGACGAACGTGACGGCCAGACGTACAAGACGGTCAAAATTGGCAATTTGTGGTGGATGGCGGAGAACCTGAACTACGCCTACCTGCAGCCAGTGGCGGATATGGATTCCGGCAGTTTCTGCTACAACGATTCGCTGGAGTATTGCGAGAAATATGGGCGCCTCTATCCATGGGCCATTGCGCTGGGAGTCTGTCCTTCCGGCTGGCACCTGCCCTGGTATATAGAATATTCAACGATGTTATCCGGTAACTTGACTACTCGTGTCAATGAGCTTAAATCTACGGAGTGGGAGGGGACTGATGGTTATGGTTTCGCTGCGCTTCCTTCGGGCGCTAGGTATTATGGAGGAACATACTCCCTTAGCGAAGGGTTCGGCGGTATGGGGGGAGGAGAAGATCTAGCCTGGTTTTGGACGGACACTAAGGTGACTGACGGGAGATATACCGTTTTTACTTATGATAGTGTAACTTATGAAGTGGAAATAGCCCTCGCTTTAAAGGTGTACACCAGCGATGGCGCGACCATAACCACTGGGAATGTGGACGAAGCGTTCGCCGTCCGCTGCGTGAAGGACTACTAGTCCGCATGCCGTTTCCCCCATCCTCCCATGCCGGTTGGCCCCTTTTTTTGCTTCCGGAACTACACAAGGGCCCCCATTTTTTGTATCTTTACGCCCGTCAACGCACCATCCTGCCCC
>CAMZDZ010000176.1 GCA_947305535.1 uncultured Fibrobacter sp.
ATTAAGACCAGTTTCTTTAGGGTCATACTGCTACGTTTCTCCAATCATAGAACACATAAAAAAATTCATATTCTCTTGTTTTGCCCATTAGGGTAAACAAAACCCGAATGGAATATACCTTTACAAACGGCAATAGTCAAACACTTTTTGTTGAAAACACCCTTTTTTAGCGTAAAAAAAAAGTGTCATTTGCCTTTTTTGAGGGGTATAAGTCAATTTTCAGAAGATTCAGCCTTCGCTTCCTCCTTTTTGGTCCCCTGAATCAGAACACGGATATCCTGGCAGGTCTTCTTGATATCCTGCAGAACCTTGCGGGCACGCGTGCCAGCAGACTTGTTGCCGCGTTCGAACTTCTCGAACTCGCGTTTGAAGTTTTCGATTTTCTGATCGAGATCATTGACTAAACTCATAAGCAAACTCCCGGAAAAAAGATGCTGTATGTGAAAATAATTAAAGTTTTTTTCAAAAATTCGCTGTTTTGTAAAATGAATTTTACGTTTATATATTATTACACAAAATCGGGCAAAAAAAGGGGCAAAAATCGCCCTTTTTTAGAGGGTGGCCACTTGCCAAAGACATTTTAGTGCTTTTTCCCCCTTCTCCCCGACATTTTCCGAAAAATCGTTCACGAACATTTTGATGTGCTGTTCGATGACTTTCCGGTCTTCGATTTGCGCCAACTTTTCGATGAAGGGAGTCACCAAATCCGTCCTTCCCCTCGCAATGGCGATACTCCTGCGAATTTCCGATTCCACCTCCCGCACCACCTCGTCCGGGAAGGAACGGCGAATAACCGAAATACCAAGCGGGATGGGTGATTGCGTCTTATCCTCCCAATAAGCGCCTAAATCGGCAAGAAGATGTAGTCCGTCGCGCATCCAGGTAAACCGGTGCTCATGGATGACCACCCCCTGAGCCGACGACCCGTCGCGCAGGGAACGGTAAACCTCGTTGAACAACGCATAGCGCACGGCGGGATCGCCCCCCATTTCGTGCCCATACCAGAACTTGAACAACAGCGCCGCCGTCGTGTCGGCCCCGGGAAGCGTAGTCACGGCCGCCGGGTTGAACTTTTCCGACGAAGACGAAAGCAGCAGCGGGCCGCAGCCATACCCGATGGCACCGCCGCAACCCATGTGACGGTAATCACACCCGATTTTGGGAAAAACCTGGGCGCTCACCTTAGCCACGTCCAGCACCCCTTGTCTGACCATTTCGTTCAGGGTCTGGACATCGGCGTAGTGGACGTCCCACTCAAAAGGGGATTTCTCAAGGCCGGCAATGAGGGCTTCGTAGATGTAGGTGTCGTTGGGACAAGTGGAAATTCCGAGGGAAAGGCGCATGGTTAGACGAGAGGTTAGAGACGAGAGGGGTTAGTAGTAGGAAGTAGGAAGTGGTTAGTGGTTAGGGGGGGCCTCGTGCCTGGAACCTGGAGCCTCGAGCCTTATGGCTCACAGCTTATCCAGCACCTCGCGTTTGAGGGCGGCGAGGGCCTCCCCGACTTTCCAGGAAGCCGGGTCGCGGTCAGCCGCGACGTTGCTCACGGCACGGAATTCAAAGCCCGGAATACCAAAACGCCGGCACACGGCAAAGAGCGCGGCCCCCTCCATGCTCTCCACATCGACGTCGAACCGGGCACTCCGGTCCAAGGACAAACTAGCAGTGCCAGTACAGCAATTGACGGTCAGCCCCGAGACGGAACGGAGCCCACGCAAGGACTCCGGAAGGATTCCCGCATTTTCGCCGCAGCCGTTCTCGGCGTAGCGGGCGGCGTCCTCCACCATCTTCGACCAATGGGTAAAGGACCCGTCGGCCTCCTGGACGCCCATGTCGCCCACGACCTCGGAACGGACACGGACAACATCGCCAACGGCGAGGCCCCGTCCGGGATAGGCACCGCAGATGCCGACCTGCAGCACGCACGCATACTTCCGGCCCGCGAGGAGTCCTGACAGGTTCACCGCAAAGTCCAGCATGCCGACACCGCACACGGCCGTGTCGTAACGTTCACATTCAATTATGTCGGGGGTAGGCCCGGCCGAATTCACGGACCGAGAGTGCAGGAGCGACATCTCCCTCATCGAAGGAATCGCCACAAGCACGGAATTCATCAGTCACCCAACTTTTCGAGCGCCGGAGCCAAGATGCCTTCGAGCTCGGAAACGCGCGCCAGGTCCAGGTTCCACGGACGGTCCACCTCGCAGCGCGCAACGGCCACGGCCGTCGCCTTCACGAGGCACTCTTCGAAACTCAGCCCTTCCGCATCGGCATAGAGCCAACCGGCAAAGAAGGAATCGCCCGCACCGATGTCGTTCTTGACCTGGATCTCGGGCGGCTGCAGCTGCAGGCCCTGGAACTTCTTTTCGACAAAGCGGAACGCGCGCACGGGGGCGTCCTCGTCGGTAATCACGAGGTTCCGAATGGGGAGCCTTTCCAGCACGGCCATCGCGGTCATCTTCCAGAACTGCGGGCTCGACTTGACCTGGGGAATCCCCATGCGTTCCAGCAGCTTGCTGTATTCCAGGCTGTTGATCTTGAGAAGCTCGACGCCCTTCTCGAGCCAGGCATCGATATTGTTGATGGCATCGATAAAAACGCCCTTCCCGGTAAAATCAAGGGAATTGATCAAGTCGACATTGAAGCCCTGCGGGAACGAACCGCACAGGGCAACGCACTGAGTCGTATGCCAGTAGTTGTTGAGCGTTTGTATAAAATCGTTGTTCTCGGCTTCGGCAAGCACCGGCGACGGTTCGATGAGTTCCGTCGTATCGCCGTCGCAGACAATGGTCGTGCAGACGCGCGTCGGCTCATGGATCCACACGGGAGCCTGCTGGACGCCGTTCGCCGAAAGTTCGTCGAAGATACGGGTACCGTTTTCCGCACCGAGAAAATGCATCAGGACGGGATTCCCGCCCAGGTGCTGAAGCACACGTCCACAGTTAATCCCCTTGCCCGACGCATATTCCTGCGCCTTCGGCAAGCGGTGCACCGTCCCCGGCGTAAACTTGTCCACGACAAAGAGCCGTTGCCACGCGGGATTCAACCCAAGGATTAACGTTTCTCGCTGCATATGGATTCCTCTAGAAGTTCACCTTGTAGAACTTGCGCTTGCCCACCTGGACCACCAGCTGGTCGCCGCCCTTGATTTCGATCTGGGACTGCGGATCGGCAAGCTTTTCGCCAGCAATCTTCACGCCGCCGTTCTGGACCATGCGGCGGGCTTCGCCCTTGGAGGCGAAAGCCTTGATTTCGACGAGCAGGTCCAGGGCACCGTAGGTGCCGGCCGCCACGCTGCACTCGGCTGCATCGCTCGGGATGGCGTTACCGCTATGGACTTCGCGTTCCTTCTGCGCGGCGGCCTCGGCGGCTTCCGCACCGTAGTACTGCGTCACGATATCGATAGCGAGGCGGTGCTTGGCATCGTTGGGGTTCATCTTGCCCGCGGCGATGTCAGCCATCATCTGCTTGATTTCTGCAAGCGGGATGTTCGTCAAAAGTTCGAACCAGTTCTCAACAATGCTGTCGGCCAAACTGTAAATCTTATGGTACATCACGTCGGCGGGCTCGTTCAGGCCCACATAGTTGCCGATGGACTTAGACATCTTGACCTTGCCGTCGGTACCGAGGAGGATCGGCATGAAAAGACCGATCTGCGGTTCCATGCCCTCAAAAATCTGGAGATCGCGACCGCGAAGCACGTTGAACTTCTGGTCGGTACCGCCGAGTTCCACGTCGCTATTGATGGCCACAGAATCGTAGCCCTGCATCATCGGGTACATGAACTCGTGCAGGCTGATGGGCGTGTTGGCGGTATAGCGGTTGTGGAAGTCTTCGCGTTCAAGCATTTGGGCCACGGTGAACTGGCCCATGAGTTCGGTCACCTTGCTAAACGGGAGCTTGGAGAACCATTCGCCGTTGTAGTGGATTTCCACCTGGTCGCGGC
>CAMZDZ010000177.1 GCA_947305535.1 uncultured Fibrobacter sp.
CGGAACGACCGAACAGCAACGTTACCGGGATTCGGTATGAACCAGCCACGCTCATGGCCTGTCTGTCCCAAATTTCGGGCAACCCGGCAAAGGAGAAATTCTCGCGGGTGCAGTCTTCGCCCTCGCCCAGCATTACGCCGTTGATTATGCTCTTCTGTTCGTCGATAGCCTCCATTCGGGTCTCGATTGCCTTGTAGTTGTTCTCGGCAACAAGCTGTTCGAGGTTGGACATCTTATACTTGACGATGGAGCATTCCTTGACGAGATGCGAAATTCCCTGTACGGTCGTTCCGAAGTGGTGGGCGTCCTCAAGGCCTTCGTAAATAGCCGAAAGACCCCAGAAGCGCTCGTAATCGAGCCAGCCTGGGAAGGCGGCATCCACTTTCGTTACAGACTTGAAAATGATGCAACGCGAGGCGTGGACGGTAAAGAATGTTCCCGATGCGGAGCGCAGGATATAGCGTTCGTACTTCTCGAAGTAGATCGATTCGGGCATCTTGACTGTTTCCATCATGCCGAGTTCCACGCGGGTGCGCGGGTAGACACGGAGTTCGCGGATCTTTCCTCCCTTGGACGGGTCCCACGGCGTATCCCATTCACCGGCTCCTGCGACATCGAGCACGATTATAGCACCGCCAAAAACGCGGGTCCATTTCAGCGCCTCGGTGAAAGCCGCCGGTCCGTTCAGGTTGCCGAAAGCCTTGAATAGACTTCCGTCGTCGCCTTCCACCTCGAAGCCGTTCTGCATCATCTTCTCGGCTATGATGTTCACGGCGTTCTTGATGCGCCCGTCGGTATAGTAGAGCGCTTCAAGCTGCACGTCTACCAATCGCGGGAATCCGGGAACGGAGTCAACGGGAATAGCGGACTTGTCCTTTCGAGAGCCGATGCCTGCAAGAACGTTCTTCCACGCATCCAGTCGGAATAGGCTTGATAAGTTTTTCATGGTTGTTTTTCCTTTGTTAAAAATTTATCCATCTCATGTGTAGAGAGCGCCCGGACCGCCACCCTTGTAAATGGCCTGCCTAATCAGCGAGGCTGCGCTGTCGGGAGCGTCGCGCGGGTCCTGCCCAGGTCTGTAGTCGTTTATCTGGTTAAGGTAGTTCGGGTCTGTGTTCGGATCCCACACGATACGCTGCCAGCACTTCTTGAGGAACGCCACGATCTTGATGTCCTTGTTCATGCTTTCGGAATACGGGTGAACCGTCGGGAATCCCGGCACCTTGCGAAGCTCGCCAGCCGCCATTCCCTTGTCGGGATTTTTCTCGATGTGGAAATTTCGAACGTTGCGCAAACGGCATTCGCGCGCAATGTCGCCCTTGCAGTCCTCGAACGTTCCGGGGTAAATCTTGCCGTAAGCCTGAATCTTCCCGTCGGGTCGCTCCGCCATGATGGTAAGCGCGTTCGTACAAGTTCCATCCCACGCGGCGTCAAGATGGCCGTGAATGCGTGTAGGCCGTATGGTGTAATCCCAATCGCCATAGATGGGCTCGTCGAAAATCTGCCCCTCGTCCTTTACCGAGGTGTCGAGCATGTAGTTGATGGCGAAAAGAGAAGCCGTAGTTGTCGAGCGTTTCTCGGCAAGTTCCTGCGGGCTCAAGATGCCCGTGTCCTGCGGCCTGAACTTTAATGCTTCCGGAATGACAAGCTTTCCCTCGTCGTTCTTCATCGCCCACGCATCGTCGTAGTGCCACGGCGTACCGACAAAATAACAGCTCTTGCCCGGGTCAATGATATTCGTCACGATTTCGAGAACTCCCTGCTTGACCCTCTCGCGGCATGCGCGCGAAAGACGGGAATTAATCGTCACGATGTCGTCACAAAGTATGCGGTCGTAGTGCGAGCCGGTCGGAACCTGGTTGATGCCGTATGCGTCGATGCTGTTCTCCTTCGTCACCGTCCGCTTGAACGAGTAAAGTACGGAACCTTCGGGCGAACGCACCGCGAAAGGCTCCTTGTGGTGGGCGAATGCGAAAAGGCTCTTTAGCGCCGGGCTTTCCATGTACTTCTTTATCGTGTCGAGCGTCTTTGCCGCCTCGGTGTAGGTCTCACGGATAAGCGCTATACGGTCCGACGGGTGGAACAGCAGATGGTAAATAATGCCCATCTCCGTTATCGCCGTTGTCTTGTAGGCGCCACGGTGAGACATTAGCGAGAAGTGCTTTCCGGGTTGTGTGTCCCATACGAGCTTTATCCAGTCGCTGTGCAGTTCTGTCAACTTGGTCTTTCCGACCATGTGGCCCAAAAGGTGCGGATAGTCGCGCACCCTGCAAAGCAAATCCGGAGTCCATACAAAAGCCATCGTTTACCCCAGCCCGGAAAAAACGGTTATGGCAGGCTCCGAATGAACAGCGCCCTCGTCATTTGCCGATTCATTGCTTGCGGAACTTTCGCCATTCGATACATCGACCGCATTCGATTTAGGCTGCTTCGGTTCGACCTTGCGGCCCTGCGCAAAGATGGTGGACAGCATCATTTCTGTGTCCGGCGTCATTGCGGAAGCGTTCGTCTCTTCTTCCGTGAACCTCATTCCAGCGAACTCGGCGATTTTAAGAAGTTGGTCCGCATTGCCATCTTTTATCGATTTAAGCAAAGCGCGATAGAATACAACCTTGTCAATAGTCTCTGTTCGCTTGATTGGAACGCTAAGTTCGCGAAGCGACTCGTAAAGAGCTTTAGGGACAGCTATTTCAGCGGTCACCACTTCGCGGATGTCATCGAGAAGCAGCTTCTTTCTTTCTTTCAGTTCTTTCTTTTTTTCATTGCCGATTGCACCGTAACGGCGAGCCTCTTCGCTCGACCTTATAGGCTTGAGATTCGCCAGTGATTTTTCGCTCGGTGTCGGTCTTTTTTTTGCAGTTTTCACAAAAAAATCCTCCGATATAAAAAATCAAGCGGCCCCAAGCGTTCCGCAAGGTTTATTTTTAATTACAAAAAACATGATTATACAACCCCTGTGTGAGAGTTTTCCGCAATAAAGATAAGTTTTTTATAATAAAAAAATCAACAAAAAGTGAATATCGGGGCTATGCTTTCGCAAAGTAAGCGAAAAGTAATAATTTCGTAATGTTCGAAAAGGCGCAATAAATCTAGATTTATCGTGAGGTAAAAAATGAAAAGAATCGCAATTTCGCTCAAAAAAGAGTACTGGCAAGAAATTCTGCGCGGTGACAAGCAGATCGAGTACAGAAAGTACGCACCGACCACAGACGAAAAGGAGCCATTTCTTGCGATTGTGCATGTCAGCGGAACTTACGCCTGGCAGGGTGTAATTTTCTTTTTCGGTGCAGAAAAGAACGGCGAAAAAGATTACAACTGGGTGGCCCGTGTCGTCGCATACTTCGACAAGCCGCGTCCAATGTCTTACTACAGAAAAAAGAACGGCGACCAGATAATATCCTGGCCGCAGACGTTCATCGAAATCGCAAAGTAGGCTACAATTCGCCGCTCATCATTTGTTTAAGGTCGTCGAAAGAGACGGCCCTTTTTTCTTCCGGCAATCCGTGCGACGACATAAACATCCTCTTGTCGCTTTCGCTCTTGAAAACGACAGTAAGGACGCCTTTAAGCTCGTCGATGTTGTAGTTTCCGAATTCCTCGTCGTGCTTGCGGTGCTTTTCTGCGCGGTCACGCCTTGCGGCCCTGTACTCTTCCTTTTCCTCCTCGGAAACTTCTTTCTTCGGGACGCTGCCAAATCCGGCGTCCGAACAGTCGAAGTCAGGGAACTCGACAGAAGCGAGTTCTTCGGAAAAAAGCAGGTCGTTCACCGGGTCGATGTCAAATTCCTTGCATAAGGAATTGATGGCCCCGAAGTCGTATTCGCCCTGCATGTCCGTATTGTTCAGCGCGACGTTAAGTTTGAGCTCCTCCCTTTCGCTCAAATCGACCTCGATAACGTCAAGCTCGTAATCGGCCTTACCCAT
>CAMZDZ010000178.1 GCA_947305535.1 uncultured Fibrobacter sp.
TTTGTGATTCATCCAGTTGTACCCGTGGACGGTTTTTGCTACCATCTTTTTGCTAGGAATCAAGACTTTCCATTTCTGTTTCGTTTCAAAATCCCTGAACGGCGGGTAGTCGGGATCTTCATCCTTGAGAATTTGTTTGCAACGTTCCTCGTCGTAGCAGGGGTTTGGATTGGAGGGCGCGACGCCCATTGGCTCACCCCAGCACGGGTCACAATCAGAACATTGGTTTATGTCGCATTCGTTCTCCATCTTCTGTGGATCGGTGCCCTCTCTACAAGCGACGGGACATTTGTAATTGTCCTTGTCGAGCGGGTCGAACTTGTTATGGAGCCTTTCCCATTGCCCGTCGACGCACCTGTACATGACGGCATTGTTGTTGATGTCGTTGTCGCACCTCAGTTCGCCGTTCAGGCACTCGCCGCAGATGGCCTTGTCGGTACGGCACGACTTGTTGCCGCATATGGAAACGGCCTTCTTGGCTTCGCCGGCGACGCACTCGTAGACGGTTCCCTTTTCTTCGTCATCGTTGGTGCAGGTGTGTTCGTAGTTCGTGCACGCGCCGCAACCGTTGTCGCGCGGGTCGCAGGAATTTCCGTCACAGCTCTCGGTCACCTTCTTGCCCTTTTCGCAGTGGGTGACGGTCGCCTTGAATTTCTTGTCTTCGGTACAGGTCTGCACGTCGTTGATGCATTCGCCGCAATCCGTCTCTTCTTCGTTACAGGATACCGTACCGCACGAGCGGTTCACGAGGACTCCCTTCACGCATTCCTTGACAACGCCGATGCTTGCGGGGCTGTTGGAGCACGTGCTCTTGTAGCTGTCGTCGCATTCGCTTTCGACTTCGGCTCCCGTATTCGCGCATTCCTTGGTCACTGTATTGCAGAGAACGCCTTCGTCACAGGTGTTGCTCTTGCAAGAGCATTTTCCGTCTTTCGCCTTGCCGCCAGACGCCTTGCACAAGTCAGCGAAGGAGTTGAGAGTCGACGAAGTGGTGTCCTTGGATTCTTTTGTCGATGATGAGTCTTTGGTTTCTTTCGTCGAAGAGGTGTCTTCGGTGCGCTTGGTCTGGTTCCCGCAAATTCCTGAAAGAACGTTACAGACGGCACCCACGTCGCAGAGCTCGCCCTTACAGATACACACGCCGTCTTTTTCTTTACCGCCGGACCCCTTGCACAAGTCTATGAACTTGGTGAGAGTTTCTTTGGACATGGAGGAGGAACTCTTTTTAGAGGAACTGCTGACATCCTTATCGTCCGTGGAATCTGGCTGTATTCCCAGGTCGACCCATTCGTGGTCGAAGCAAAGGAAGTTGGAGTGCTTGTCTTTCACGTAGACCGTATCACCCTCGTTGGTGTCGGTGCATGTGCCCAACTCGAAAATCGAGCCGACTTCCGTGACAATTTTCCTTGGGGTTACTTTTTCGCTGCTGTCGTCACCGCAGCCGATAATGAGGATGGCGCTAAAGAGAGCCGACCCCAGGAGGAATGGGAAAGCTTTTTTCATTTCTATCTCCGCCAAAAAACTTACAATTTTATTTCAAATATACCCAGATTCATCGAGGTTGTCAATTTTGGGGCTGCTTTGTGCGCCAAATCCCTGTTATTTTCCGGCCATTTCCCTTGGATGGAACTGCCGGTGCTCCTGTTTGATGAATTCCTTGTCGATGTGCGTATAAATTTGTGTGGTACTGATGTCGGCATGGCCCAGCAGTTCCTGCAGGACGCGCAGGTCCATGCCCGCCTCCAGGCAGTGCGTGGCAAAACTGTGCCGGAAGGTATGCGGTGAGACCTGTTTGGAAAGGTGAGCCGTGTGTTGTTGTACGATTTTCCAGGCACCCATGCGGGTCATCGGTTTGCCGCGGGAATTCAGAATGATGTTGTCCGTAGTCGGATTGGTGAGGGGGCGGCCCTCCTCAATCCAGGCGCGCAGGTTTTCCTTCGCCTTGCTCCCGAGCGGAACTAGACGCTGCTTGTTGCCTTTGCCGATGGGGGTGAGCCATTCGTTTTCTAGGTCCAGTTGCGAGAGCTTGATGCCTAGCGTCTCCGAGATGCGGAGCCCCGCGCTGTACATGAGCTCGAACAGGGCCGTATCGCGGAGCGGGTTCTTGCCGTTCGCTGCACTTTCAAAGACGCTGTCGATTTCTTCGCGGGTCAGGTACTGCGGCAAATAATGCCCGAGCTTGGGGCGTTCCAGCATGGATTCCGTGCTGAAATCGTATTCGCCTTCCCTTTGCATGTACTTGAGGAATCCGCGCAGGCTCGAAAAATGCCTTGCGACGGACGTGGGGGAGTATTCCTCCTGCCCGGCGGTAAATGTCAGGAAGCCGTCCAGTCTTTCGGGCGTCAGTTCCTTGAGGTCAATCGAGTTCTCGTCGAGCCAGCCGACAAAATGCCGCAGGTCTTCCTGGTAGCTCTGGATGGTGGCCGGCGAAAGGTTCCGCTCCACACCCAAGAAGGCCAGGTAGGCATCCATGCGGTTCGAATTCATGCTCATGGTTTTGAATATAGCAATGTTGGCGAATCCGGATTATATGACTTCGACGGTCAGCTTGTTGAAGGCTATCTTGCCGCCTTCGCGGAGTTCGAGCGCCGCGCGGAAGGTCGTGTCGTTCTTCTTGAACGGCTCCAGCACGGGCGTGAATTTGTTCTTGAGCAGGTTTTCGACTTCCTCGTCGCTAAACTTGCGCTGGTAGAATACTTGCGGGATTCCGTAGCCGCATTGCGGGTTCATGCAGATGTATGCCGCATGGGTCGTTTCGGTGCCGTCCTGGTTTACCTTGCCGCTACGGAAGCGCAACTGGTCGCCGCAAATGGGGCAGGGAAGGTTTCTGTGCAGGAACTCGAAGACCGTGCGGCCCTTGTCTTCGCCTTCGCCCCACTTGAGGCTTGCCGCGAATTCCGTGCCCTTCTTGCTCTTGAAATCCTGGATGAGCGGGGTGCGGCCGTTCGTGAACAGCTCGTTGATTTCGGCAGCCGTCAGCACATGCCCTGCGATGTTTTTAAAGAGGGTAAAGTTACACGCCTTTGTCATCCCCGCCTCTTTTTCGCTTGTCATCCCCGCCTCCGGGCGGGGATCTCCTTTCGCAGTGCAGAATATCGCGTTTTTATTTTCTTCCAGCGTCTCGCCGCACAGCGGGCACTTGTAATCCGTCTTTTGCCCGTGGAACTTGCCGTCGCTCTCGAAGGCGAAATTGATGTTGTAATCCTTGTCGAGCGTGAGCTTGGCCGAGAACTCGGAGCCCTTCTTGCTCTTGAATCCGGAAATCGGACCGAGAGCCTTGTTGGCGAGCAGTTCCTTCATTTCGCCGTGGCTCAGCATGCGGCCCGCGATGGTGTGGCCCATCTTGAAACCGCATTCGGCGTTCTTGCACACGTAACCCCACGGAGCGATTTCCATCGGCTGGCTGCATTTGGGGCAGTTGATGGCGTCGGTCACGGTCTCGCGCTCGAACTGGCTCCCGTATTTCTGGTGCAGGTGCTCGAAGAGTTCCTTCACGTAGTTGACGATGCCGTCGCGGAATTCTACGGGCGAGAGGGTTCCTTTTTCCACTTGCGAGAGCTTGTATTCCCATTCGCCGGTCATCTCGGGAGATTTGACCTTCTCGTCCATCAGGGCGATGACTTCGCGCCCGCGGGCGGTGCTGACCAGGTAATTCTTCTGCGCTTCGATAAACCCGCGCTTCTTGAGCGTCTCGATGATGCCTGCCTGAGTGGCCGGCGTTCCGAGCCCGCGGTCCTTCATGGCTTCGGCGAGTTCCTCGTTCTCGATTTGCTTGCCGGCTGTCTTCATCGCTGCAAGGAGCGTGGCCTCGGTGTAATACTTGGGCTTGCTCTTCTTTTTCTTCTGCAGTTCCACGCTATCGAACGGGGCCGTGTCGCCCACGTTC
Source organism: uncultured Fibrobacter sp. (assembly GCA_947305535.1). GTDB lineage: Bacteria > Fibrobacterota > Fibrobacteria > Fibrobacterales > Fibrobacteraceae > Fibrobacter. Next base: position 3,887 of record CAMZDZ010000178.1, read on the forward strand.
CATTCCGGAAACGCATCGACGATGTTCGTGATTTC
>CAMZDZ010000179.1 GCA_947305535.1 uncultured Fibrobacter sp.
CCCTGAAGCAATCTCTGCAAGTAACCTCGCTGCACTCTGCTCATAGCTCGTGCCTCGAACCTCGAGCCTCAATACATCACTTCCAGGATTTCGTACGTGATTGTTCCGCGGGGTGCCTGCACCTGCACAGTTTCGCCTTTCTTCTTGCCGAGCAGGGCCTCGCCTATGGGGGACTTCATGCTGATGCGGCCTTTAAGCGGGTCGATTTCCTTTTCGCCGACGATGCTGTAAGTCTTTTCGCGTTTGGTCTTGATGTCGACCATTTTGATTGTTGCGCCGAACTTGATGGAGCCGTCTTCGGGAGCGACGTTTTCGACAATCTTTGCGCCGTCCAGGATGCGGTCCAGTTCGCGCAGGCGACGGTCAATTTCGCGGACGCGCATGCGACCGTAGGTGTAGGCTGCATTTTCGCTGCGGTCGCCTTCGGCGGCTGCGGCCTGCACCTGGTTGATCATGGCGGGGCGTTCCTCGTACTTGAGGTGTTCCCATTCCGCCTTGAGTTTTTCGAAACCCTCTTTGGAAATCAAATGTTTCATGCCCATAATGTAGCAAATGAGCGGATTGGACCGCTTTGCCTCTGTTCCGATGGACGATATTTTTCTATCTTGGGGGCCTGTGTTAAAATAGAGTTTGGTGTATAAGGAGTTTTATTTTTCTTATGGTTGCGCGGAAAAGAAAGGAAGTTGAACCGAAGTACAAGCGGTTGAGTCGTATCTATTACAACCGTATGTTCCCGCGCCGTCACGATGCCCTGAAGGTTGCTTGGTCCGTTGCCGCGGGTGTGTTTATCGGCATTTGGCCGACGATTGGTGTGGCGATTCTTTTGACGCTTGCGTTCTGTGCATTGTTCCGCCTGCCCAAGGTTCCCGGCGTCGTCTCTTCTTTCGTTGCCAATCCCTTTACCCAGTTCGGTTTTTTCTATCCGGCAGGTTATGCCCTCGGTTGCTGGATTTACCATCCTGGAAAGATTTCTTTCGACTTTTTGGGCGAGTTTGAACGTATATCGTTCCGCAACTGCGTCGTCATTCTCAAGAACCTTTGGATCAATGCGGCTGACCACGTAATCGCGTTCATGATTGGTATTACCATCGTGGCGGCTATTGGTGGTTTTATCTTCTTTGTTCTTGCATACTTTATCGTAAGTTACCGCAAAAAGAAATGGATTGCCGGCAAGACGGGCTACATCCACAACCTGATTGCCGAAGACGAAGTTTTAATTAAAGAATCAAAAAAAGGAAAGAAACCTATGATGCACATCTACCCGTTCAAGGCTTTGCGTCCGGTCAATCCGGCCGAGGCAGAAACGATTTCCGCCCTGCCGTACGACGTGATGAACCGCGCCGAGGCGAAGGCGATGGCCGAGGGGCTCCCGCATTCCTATCTGCGCGTGACGCGTGCGGAATTGGAACTGCCGGATTCCGTGGACGCCTATGACCCGAAGGTCTACGCCCATGCCCGCGAAAACCTCGACAAGATGATTGCCGACGGCGTGATTGCCTACGACAAGAAGCCCTGTCTCTATGTCTACCGCCAGACGATGAACGGTCGCGAGCAGTACGGCCTCGTGTGCTGCGTGCCCGCCGCCGACTATTTCAACGGCATCATCAAGAAGCACGAGCTCACCCGCGCCGACAAGGAAGAGGACCGTCTGCGCCACGTGCTCGCCACCAACGCCAACACCGGTCCGGTCTTCCTCACTTACCGTGACCAGGGCCAGTTCGACGTGTTTGGTGCTGTCACCAAACGCAAGCCCGTCTATGACTTTGTGAGCAAGGGCGACGGCTTTGGCCATACAGTCTGGGTGATTGACGACGATGCCGAAATCGAGGCTATCCGCAAGTCCTTTGAATCTGTGCCGGTGAGCTACATTGCTGACGGTCACCACCGCAGCGCCGCAGGTGCCCGTGCCGCGAGCTACCGTGCCGAACAGAATCCGAACAACACCGGCGACGAGGAATACAATCGTTACCTCGCCATCCTTTTCCCGAGCTCCCAGCTCAAGATCCTCGACTACAACCGCGTGCTCAAGGACCTGAACGGCCGTACGCCGGAACAGCTCATGGCCGAGATGGAAAAGGTGTTCGACATCGTGGAACTGGATTCCATGAAGAGCCCTGAGAAGCAGAACCAGGTGAACTTCTACATGGGCGGCAAGTGGTACGCCTGCACGTTCAAGGCCCAGTTCCTCAAGAACCTCGGCCCGGTCGACAGTCTGGATGTCGCCTTGCTGCAGAGGCTCATCCTGAAGCCGCTCTTCGACATCGACGACCCGCGTACTTCCAAGCGCATCGACTTCGTCGGTGGCATCCGCGGTCTCGGCGAACTCGTGAAGCGCGTGGATAGCGGCGAGTGCGCCTGTGCCTTCGCCATGTACCCGACGACGCTCGACCAGCTGATGAACATCGCCGACGCCGGCGAGATCATGCCGCCGAAGAGCACTTGGTTCGAACCCAAGCTGCGCGACGGCCTCCTGGTCCACTCGCTCGACTAACTAGGAATCTTTGGATTGTTGCCCCGGATGGTTCGCTATCCGGGGTTACTTCTTTTGTTCGGTTGCCGGTTCCGGGTCAAATGCCTTGGGGGCGTGCGGCCTTTTTATTTGACGGACCTTTTCTGCTGCGGATTTCGTCTCGTGGGGCTGTTCCGGCCGAACGCTTTCATGGCCTTCCTTCTTGATTGCCTGGACTTCGGTCTTTCTCTCTTGCTCCTTTTTCGGAGTCTCTTGCACGGTGTCCTCAGCGGCTTTTTTCTTGATGGGGAGGAAGGTCTTCTGGAATTCTTGCAATTTCTTTAGGACAAACTGCTTCACGATGTCGGGTTGCTTGATGTAGCGCCCGAGAATGCGCTCCTTGGTAAAGAAGCCGAGCTCGCGGGAATCGACGCAGTGGCTCCCCTTTTCGCAGGCGAGGTAGTAGTTGTCGCTCGCGACGACGAACGTGTCCATCGGGACGGAATCGCCTTCGACGAAGAATTGGCGTTTGATCTTGATGGGCGAGTTTCCGGGTTCCGCCTGGCGGATCTGCATTTCGATGAGGCGCCTGTCTTGCCATGGGAGCACGTCGAGTTCTTTTAGGCTCACCAGGCGGTGACCCAGCTTGGTCGAACCGATGCGTTCGATTGAGATTTCGCGGTTCCCTTGCCAAAGCGTTGACTTGATGGTGAGGGGGAGCCCCTGTTCGTTCATCAGCCTGAGAATGTAATCTTCTTCCACGTCGTTGAGCGAGGAAAGGATGATTGTGTCGCCTTTCTTGGGAACGTAGAACTTGCGCGTCTCGATAAAGGAGTCTTCGCCTCTCCACATGAAGCGCTTGTGCTTGGTCTTGATGCGCCCCTTGTCCGAAATCTCGATGGAGTCTCCGGGATAGCCGATAATTTTGCGGACGAGAGTCTCGTTGTTAGGTTGCCTTGCCCAGACGATGTCTCCGAAGGCGGCCTTGTCGATGCATCGCGGAAGGCGGCAGACCCATATCAGCGAACCTTCCTTGATGCGGGGCTGCATTGCCGTGTCGCGCAGGAGTATCGGCTCGATGGCGTAGTAGCGGATGGCGAGTGCGCCGGTGAAGGCGACGAGCATGATGAATACGGCGAAGAAGAGACGGGCTTTGGATGTCCGCCACTGCAGTCGCCTTACTTTTCTGTCCAGGTATGCCATCGCTTTCGAATAATGGCTAGTCGCCGTTGTTGGTGGAATTGTCGGAGAGCGAAAGCACGGCGAGGAACGCCTTTTGCGGCACTTCGACCGAGCCGATGCTCTTCATGCGCTTCTTGCCTTCCTTCTGCTTTTCGAGGAGCTTGCGCTTACGGGTGATGTCACCGCCGTAGCACTTGGCAAGCACGTCCTTGCGCACCGCCTTCA
>CAMZDZ010000180.1 GCA_947305535.1 uncultured Fibrobacter sp.
GAACGCCTGCTGAACCTCGCCGCACGGGTGGAGCATCCCATTCCCTGGTGCATCATGACGAGCCCCCTCAACCACGAGGCGACCGTCAACTTCTTTACCGAGCACAACTTCTTCGGATACGCCCGCGAGAACATCCGCTTCTTCGAGCAGGGCACTATCTGCGCCCTCGACCCTGAAGGCAAGGCCGTCGTCGACGAAAACGGCCGCCTCGCCCTCGTCCCCGACGGCAACGGCGGCTGCTTCCGCGCACTTTCCCAGAGCGGCACGCTCGCCTGGCTCGTGGAAAAAGGCGTGCAGTACGTGTTCCTCTACAGCGTCGACAACGCGCTCTGCCGCATCTGCGACCCGGCCTTCATCGGGGCACTCGCAGCCGAGGGCCGCAGCCTCAGCGCCTCCAAGGTCGTCCACAAGGCAAACGCGCAGGAAAAGGTGGGCATTTTCGCATTCCAGAACAAGAAGCCCGGCGTCGTGGAATACAGCGACCTCCCCGAAAGCTACCGCGACATGACGAATCCCGACGGGAGCCTTGTCTTCGACGGCGGAAACATCGCGATTCACTTGTTCAAGATTGCGGGACTCAGGAAACTGCAGACGAGCAAGCTGCCCTGGCACACCGCCCGCAAGACCGTCTGCGGCATCGAGAAGTGCTGGAAGTTCGAGCAGTTCCTGTTCGACGCGTTCCCGCAGCTCGGTTCCATGATGCCGTTCGGCGTCATCCGCGAAGAGGAATTCTCCCCGGTGAAAAACGCCGACGGGAACGATTCCCCGAAGACGGCCCGCAACATGATCGGCCGCCTGCACCGCGAATGGCTGCGCAAGGCGCACGTGGCGATCGACCCCAAGAAGCTCTACGAAGTCTCCCCCACCATCAGCTACGCCGGCGAAGGCCTCAAGCAGAGCGTATTCGACCGAGAAATCGGGCGGAACATCCTGGAGTTCGACGAAGAGTAACAAAGGTACGAGGCACGAGCCTGGAGTCCCAAGCCTGAAGCAAACAAGTGAACAAACTTAAGTACATTGCCTATAAGTTCGCTTTCGGAGCACTCTTGCGGGTGCCGGATGCCTTCTACGCTGCTTTGTTCACCCTCGTCTTCCCGATATACAAGGCTCTCCACCAGAAGAGGGCCTACGGGCGCGTCGTAAACCACCTCGCCCTGGCAAGGGAATACGCCAAACAGGACCCCGGCCGCTTCGGGAACGCGCTGCAAGGAGTCACCCCGGAGGACATGTTCCGCGGCATCTACTGGAACGCGCTCGACTCCTACCGCGGACTCGCCCGCTTCGCAAGCGTCACCCGCCGCATCGTCTACGAAAACGAGGAAATCATCCGCCAGGCCGTGAAGCAGGGGCCCATCGCCGGAATCAGCATCCACCAGGGTTCATTCGAGCTAATGCACCGCGCCCTCTGCCGCTACAGCGAGCATGTCCACCTGATTACCGATTCCGTGGGCGACGAGGCCTTCCGCAGGAACCTCGAGGACCTCCGCAGCGACCCGCACCTCACCGAGTACCACCCCGAAGAAACGGGAAAGCTCATCCGAAACCTCTTCAGGACGAGGGGAATCCTCGCGATGGTCTACGACCAGGGCAAGAACACCAAGGGGAACGCCGTCGAGCTGTTCGGGCGGCCGTCGACCCTGTACCTGCGCCTCCTGCAGAAGGTGAACGCCATGGGCGCCGGCATCGTCATCTTCCGCACGTGGACCGAGGACACCCCCGAAAGGCGCATCGTCATCCGCTTCGAGAAGTACTACCCGCCCAAGTACGGCGAAATCCAACTCGTCACCGACATCGCGCGAGAGACCGAACGGTGGATTGCCGAGCACCCCGACCAGTGGAGCTGGAACTACCACGGGAACTTTCTAAATTTGTCGCCGAGGTTATAAAATGGCATTGAACGCAGACGAAGAGTTCCAGCTGGAATGGCTGAAGAACCACCGCATCGAGGACAAGGACGAGGAAATGCGCAAGCAGGCGGAAAAGGAAGCCGCCGAACGCCCCGCCCCCGGACCGCGCGGACGCAAGATGCGCCGCAGCCCGGCAGCCTGGGAACTGCCCGTCCCCGAAGACGAGATCGACCTCCACGGGTTCACCGCCGACGAAGCCGCCGAGGCTGTGGAACGCCGCATCGACGACCTCCTCATCGCCGGACTGAGCGTACTGCGCATCATCCACGGCGGCGGGAACCCCGAATACGGCAACGTGAAGCACATCATCGACCGCAAAGTCCGCTCCGAATGGAAAAACAGGGTCATTTTCTACAAGGTCGAACCCGACAACGCGGGGTCGAGCATCATGAAAATCGGGAAACCCCGCCCATCAGCCCCCCAGAAACGGAAAAAACGCTAAAAAAAGCATTTTTTTCGTGACTTTCCCCTTTGATAACCGACAACATTTAACTATCTTTGAGCCCACAAGAACGGAATATAGCTCAGCCTGGTAGAGCGCTTGCTTCGGGAGCAAGAGGTCGTGAGTTCGAATCTCGCTATTCCGATAAAACGAAAAAGGACCCCACCAAGGGGTCCTTTTCGTTTTATTGAATGTCTAGCAAGATGAGAACTCACGTAGAGTCAGCTTTCGTGTTGTTTTACAGTGCTAAAGCACTGAAACAACATCGAAACTGACATCGTTCCACTATCAATCGGCGAAGCCGATTTCCCGCGCTAAAGCGCGGAGTGTCACGAGAGTTCGACTAAATCGTCGATGAGCAGCGCGAATATTAGTCGATTTAGCGATTTCGCCGCAAGGCGGAACCCGGAGGGCAAAAGCTGAGTGAAACGAAGGTTTTGTCCATCTCGCTATTCCGATAAAACGGAAAAGGCACCCCCAAGGGTGCCTTTTCGTTTTATTGAATAATTCGAGACCGAGGACGAGCGACGAAGTCGTGAGTTCGACTAAATTGACGAGGACCAGTCATAATTCGCCATCAAGTAATAGCGCTGATTAGGAGAATCAAGTTCATTTCCGTACCGGAATTCAATGGAAAAATTCTTATATGAAATATAGGTCCCTATGCCCAACTCTTGATAGTCCCTTGCATAAGGAGAGCAACTCAAACAAAGGCTTTCACTTCCACTATACTGATTATTGGCAAAATGCTCACTAACGCCCACTTTCCAATTCTCTGCAAAAGGGAACTGTTCCACAAGCATAAGACCATATCCAGGAGATTTATTTTCACCAAACGTAATAGGAGTAAGCCAAACCAAGGAGCCGAAATAATTACTGACAAAACCTAACGAAACCCTCATTGCCCCATATAACTCCATACTAAAGGAAAGAAAAATATTGTCCCCTCTTAATCCCAAAGACGGTTCCACCGAATAAGGACCACCTTCTTTAAAATGAATATCATCTCCGGAATCTTCGATTTCATAATCATATCGATCCCCAAGGTTGACCATACCATTAACGCCCAAAATAACACTATTCTTTTGGGAATTCATGAACATTGAGGCAGAAGGGGCATGGCTGGAGCACCCCACCAAAGTCATAATCAAGCAAATAAAGAAAAAGACATAAATCAATCTAGCCATAAAAGAAATTTAAAAAAATTGAACCGAATAGCTTAGCGCTGTCTGCATTTTGTCAATCTCGCTAACTTTTTTAGTCCATTTAGGCACATTTCCAGCCATTTCTTCGTCTTATATATAGGGACACCCTAAAACCCTCTAAAACAACATACCCGCTTGACATATACACGCAAAATAGGTATATTCCTACCACTAGGAGCAAACCATGAGCAAGCACATAAAAACACCGACAATCGGAGAAA
>CAMZDZ010000181.1 GCA_947305535.1 uncultured Fibrobacter sp.
GCTGCGTGGCAGGCGTCCAGCGGGTCGGTTCCTGGATGTTGAGGCGGTGCCAGTCGGCCATGAAAGCGTCGGTGTAGAACTTCGCGATGTCCCAGACGGACTTGCCTTCGCGGGCGGCGCCCTTTTCCATCTTGTCGTCGCCGGAGTCCGCGTCGCTGGTGAGGTGGCCCACGTCGGTGATGTTCACGATGTGGTTCACCTTGTAGCCGTAGTACTTGAGCGTACGGACCAAAAAGTCTTCAAAAATGTAGGTGCGGAGGTTACCGATGTGGGCGAAATGGTACACCGTCGGGCCACAACAGTACATGCGCACGGCGGGAACGCCTTCGGGGAGTGTGAATACTTCTTTCTTGCGCGATGCGGTGTTGTAGAACTGTAGAGCCATTTTTGCCTCCGGTTAGTTGATTTGGCGCGGGATGCGCCCATTGCAATTGATTGCGGGTGCAAAGATAGAAAAATATCCGCCATTTTAGCCTCTCCTCATATTGACAGGACGGCGGCTTTTTACCTATATTTATGCACGTATTAGAATATTTGCATAGACCACGGCCGCCGGTCCGGCCCCAAAAAGGAATTTAGATCCCGCGAGGTGATATGAAAATCGTTGATATCCTGAAGCAAGACAAGATGAGCCTTTCGTTCGAAGTGTTCCCGCCCAAGAAGGAAACGAGCTTCGAAAGCGTCAAGGCGGCCACCGAATCCATCGCCGCCCTCGGCCCTGCCTTCATGAGCGTCACCTACGGCGCGGGCGGCGGCGTGAGCCACTACACCCTCGACATCGCGAAAAACCTCAAGCAGAAGTTCGGCATCCCGATGCTCGCCCATCTCACCTGCGTCTCGAGCAGCAAGGAGACCGTGCACCAGCGCATCGAGGAGATGAAGGCGGCCGGCATCAAGAACGTGATGGCCCTGCGCGGCGACCTCACCCCGGAACTCCTCGAGAAGGGCCGCGACAACTGCGACTACCACTACGCCGTGGAACTCATCCGCGAACTCAAGGAAAGCGATTCCGACTTCTGCATCGGCGCGGCATGCTACCCCGAGAAGCACCCCGAGAGCGCGAACCAGGCCGAAGACATCAAGCACCTCAAGGAAAAGGTCGATGCAGGCGCCGACTTCCTCACCACGCAGATGGTCTTCGACAACAACCTGTTCTTCAGTTTCCTCTACAAGCTGCGCGACGCGGGCGTGAACTGCCCCGTGCTCCCCGGCATCATGCCCATCACGAACGCGAACCAGGTGGAACGCGCCATCAAACTTTCGGGCTCCTTCATGCCGCAGCGCTTCAAGTCGCTGGTCGACAAGTTCGGCAGCGACCCCGAGGCCATGAAGCAGGCGGGCATCATCTACGCGGCCGACCAGATTATCGACCTGTACGCGAACGGCATCACGAACGTGCACGTGTACTCGATGAACAAGCCCGACGTGGCCGAAGGCATCCTCAGGAATGTTTCCGCTATTCTTGGCAAAAAGTTCTAAAACGGCCCAAATTGGGCAAAAAATCGGCTGGCGTTGTCGTCAAAGACAACGATTAATCATTTTTTTACACGAAAAAAGTTTACAAACGCGCGAGATTTGAATATCTTGCACGCAATCAAAATATTAAAGGAGTCACCATGTTTTCCAAGAAATATCTTCTCCCTGTCGCCTTTGTATCCGTGGCCGCGATCATCGGCTGCGGAGATGACAGTTCCTCGGGTCCATCATCGACCGAAATTCCTGAGAAGGTGAATTCCCTGCAAGAAGTTACCCCGATTCCGTGTAACGAATCCCTCAAAGACAAAAAGATTCTCGTCGAGGGGCATGACGGTTACATGCAATGTGACGGCAAAGCCTGGCAGTACATAAGCACGGGCGCCGCTCCTGTGACAACCCCCGCAAGTTCTTCGTCCGACGCTGCCGCTCCGGCCTCTTCTGGCGAAGCTGCCCCGGCCTCTTCCGGCGAAGCCGCTCCGGCCTCCTCTGGCGAAGCCGCCCCGGCCTCTTCCGACGAAGCCGCCCCGGCCTCTTCCGACGAAGCCGCTCCGGCCTCTTCCGACGAAGCCGCTCCCGCCTCTTCCGGCGAAGCTGCCCCGGCCTCCTCTGGCGAAGCCGCCCCGGCCGGTGGCGACATGGTCTCCTGCGATGTTCCGGGCGCGATGGGCGAATGCATCGAATTCGCCGCAGGCACTACAGAAGCTCAGCAGTTGAGCGAGACCTGCGTATCCACCCTCCAGGGTACGCTCGGCACCGGTTGCCCGAAATAAGGGCCGACCCCCAATTTTTAGTACGAAAGGTTCCCTGACGGGGAACCTTTTTTGCATGCCCCGAAAAAAAAGGGTTTTTCCGATTTAACTCCCGTAAAATGCGCATTTCCCGCCCCGTTTTTTATATATATTGGTATAGTGCGCCTGTTGGCGCCAAAGAATTTAATTAACAAGGATTAGAAATGCTTTCTTATAACGAAGCCTACAAAATTGCGGAGGAAATTCACAAGGGTCAACAAGACAAGGCCGGAGGCCCCTACATCGATTTTCTCCAGAACGTCGCCGACTATCTGAAGAACAAGGGTGAATCCGAAGAAGTTCAGACCCTCGCCATTTTGCAGGATTCCATCACTTCCGCCACCAAGAAGACTCCCGAAGACATGGTGAAAATGGGCGTACCGGCAGACATGGTCGAACTCATCCAGAAGATGACGTACCACAAGAACCAGGGCTGGATCGACGAGTACAGCTGCAAGCTCATGGAAAAGGGCGTGCCGGCCGAAGACTCCACCTACGACGCCCGCGAGAAGGATTTCGTGCGCTTCGTCGAGACGCTGAAGGACAACCCCATGGCGGCAAAGGCGAAGAGCGCCATCTTGAACGTGCTCCTCGAAGACAAGTACATCAAGCGCCAGGAACGCCGCGAACTCAAGACCAAGTTCCGCCTCAAGAAGTACAAGGCCGCCATCGAAGCGCTCGGCGTGTAACCACTTTCGGCCTTCCGGCTTTATCAACCTCTTTCAAGGAACGGGCATCTCGTCCGTTTCTTTTTTGTGCATAAAAAACGCCCCGGTCGAAGGAAGACCGGAGCGCCTATTGATGGAGGAGAGAGTTTCTTGTAAATCTTCTGCGTCAAAAACTTACTTTTTTCGCACAAATAAAATATCTATTTTTCGCCGACATAGTGCGAAAACTTTTATTTACATTATTTAATTTATTCGCCATTTTGGCGTTATTTTATCAAAACATTGAGATTTTGTACAGAACTCCCGTTGTTAACGCGGATTAGATAGCGACCTTGCTCCAGATAATGCAGGGAGAACACGTGGCTTGCGGAAACGTAGGCACGGAAGTTCCCGCGGCTATTGCCGAGCATGTCGAACACCTCGACCAGAACCCGGCTGGAACGCGGCACGGTGACAACCAGATTGCCGCCCGTGAAAAGGACATCCATGTTCGCAAACGCCACGGCAGGCAACATGTCGGACTTGCCCTTCGAAGACGAGCTGGACTTCCCGGACTTCTTGCTGCTGGAAGATGCCGCCTTGTTGCTGCTAGAAGAGGCAGCCTTGTTACTGCTGGAAGAAGCGACGGTCTTCTTGCTGCTGGAAGAGGCAGCCTTGTTGCTGGAACTGCTGGCCACAGTTTTCTTGCTGCTGCTGGACTGCGCCTTGCTGCTGCTGGATGCGACCTTCTTGCTGGAGCTGCTTGACACAACGGGCTTGCCGC
>CAMZDZ010000182.1 GCA_947305535.1 uncultured Fibrobacter sp.
TTCCGCCTCCCCTGCGCGCTCGACAACCGCCCGATGAACTTCGCCGAATTCGAGTTCATGTACCCGAAACAGGTGCTCTTTGTGAGCGCGACTCCCGGCGACTACGAACTGAAAAAGACGGGCGGCGTAGTGACCGAACAAATCAACAGGCCGACCGGGCTCCTGGACCCGAAAATCGAGATGTTCCCCATCAAGGGACAGATGGACGTGCTGCTCTACCGCATCGAGGAAGTCGTCAAGAACGGCGACCGCGTGCTGGTCACGACGCTCACCAAGAAGATGGCGCAGGACCTCACCGACTTCTTCGTGGAAGCGGGCATCCGCGCACGCTACCTGCACAGCGACATCAAGACGCTCGAACGCCACGAACTCATCCGGGGCTTACGTACCGGCGAATTCGATGTACTCGTGGGTATCAACCTGCTGCGCGAAGGCCTCGACCTGCCCGAAGTGAGCATGGTCGCGATTCTCGACGCCGACAAGGAAGGGTTCCTCCGCAACTACCGCAGCCTCATCCAGACGATGGGGCGCGCGAGCCGCAACGTGAACGGCACCGTGCTCCTGTTCGCCGACAACATGACCGACAGTCTGGAAAAGGCCGTCACCGAAACCGCCCGCCGCCGCAGCGTGCAGGAAGAATTCAACAAGGAACACGGCATCACGCCGAAATCGGTGACGAGAAAGATTGAAGAAGACTTGAGGATTAACGATCCGCTCGGAATCGACGGGGACGAGGCTCGAGGCTCGGGGCTCGAGGAAGAAGACGATTGGGAAGACAACCCTTCGACAGGCTCAGGGACCCTCGGCATCCGCCCGATGGAACCGTTGCAACCCAGTTCCAGACGAAAGAAAGGCTCGAGGCTCGGGGCTCGAGGTTCGAGGAGCGGAGATCCGGGCCCATCGCTCGCGGCTGACAGCTCAAAGCTCGAAGATTTGGAACGCCAAATGAAGGAAGCCGCCGCCCGCCTCGACTTCGAGGAAGCGGCCCGCCTGCGCGACATCATCCGCGGCATGAAGTAGGGCAATGAGCAAAAACGCGTGATTGTAATCTATAATTTACGCATGTTAGGTCAAAATTGCCATTTTTGGGCTAAAAAGCAAGTTTTTTTATCAAATTTTACATGTTATAAAAGACACATTTTGCTTTTTTTTGTTTATTTTCTAGGAAATATATAGAGAGGATAAAAAAATGAAATACGATTTTCTAAAAAGCGTATCCCTTCTTGCTCTTTTTGCTGCTTTTACAGCTGTAATTTTTGCATGTGGCGGAAGCGATGAACCTACGGCTCCGAAAAGAGAACAGCCCACATACTCTTCTTCCAGTATGATTCCATACTCCGCGGCCTACCAAGAAACGGAAATTTCCCCCATCCGTTTCCAGGCTCCTTCTGTCTCCGCAAACGGTGACCAGTCGAGATTCAATTTCACTGGAAGCGCCATCTTGGATGGATGGGACACAACCGCTAATGCCGACAGCGAGAACGATCCGATGTTCACGGACGTGATCCTGGAATTCACCTACCTGACCGAGACTGGCGAAGAACAATTCGCCTTGATCCAGCCCGAATACGTGAAGCCGGAATTCCCGCGTCCCAGCGTCAACCTTGCCGAAATGGGCGTCACCCTTTACGACCCGAACAGGACCCAGTGCGGAACGTTCAAGCTGCGCGTCACGCTCCTTGCGACAAACGACATGGCTAAGCCCGACAAGTTCGTCTCCGTCGACTCCGTGATATTTGTCCGCGATGCCGAAGCCTGCATTGAACCGGTCATCGAATCTTCTTCGTCCGAACCGGTCATCGTTTCTGACGTCGTATTGAGCCTGAACACCGGCGAAATGACCACTGCAGCAGCAAAGGGTTATTCGTTCAAGACCGACTCTGAAGTTTCGGCAGCAGAAGCTCAAATCCAGGTCCGAATCAATGAAGAAAACCAGCTCACCCTTGTCGGTCTTAACGGCTACCAAGTCGCCAAGTACACAAACGCAAATGACAAGGTCTGGGATGACGACTGGTACTCCGAACTCCTGCCTCCCGATCCGGTGCATATCAACGACTTCCGTTTCTCGCCGAGCAAGCTCGCGGAAACGTTTGAAGGATTTGACGTTGATGCATTCTGGGTCGTTGTTGGTCCGGCATTCAACGAAACGACTTGCGATGATTTCTACGCCGTTTCGCTCATGACGAAGGGAATTGTGGACGCCAACGGAGTCGTCCCCCTGACCATCGTTTACTACAAGAAGTAAAATTTTACAATTTACTCGTTTATTCAAGAAAAAGCCCCTTTTTAGGGGTTTTTTCTTTACATTCAACACAGGAAAAGCCGTCCAGGTCACACTTTTTTGATTCAAATTCCTTATATTGTATACTTTTCAAATTTTTTGTTTATTTTTAGTCACAGACGAATAAAAAAGAGGTGTTTTTATGAAATATCTATTTTCTCGCAAACTTGCAACAATAGGCATGAGTGCTGTCGTTTTATGCGGATTCATCGCTTGCTCTGACGAATCTAGCAGCCCCAACAAAGCAGACGACACTCCCGTCATTGACACTCCCGTTCTGCCTCCTGTAACGGACATTTCCCCTGTTGTCACGAACCCGATGACCGTGAACTTCAACGGTGACGGAACCAGGGCTGTTATTGCCGGCGGTGCGACACTTAATTTGTTGGATACCACGGCCATTCCGACCGGAGCGGAAGTCGCATTTACAAGTGCAGAGCTCACCATGGTGAAGGTGAACGAAACCGGCGCCACGGTCGGGACACCTCTTCAGGTGACCTACAATGCTCCTACAGGAGCAATCCCCAACGTCAACTGGTCCGAACTCGGTGCCGGCATCTACGACGAAAACAAGACTGACTGCGGGACCTTCCGTCTTTACGCGACCTACATGGCCTCCTACGACGCAAGCAAACCCTCCATGTATGTCTCCAGGGATTCCCTTACCTTTGTCCGTGACGAAAGGTTCTGCCAGGTTCTCGTAGAAGACACTGCGACGACGCCTAAGGAAGTTCCGGGTTCCAACGTGACAATGGTTATGACCACAGTCGAAGTCGGAACCAAGGATGGACAGGGAATCTCACTCGCCACGCTGTCCGCAGCCCCCGTAGCATCTGCAGACCTGTATTTCACTGCAGATGAACTGACCGGCATTCTGACAGCGCACAGCGCAAACGGCGTGCAAATTGCCGAATACACCAACGACAAGGACAAGAACTGGGATGACGACTGGACTTCCCTCGACTTGCCCCCTGATCCGGTAACCATGAGCAACTTCCGCTTCAAGGAAAAGTCTCTTACTACGGTACTTCCCGGATTCGACGGCATGAAATTCTATATAGCAACGACTTCGGCCTACAATTCCACAACCGGTGACGGCTTCTTCGCGTTCACCCTGCTCAACAAGCCGGATACCCCCGATGCCAACAACAACTACAATCTGACGATTCTCATATACAAGAAGCAGTAATCGCCAAATAGACACAATTCACGGGTTCCCTCTCTTGGGAACCCTTTTTTATTTTCTAAATTTACGCCCGTAATTTAACAAGGGGCGGCTTTCCGCCCACACAATACGGAGTAAAACATGCTCAAGAAACTTTCCAACTTCCCCGGTATCAAGGGACCCGTCGTCACCATCGTGATGGACGGTTTTGGCATCACCGATAAGG
>CAMZDZ010000183.1 GCA_947305535.1 uncultured Fibrobacter sp.
GTGGACCGCAGCGGCAAGAAGTTGCTGGATGGCGGCGGCACGATTTTGCTGAGCCGTTATGGCCGCTATTATGGGCCCGCGGGTGGCGAGGCTTTCCAGGACGTGAACCGCCAGCGCTTTGTGAACCATTACTACGACAAGAATGACGGCGGAAATTCTTACATCCAGGTCCGCGATATCGTTTATACCGACGATGGCTGGCCGGAACTGGGGCAACCGTTCCTCGGGCGTTACCTGAGCGCAGAGGCGGAACACGGTGCCTTGACGCATGTGGATATTTCGAGCAGTTCCAAGGCGTCTAACGGCGAGTTCTGTGCCTACATCAACTACGAAGACAGCAAGATTCGTTTGCCGATGATTATCCCGCAGGCGGGCGACTACTTGATTCGCTATCGCTACGACAATGACTGGACCGAAGACGGCGCGAACGGAAGCTCTCACTTTGTGAGCATCAACGGCAAGAAGCAGGAAATCGAGTTGCCGCTGACGGGCGCGTGGAGCGAATTCCCCGAGAAGTCTGTGGTGTACATCCCCACGAAACTCAAACGCGGCTCGAACTTCATCGAGATTACGAAGGGCAAGCATTATGCGGAGCTCGACAGGTTGGACTTCTTGCGCATCATTCGCGATACGATTCCGGCGAACGGCTTTGACAACGGCATCCGCGTGCGTTTGACGGACAAGGACGAGTTCGCCATCAAGGACGGCGGCTACGCGATTTTCGAGAACGTGATTACGGATTCCATCGTGGGCCCGGGCGTGCTTGTGCAGGTGAAGAATGGATCCGGCGGCACGCTGAACATCCGCAAGGAAAGCAAGAAGGGTGACGTGATTTCTAAGTGCGATTTGCCCTCGGCAGGTGATGAGAGCAAGTGGATTGACGTGCGCTGCTCCAACATGCCGGAACTCGAGGGCGTGCAGGACTTCTACCTGACGGCTGAAGGCCTTGGCGGCGAAACGCTCCTTGGCAACATCAAGTTTGACGAAGGCCCGAAGGACACGAGTACGACGGCCATCAAGCGCGTTGTTCCTCGCGACGATTTGCTGATTCCGGCCCGCAAGGGTTATCGCGACCTCAAGGGCCGCCGCTTCGACAAGCAAATTCCGTACAGGGTAATGTTCTAATTTCCTATATTTGCGCCATGCTTACCATAAATGGACAGAGTGTCGATGCGGCGGGGAAGACCGTTGCCGAATACCTTGCAGAAGCGGGGTACAATACCGTGCGCATTGCCGTGGAGCGGAACGAAGAAATTGTTCCGAAGGCAAAGTATGCCGAGACGGTGCTCGCCGATGGCGACGTGGTCGAGGTCGTGAACTTTGTAGGTGGCGGGTGATGGAAACTCGCGTGCCGACTCGCGAAGAGATGCTTGCCGCGCTCGAGAAGCGCCAGGGTGCCGATGCCGTGCGCAAGTTGCAGGCGGCGACCGTTGCTGTATGCGGGCTGGGCGGGCTCGGCTCGAATATCGCGATTTCTTTGGCGCGTACCGGTGTAGGGAAACTCGTTCTCGTGGATTTTGACTGCGTCGACGTGACGAACCTGCATCGCCAGCAGTACAAGGCGTGTCAGGTTGGCCACCCCAAACCCGAAGCTCTGCTTGCGAACTTGAAAGAGATTGCCCCGTACACGGGATATGAAACGCATTTCGAGAAGGTGACTGCCGAGAATGTGGCGACGCTCCTTGCAAATGCCGACGTGGTTTGCGAGGCGTTCGACAATGCCGAGGCGAAGGCGATGCTCGTGAACGCGGTGCTCGAGACGATGCCCGAAAAGTTTTTGGTGGCGGCTTCCGGAATGGCGGGGTTTGAAGGCGGGAATACCATCCGTACCCGTAAGATTACGGACAAATTTTACCTCTGCGGCGACGGGGTGAGCGATGTTGCCGACGGAATCGGGCTGGTAGCTCCGCGAGTGATGCTTTGTGCCGCGCACCAGGCCCTTACGGCGGTTCGGCTGATTCTTGGCTTGGATTAGGTTGCCCCGGGGCGGCTTGCTTAAAATAATCTTCCATCTTTCTTATGCGGGTTTGAAAGCCCTTTTTCCGAGTTGACCGGATTGTTAACAATTTTTATCTTTGGCTACGAAATTATTACAGTAAAGGAGTTCTTTACACTATGTGGAATGAAAAGCATATGACGAAACTGGAAGGCCTCCTGGCTCAGGCCCAGGCGGCCGGTGGTGCGGCACGTGTCGATAAGCAGCACCAGTCCGGTAAGTTTACTGCACGTGAGCGCATGGAAATGCTGTTTGATGCAGGTACCTTTGTCGAAATTGGCGCTCTCCGCAAGTCCAGCAACCGCGTCCTTAAAGAAAGCAAGGTGATTTTGGGCGACGGTGTCGTGACGGGTTATGGCAAGGTGAATGGCCGCCTTGTTTTTGCTTCTTCTCAAGATTTTACCGTGGGTGGCGGTGCCTTGGGCCAGTGCCACGCCGAAAAGATTTGCCGCGTTTTGGATATGGCTGTCGAGGCTGGTGCCCCGTTTGTCGCGCTGAACGACAGTGGTGGAGCCCGCATTGACGAAGGCGTGTTCTCGCTCGCCGGTTATAGCGCCATCATGGCCCGCAACGTGTGGGCTTCGGGCGTGATTCCCCAGATTGCCGTGATTATGGGCCCCTGCGCTGGCGGTGCCTGCTATTCTCCGGCTCTGAGCGACTTTATCTTCATGACCAAGCAGACGAGCCAGATGTTCTTGACCGGCCCGGCTGTGGTGAAGCAGGTGATGGGCGAAAACATTACCGCTGCCGAACTGGGTGGCGCTCCGGTGCATACCTCCAAGTCTGGCGTGGCGCACTTCATGTACGACGACGACAAGTCCTGCCTCGAAGGCGTGCGCAAGTTGCTGAGCTATTTGCCGCAGAGCAACCGCAAGGGATCTGCCGAATGCAGCTGCAAGTTTGCCGAAGCCGCCAAGAATGATGAAGCGGGCTTCTTCAAGAAGTTGTTCTCCAAGTCTGAATCGAACGATGTGGCTGCTTCGTTCGACAACAGCGCAACGATCCAGGACATTGTTCCGGATAACTACAAGCAGGCCTACGACGTGAAGTCGGTGATTGCCGCCTTTGCCGATGTCGACAGCTTCTTCGAAGTGCAGAGCGACTGGGGCAAGAATGTGGTGATCGGTTTTGCTCGCCTGGATGGTGAAGTTGTCGGTATTGTTGCGAACCAGCCCAAGGTGCTCGCGGGTTCCTTGGATGTGGACGGTTCCGACAAGGCTGGCCGTTTCGTGCGCTTCTGCGACGCGTTCAACATTCCGCTTCTCGCGCTTGTTGACGTTCCGGGGTACATGCCGGGTTCCAAGCAGGAATACTCGGGCATTATCCGCCACGGTGCAAAGCTCCTTTACGCCTTTGCCGAAGCGACCGTGCCGAAGGTGACGCTCATTCTGCGCAAGGCCTTCGGTGGTGCTTACATCGCCATGAACAGCAAGGACGTGGGTGCCGACTACGTGTTCGCCCTCCCGATTGCCCAGGTGGCTGTGATGGGTGCCGAAGGTGCCGTGGAAATCATCAACAAGAAGGAAATCGCTGCGGCTCCGGATCCGGTGGCTGCTCGTGCTCAGTGCATTGCCAAGTACGAAGAAGAACTGATGAACCCCTACGTGGCCGCCTCCATGGGCGTGGTCGACGAGGTCATCCGTCCTGCCGACGTGCGCAAGCGCCTGGT
>CAMZDZ010000184.1 GCA_947305535.1 uncultured Fibrobacter sp.
TAATCCCTAGAACTGGAAATAGATGAACGGGCAGCTGTCCGCGCTCATGAACTGGTAAATGACGAAGATGATGAACGCTGTTGCGGCGACCATTCCGGGAAGCGGCAACGACGCGAACGCGATGCGGTAACGGCTCTTGAACTTCTTGGGAATCCAGTGGATGAGCATGCCCGCGATGAACACGAGGATGATGTTGATGTGTTCCCAGGCGATTGTCCAGAGCGAGGCGTCCCATTTCCAGGCGGTGCCCATCTGCTGGACCATGTTCTTGGCCGTGTTCCAGGCGACTTCGTTCGCTTCGGCAGGGTCGAGGTTGGAGCCTGCGCGGAAGAACAAGCGCGTGAACGTGATGAATACGAACGTGAGCGAAACGTTCCAGGCGACGTAGAGCCAGTGGAAGTACTTGTCGCTGAACAGGCGGAATAGCATTACCGCGTAGATGCCGACGAACAGTACGCCGAACCATACGGCCGAAATGGCGCAGATGGCGACGTCGTAGTTCTTGTAGATGATGGCGCTGATGGCGAAGAAGAACAGTGCCGCGGACGCCCTGAACGTGCGGCCCCTCTTGACCCAAATCTTGTTGAACACCTGGCCGAAACCGTTGAGGCCGCCCCAGATGATGAAGTTCCAGCTCGCACCGTGCCACCAGCCGCCCACGATCTGCGTGGCCATGGCGTTCATGTTCGTGGTGATGAACTTGCGGGATTCCGGCTTGAAGTACGCATAGACGCCGATGTAGAGGAACAGGAGCCCGAGTGCGATGCCGACCCAGACGCTGCCCGAAAGCATGATGGCGACAAAGCTCAAAAAGCCCATCCAGAAGAACGTGCCGACGGAAGCTCCGCGGTTGCCGCCCAGGGGAATGTAGAGGTAGTCGCGCCACCAGCTCGAAAGGGAAATATGCCAGCGACGCCAGAACTCGGTGGGGCTGAGCGCCTTGTAAGGGCTGTTGAAGTTCTGCGGCAGGCGGAATCCCATGAGGAGCGCCACGCCGATGGCGATGTCGGTATAGCCCGAGAAGTCGGCGTACACCTGCAGCGAGTAGGCAAAGAGCGCAATGAGGTTCTCGAGGCCGGTAAACAGGAGCGGCGTGTCGAAAACGCGGTCCACGAAGTTCGTGGCGAGATAGTCGCTTAGGATGATCTTCTTCGCAAGGCCGTTCAAAATCCAGAATACGGCGATGCCGAATGTACGACGGGGGAGGAAGAACGGCTTGTAGAGCTGCGGGACGAACTTGTCGGCACGCACGATTGGGCCCGCGACGAGTTGCGGGAAGAACGACAGGTAGAAACCGAAGTTGAGAATGTTGTCTACAGCCTTGATCTTTCCGCGGTAGATGTCGATGCAGTAGCTCATCGCCTGGAAAGTGAAGAACGAGATGCCTACCGGGAGGATGATTGTGTCGACAAGCGAATTCGTGTTGAACAGCTTGTTGCTTGCCGCCGCGAAGAAGTTGTACACGTGCAGCTCGATGCCTGTAAAGTCGTAGAGCGCGTCCAGGAAGAAGTAGGAGTACTTGTAGTAGCAGAGCACCAGCAGGTCGATGATGACGACGATGATCATCAGGAATTTCTTTTTCCAGTGCTCCTCGGCTCTTTCTATCCATTTTCCGATAAAGAAGTTCGCGATGACGCAGAATATCAGGATGCAGACGTAGCTTCCGCTCGTCTTGTAGTAGAAGAAGAGGCTAGTGAAGAAGAGGAACGCGTTACGGAGGAGGAGCTTGTTGTGTACGAGGGTGAGTACTGCAAAGACGACGGCGAAGAATCCCCAGAAATAGAACTGGGTAAATAGCAAAGGCGAGTTCGGATCGAACGCGAAGGTGTGACTTAAAAATGGAATTAAATGGTCTAACATGGTCCTATTTCTTTGTCTTGGACGGGGCCTTGGTGGAGTCCGCCTTTTTGGGTGCCGGCTTGGGGGCTTCGGGTTCCAGCGCGGGCAGGCTCGCTATATGGTCCTGGTATGCCTGGATGATTGCCTTGTAGAACAGGTCACCGAGAAGGTTGTAGCCGGCTAGCTTGAAGTGCACCTTGTCTTTCTTGGCGAGGTTCGCCTTTTCCCATTTGGCCATGGAACCTAAGCCTCCCATGATGGAGAACTTGTCCCAGACGCCCGCCTTGTACTTGTCGGCGAGTATGAAGAAGGACTTGCGGGCGACTTCGCCGTTGGGGTGCTGTACGTACCTTTTCCGCTTTGTCATGCGGAAGGAATCGTTGTTCGTTTCGAAGATGAATGCCGCGTTCGGGCTGACCTTGCGGATTCGCGTAATCAGCGTGTCGTAGTTGGCGCGGAAGCCTTTGTCATCGAACCTTTCCACGTTCGCGTCGTTGATGCCGATGGCGAAGATGACCAGGTCGGGCTTGAGGAAGGCGAGTTCCTTCTCGAAATTCGGGCAGATGGATTCGAAGTAGTTGGGAACTTTCGCTCCGTTGATGCCGACGTTCGTGTACATGATGCCCGGGGCGTCGCTTTCCGTATAGATGCCCGTGATGGTGAATCTGGGTCTGCCGGGCTTGGAATCGTTGGACGACGTGTCCAGCGGGGCGACCGGTTCGGGCTCGAACGGGGGAGGCTCGTCCAGCGCCGTGTCGATGACGCTGCTGTCCTGGTACATGGAGTCGAGCGGGAGCGCGACGTTGTCCGGGATAGCGACGAGGCTCGGCTTTTTCTTGGACGAATCCTTCCTGGCCAGCGAATCCTTTGCCAGAGAATCGGCGAGGGCGGCTGCACGGGCGATGGAGTCCTGACGGAGCGAGTCCGTGATGAACCTCGCGATTTCAGCCTGCTGCAGGCTGTCGAGCCAGCGGAACGAAATGTGGATGGAGTCGATGGGGCGGGGAAGCGTGAACGTGAAGCTCTGCGTCGCGGAATCGAGCTTGCCCGGGATTTCCGTGGAATCCACGTGCAAGACGGGAATCACGTCGCCGTTGTCGCTGTAGCCGAAGAGACGGACGCGCGTCTCGCTCCAGATGGGCTGCGGATTGTAGCGGTTCAGGAGAATGGAAAATTCGGCGCGGGGGTCGCTGGTGCTCACGGCGATGCCGAGAAGGCCTAGCGGCTTCTTGACTTCGCGCAGCACGTTCTTGCTCATGTCCCAGATACCCTTGTACGTGCTCCCGTAGCTGGAGGGCGTGTTGGTCTTGGCCGCCGAGAACGGGAATACGAATCCGCGGCCGGCGCTTGCACCCGGGTATTCCTTGACCATGTGTTCGCGGATGCGGCCCGAGATGACGTCGGCCTGGATGTGCGATCCGCCGATGTGCAGGATTCTCACCTGTCCGCGGTTCTCGAAAACGAGCGTGTCAAGCTTTTGGAAGAAGGGATCAAAAGACTTGTTGCCTTTCGGGAATTGGATTTTGTTGAGCGAAGTGTCTATAAAGCCGTACTTGGACAGGTCCAATGTGTAGTCGCTGGGGGAGGGCGCTGGCTCCCTGGCGAATACGCAACATGCGATCATCGCAATGATTAGTGCTACCTTTCTCATCTCTTTTCCCTTCTTGTTCCTGATGTAGACGGTTGCTTTTTAGACAAAGTTGTACTGGATTCCTGCTTCTGCTTGTCGTCGAGCTTTTTCTTTCTCACCTTACGCTTCGGCTGGTCGCCGGTTGTGGTCGGCGTCCTCTGGGTCCTGTTAACGTCTTGCTTGCGGCGC
>CAMZDZ010000185.1 GCA_947305535.1 uncultured Fibrobacter sp.
CAGTGGCCGGTCATGCTCTTGGTGCTCGACACCTTGATCTTGTAGGCGTGTTCGCCGAGCGCGATCTTGAGCATCTGGGTCTCGGTGAGGTCGTTCAGGTGGGTGGAGGTGCCGTGGGCGTTGTAGTAGTCCACGTCGGTCGCCTCGATGCCGGCGTCCTTCATGGCGCGGACCATCGCCTTCGCGCAGGTCTCTCCGCCCGGGCGGGGGCTCGTGATGTGGTAGGCGTCGGCGGAAGCGCCGTAGCCGGCCAGCTCGGCGTAGATCTTTGCGCCGCGGGCCTTGGCGTGCTCGAGTTCCTCGAGGACTAGGACTGCGCCGCCTTCGCCCATGACAAAGCCGCTACGGTCTTTGTCGAAGGGGCGCGACGCCTTCTCGGGGGCGTCGTTGAACTTGTCGGTGAGGGCGTGCATGCCCGCGAAACTCTTGATGGAGTATTCGGTAATCCCGCTCTCGGACCCGCCGGCGAGGCACACGTCCAGGCGGCCCGAGCGGATGGAATCCAGGGCGACCCCGATGGCGTCGGTGCCGGAGGCACAGGCGGTGCAGATAGTATGGGCCTGGCCGGTAATGCCGAGCGCTATGGAGACGTTCGCGCACGCCTCGTTCGGGATGAGTTCCGGCATGGCGAGCGGGGAAACCCTGCGCTTGCCGCCTTCGATATACTTGTTGTAGGTCTCGTCGAGAATGTCCATGCCGGCAAGGCCGTTGCCGGCCACGATTCCGGTGGTGTCCTCGGCGAGTTGTTCGCGGGTGAGGCCCGCGTCTTTGACCGCCTCGTTGGCGGCTCCGACCAGGAACTGGGTGAAGCGGGCCATGCGGCGTGCTTCCTTCGGGTCGATTCCGTGTTCTTCGGGCTTGAAATCCTTGACTTCTGCTGCAATCTTGACCGGGCAGTTGCTCGCGTCGAACTGGGTGATGGGGCCGATACCGCACATTCCGTTCTGGATGGCGTTCCACATTTCGGGGACGGACTTCCCGACAGGGGTGACCGCGCCCATGCCTGTAATGACAATTCTTCTTTTGTTCATAAGATCCTTTTTTGGGCTTAAAAGATAGCTTTTTATCCTTTATCTGTATATGTAACACCCAAAATTGCGGACGAAAAGCGTAATGTAATAAAAAAAAAGTCTTTCTGTAATATTATAACTTATTTTTGCGGCATTTTCCCCAAAAAAGAAAAAAAATTTTTTTTGCTATTTTTACGGATATGAAAGAAATCCCGAAATCGCACCTTGTCCTGCTCGTTTTTGTCCTCTTGACGTTCCTCTGGTCGGCCATCGGCGTTGTCGATACCTACCTGACCTGGGTCCTGGAGGCCGCCCCGGCGATTGCCGGACTCCTGGTCCTCGTGCTGACGTACAGGAAATTCCGGATGCCCACGTACCTCTATGTTATAATGGCTTTCCACATGGCTGTCCTCCTGGTGGGGGCGCACTATTCGTACGCGAAGGTCCCTCTCGGCTTCTGGATGGAGGACTGGTTCGGCTTTACGCGCAACAATTACGACAAGATCGGGCATTTCATGCAGGGATTTACCCCCGCGCTCCTGACAATCGAGCTTTTGCGCCGTACGACCCCGCTTAGGACCACCGGCTGGACGGTATTTTTGGCGATAAGCGTCGCCGAGGCCATTTCGGCGCTTTACGAAATAATAGAATGGATCGCCTCTTTGAGCGATCCAACGGATACGGAAGCCTTTCTGGGCACCCAGGGGTATATTTGGGATACCCAAACGGATATGTTCATGTGTCTGATCGGGGCGGTCGTGGCCGTTCTCGTTTGGTATTTCGTATACCCGAGGCGTTCCGCGGACGGCTAGGATTATTCGTCTTCTTCGTCGTCAAGGAACTCGTCGAGAGACTTTCTTCCGTCGCGGTAGTCCTTGCATTCGACCATCTTGTCGTTGTAAGCGGCTTCGCGGTCGGCTGCAGTGATGTTTTCCTTGGCTCTCTTTTCTTTCATGGAAAGGATGGAGCCCTCGCAACTCATTTCGGTCTTTCCGACAATCGGTCCGTAGAGGGCAAGGTCTTCCGAGTCTTCTTCTTCTCCCATGCTGGAGAAGAGCACCATTGTTTGACACATGTCCGGCGTCATCATGTCAATCTTGGAACTGTTCTCGGAGGTCATTGTGGTCCCATCGAAGGTTACCGTGGCGTTAGCGTCAATGGATACACTTTGGGTGACTCCTTTTATTGTGGCTTTCCACTGGTTGTCGTTCAGTTCGCCGGTACAAACGATGCCGGCATTGGCTGTAGCTCCGGATTCGTCGTTCGTCTGGACGGTGCTGCCTCCATTTGGCAGAACGCTGGAATTGTCTTGTTGGGTGATGGTCGATCCGTTGCCTTGATTGTTGTTGTCGCTCGGTGCAGAGGTGGAAGAATCGCTGTCACAGGCCATCAGGGAAAGGGCTGCTATCGTTGCTGCGGAAAGGATCTTTAAATTCATCGTATACTCCTATGTTTGATGATGAATTAATATAACTAAAAAGAAGTTTTTTTGAAAAAATTTTTTTAGAAAGCACTTTGTTCGTTGTTTTTGGGCGTTTTTTGCCGGTATTTTGCCCCCCGGAAAAGGCAAAAAGGCCGTTTTGATGCGTAAAGCGTGATTTTGGTGATGAGGATTTCTATCTTGTAGGGCGTTCTGAACGAGGTTTATGATGATTGTATCTTGGATGACCACCAACAAGTGTAACCTGACCTGCAAGCACTGCTACCAGGACGCTGGCGAGAACAAGGCTGCCGAACTCACGACCGCCGAGGCGCTCAAGCTGATTGACGAAATCGCGAAGGCGGGGTTCAAGATCATGATTTTCAGCGGTGGCGAGCCCATGACCCGTCCCGACATCGTGGAACTGGTCGCGCACGCCTCGAGCAAGGGGCTCCGCCCGGTGTTCGGCACGAACGGCACGCTCATCACGCACGATTTGGCCTTCGAACTCAAGAAGGCTGGCGCCATGGCGATGGGCATCAGCATCGACAGCATCGACCACTACCGCCATAACGACTTCCGCGGCCTCCCGAACGCCTTCGAGCTTACGATGATGGGCATCGAGAACTGCAAGGCGGCGGGCCTCCCGTTCCAGATCCACACGACCATCATGGACTGGAACCAGAACGAGATTTTCGACATCATGGACTGGGTCAAGGAAATCGGCGCGGTGAACCACCAGATTTTCTTCCTGATTCCCGTGGGCCGTGGCAAGGAGATTGAAGGTCACGCTCTGCGCGTCGCCGAATACGAGGGCCTGCTTCGCAAGATCATGGAAAAGAGCCGTACGCTCGGTATCCCTGTAAAGCCCACCTGCGCCCCGCAGTTCCTGCGCATCGCCGACCAGCTGGACATCAAGACGCGTTACAGCCGCGGCTGCCTCGCCGGTCTCGACTACTGCATCGTGAGCCCCATTGGGAAGGTGCGCCCCTGCGCCTACATGATGGAAGAAGCGGGCGACGTGCACGATACTCCGTTCGACGAAATCTGGGCGAACGCCGAAGTGTTCAAGAAACTCCGTACCAAGGCCTACGCCGGTGCCTGCGGCAAGTGCAAGTACAACGACCGCTGTGGCGGTTGCCGCGCCCGCGCCGCCTACTACCACGACGGCGACT
>CAMZDZ010000186.1 GCA_947305535.1 uncultured Fibrobacter sp.
TTACATGCAACATAGACCATCACGTCAGCAATCCGCAGAATTTGTGTACAAAGTGTTTCTTGGAGACGCAATCCAGTTCAACGTGCGAGACGCTGTATTTCTTGATGGACAAGAACAAAATCAGCACTGAAACCGCAAGCTGCCTTTACTTGGGCATTGTCCACGACACAGGTGCGTTCAAGTATTCGTGTACGGGCAAACGCACCATGAACGTCGTGGGCGACCTGATTGACAAGGGAGTTGATTTCGCGAGGATTGTGAACGAAACCTACTATACGCGCACCTACAAACAGACTCTGATTACCGGGTTCGTCTTGGAAAACTGCAAGATGGGCCTTGACGGCAAGGTGGTGTATTCAATCGTGACTCCGGAAGACATGGCAAAATTTGATGTCCAGCCGGTCGATTTGAGCAATGTCATCGATACGCTTCGCGAAGTGGGCGGCACGGAAGTCGCCGTATTCCTTTATCCTGTCAATGGCAAGTACAAGATTAGCCTGCGCAGCAACTACGTTGTGGACGTGAACGCTATCGCCAAGGTGTTCGGCGGCGGTGGCCACGTGCGCGCGGCGGGCGGCGATACGGAATCCAATCCGGAATTTGCTATCCAGAAGATCCTGATGCTGATTGACGAACAGCTTTAGGCTTTATTGCTTTTTCGGGAAAATCTTTTGCAGTACGAGCACGCCCTGCATAATGGGTGGCGCAGCTCGTTTTGTGCGAACCCTTCGCGAAGTTCGCGGGCGAGGGGGACTTTGAGAATTTCGGTTAGGCTGTTTTCCTGGATGTTCCCGAGCGTGATTTGCCCGCTGTAATCCAGGCAGCAGGCGACGACCCGTCCGTCGTGGAGAATGGCCACGTGCGTATCCAGCGCCCGACACGTCCCCTGAACAAGTGTTCCGGTTGGTGCGCCGGTTGATGAGCCTGCCGAATCAGTCGCACCACTCTCGTCTCTCGTCTCTAAGGTCACTGAGCTTGCCGAAGTGACCTTGTTTGACCCCGGCCACTCAAAACGTGTGTCTTCGTGGAGATAAATCCGCCCGGAGATATTGAAACTCTTGTGGCGGCTGCAAAAGTGCCCCGGCGTGACCTCGACCCCGAACGTTTCGCGGATGCGGTCGAGCATGTAGCGGTTCCAGGGCGTGGCTTCGGCTGCCCCCACGTTCCACAGGCGCAGATTGACGTAGAGGTCCGGGCGTTCGACGGCTGCGATGCGGCAAAAGTCGAGTACGTTCTGCAAGTGGCGTTCTGCCGTCTCGCGGGGGAGTTCGGCGAAGGCGTGCGTCGAGAAGTTCACCTGGCGGACTGCGGGGCAATCCAGTATGTGGCGGCCCGTGCGCTCGATGGTGGTGCCGTTGGTGGTCAGCGTGAGCCTGAGCGGCGTCTGCTCCAGCTTCTTGAGGTAATGCGCGAAGCCGGGATGCAGTGTCGGTTCGCCGAGGACATGGAAAAAGACGTTTTTCGCGCCGATTTCCTGCGCTCCGGCGATGCATTTTTCGAAAAGTTCGGTCGGCATGAAGGTCCGCGGCATCGCGGCATTGCCGGCATCACCAGCCGTTCCGCAGGGGCAGAAACTGCAGCGCAGGTTGCAGGAATCCGTTATTTCGATGTACACGCTTTCCATCGGCCTACTCCATGTCGAGCGACTGGACGGCAGCGTCGTATTCGCCCAGGTTTCCTGCTTTCTTGATTTTCTTGAAGGCTTTCTTGGGAATGCTTGGTTCTAGGTATTCCCAGAAGCTCTTGATGTGCGAGAGAATCTGGCTGTCGCCTTGGTAGGTGCTGCGCGCGTGTTCGTACAGCCTGCCGTGCATCGTGAGAATTTTGCCCAGCAAGTCCCTTTCGCTGATGGTACTTGCGTCGGCTGCGGCCTTGTATTCGGCGGCGAGGCTTGGGCGTGCGAGCAACCCGCGCCCGATCATGATGCCTGCCAGCTTGGGGTAGCCCGATTCCATCTTGCGAATCTGGCCGACGCTCGTGATGTCGCCGTTGTAGACGAGAGGGTGGCGGCATTCCTCGTAGAACCGCACGAAAGCGGTAAAGTCGATGGCGCCCTTGTATTGCTGCTTGCCGAGCCTCGGGTGGAGCGTGATGTGGGCGAGCGGGGCGTCGTTCAGGATGGGCAGCAGCGCGAACGCTTCGTCGGGGGAGCCTTGCCCCAGCCGCATCTTGACGGAAAACTTTACGGAACCGTTGGCCGTGAGGCGCGCGATTTCGTCCATGATTGCCTTGACGGTCTGGGTGTCGCTCAGCAGGCCGGCTCCGCGGTGGCGGCTGACTTGCATCGGGAAGGGGCATCCCATGTTGAAGTCGATTTCCGTGAACCCCTTTTGCACGATCGCGTCGGCGAGAACCTTGAATTCGTCAACGCTGTTCGCGATGATTTGCGGTACAGTCTTTGCGCCGGCAATCAAATTGTGGTCGTCATCAATGTCGCGCAGGTCCTTTTCACGGGGGCGGCCGTTTTCCACCCGCAGGAAGGGCGCGTAATAAGCGTCGACACCGCCGAAGATTTCGGCATGGGCCTTGCGGTAGATGCCTGTGGTGTAACCTTGCAGCGGGGCGAACAGGACTTGCATGGCGCGGTTCCGTTGTAGGCGCTTTTGCCCGCGTTACTTGTGGAGAGCCTTTTTCAGTGCGCGGATGGCGTTGCCGCGGTGGCTGATGAGCTTTTTCTCTTCGAGTTCCATCTGCGCGAACGTGCGCGTTTCGCCGTCGGGGACAAACAGCGGATCGTAGCCGAAACCCATGTCGCCTACGGGGGCGTGGTTGATTTCGCCGCGGCATTCCCCCTCGAACACGATGGGCTCGCTGATGGCGAGGTTCCCGCTGGTATCCTTGGTGATGGTCTGGTAGGCGAGGGCGCAAAAGTAGCGTGCCTTGCGGTCGGCAATCCCTTCGAGCTTTTTCAGCAGAAGGTTGTTGTTCTCGTCGTCGTTGCCGTGGCCGCCGCTGTAGCGGGCGCTGTAGATGCCCGGCTCGCCGTTCAGGGCGAAAACCTCGAGCCCGGAGTCGTCGGCGAGTACGGTCGCTTCGATGCCGCGCTTGGCGAGCCAGCGGGCCGTGGTGCTCGACTTGATGATGGCGTTTTCGGCAAATGATTTCCCGTCTTCGATGATTTCTTCATCGAATCCGACGTCCTTCAAGGTCTTGAATTCGTAGTGGTCCGTGCCCAGGATGTGGGCGAAATCCCTGATTTTCCCGCTGCTGGCGGTGGCGATGACGAAAAGATGCTTCATGGGGCGCTTTTTGAAGTTCTCTAACTCCTTGCGCCCCAAATTTAGAAAATTTCCCAGTAGCCGCCCTTATCAGGGCCCACACGTTTCACAATTCCCTTGATTTGCAAATTCGCAAGCTGCTTTGCAACAGCCCTCCTTGAAATACCCAAGATATCAGCCATTTCTTGCGTTGTTATCCAAGCGTTTTCGGAAATTAGCGACAAAATTTTCTGTGAACTTTTCTGTGTACTTTTCTGTGAACCTTTCTGTGTACCCTTGATGGCTTCAATCCCAACACCTTCGTTCAGCTCAAAAGGCGTCACGTTAATCCTGTTAAAAGGAATCGTCACCACAATG
>CAMZDZ010000187.1 GCA_947305535.1 uncultured Fibrobacter sp.
TTCTTGGTCGTATCGAAGACGACTTCCTTGAGCGTCGGGAAAATAGCGCCCGACCTAAACTCCCACAGCTTTTCGAAATCGAACTTGTCAAAGCTTGCGCTGGACTTCATCTGTTCGCTCGTCAGGGCGATTCCGTAATCGGCGGAATCGACCACAGTGCAGTTGGAAATGTTCCAGTAGTAACCATCCACGTTGTCTACCATGCTCATTGCACAGACCTTGTCGACTTGCGCTGCAGAATTCGAAATTGCCCCCATGGAAAAACTGTTCTTTATCATTGAAGTCGAATCGACGAACGCGACAAAGGAGCCCGTTTGTTCAAACGATTCGTCCGTCGAATAGACATTTCCAGTCGAGAAGGAATTGCTCACGGTGGAATTCCTAACCACCGGAACAAAGCCCGCAGTCTGGATTTCCCCATTCAACACGTCACCCGTCGAATAGCATTGATCTAAGGTAGAATTCACGACGTCTCCGGCAAAACCGCCCACGGCAATCTCGCCCATGACATATCCCGTCGAATACGACTTTTCCGTAGAGCCGCCCTCCTGCTTGCCCAAAAATCCGCCGATATGCAACGAACCCTGGGCATGGCCAGATGAATGCGAACCGGAGATTTTCCCCGTATTTTCACCGGCAAATCCTCCCGTGTACACATAGCAGTTAACGTTGCCCGTAGCATAGCAGTTTTCTATGACGCCCGTAGCTTCGTTCCTGGCGACAAATCCTCCTCCACTTGCAGAAGCCGCATCTACGTTACCGAGAGCGTGCGAGTTTATGATTTCGCCAAAATTATAGCCAGCAAAGCCACCCATATACGCAGAACCGATTATTTGTCCCGAAGCAAAGCTGCTATCGATCTTTCCACGGTTCGTCGCGACGAAAGCTCCGCTAAAGGCAACGCCCTTCACCGTTCCCGAAGCGGAGCATCCGGAAATTTCACCAAACGCGATACCGACAAACCCGCCAACGTTATTCGCCGTCCCCACGACATCTCCACTGGCATGGGAATTGAGGATTTTTCCGCTATCAATAGCGACAAGACCACCCAAGGCCCCTACACTATTGACGTCGAGTCCTTCGAAAGTAGTGCCACCCGCGCCATATATGTCTACGGAAGACGAGCAACTTTTCACGGTGCCGAAATTCATGGAAGCGATACCGCCGATATTCACCGTAGCCGCGATTTCGCCCGAAGTCTTGCAATCCGTAATGGTTCCCGAGTTCTTGTACGCAATCCCGCCAAACATCGCCGCCTGCCGATCAGCCCCGCCATTCTTGATAACCGTCTCGCAATGGGAAATCAATCCGCGGTTGTCGTAGGCGATACCGCCCAAGTAGGCCCCCAGTATTGTCCCGGAAAAGCTGCTGTTCGTAATCGTACCGTAGTTTTCGCTCACGATGCCGGCGGCAGACGTTACAAAGTCCAGCGTATCCGTATCAACATGGACCTCGTTGATGGTTCCCCGGTTTATCCCCGCTACGCCACCGGAATAGATTCCCTTGAAGAAATACGCCTTGAGCGTGAGGCTGTCCAGGCGGGCCGAGGAATCGAGGGCAGAGAAAAGTCCCGTCGAGGGTTCAACGAAATGGACAATCTCCAGATTGCTAATCTTGTGGCCGCCCCCGTTAAACGTCCCCGTAAAAGGCACCGACCATTTTTTTTCGCTCGAATCCAGCAACGCAATCTTGGACGGAAGAATCATCCCGATAGGCTTGAATCCGCTTATCGTGGCATCCCCCTCATCCGGGAAAGTTTCCGTTTTCGAGGCGCCGGCATCGATATCCTTGACAAGGCGGTAATGCCCGTCCATCGTGTAGGGGGACTCCCCCACTTTCTTGAGGTCTTCGTAATCGGCAACCTGCCAGGGATCGGCCGCAGTTCCGGAACCGGCCATGGTTCCACCCGTGGCAAAAGTGGCTACTGGAATGATGAAAAAAAGAGGCAAAATGTTTCGCATAGGGCATTCTCGTGTTATGTCTTTAAATTACCTTTTTTTTGGTCTTTTCGGAGCATTTTTAATGCTTCTTATCAGATTTCCTTGCTCAATGCCGTAGGATTTATGTCCTATTTTTCTATCTTTACCCCCACTATGAGTATTTCAAAGAATGATTTGTGGGTTGGCGTCGACGTCGGTTCCACCACCGTGAAGATTGCCGTTGTAGACCCCGAGACTTCCAAGCTTTTACACTATACTTATCAGCGTCACAACGCCATGCAGGCCCAGAAGGTTCACGAGGTGCTTCGTGAAGCCCACGGCCTTTTCCCGGGCAAGAATTTCAGGGTCGCCTTCTGCGGTAGCGGCGGCCAGCCCTTCGCCGAGGCCACGCGCGCCTTCTTCGTACAGGAAGTCGTCGCCAACGCCCTCGCCGTCCGTGCCACATATCCCGACACGCGAGTCGCCATCGAACTCGGCGGCCAAGACGCCAAGGTGGTCTTCTTCGAGAAGGACCGCACCACAGGAAAGCTCATCGCCTCCGACATGCGCATGAACGGCGTGTGCGCGGGCGGTACCGGCGCATTTATCGACCAGGTGGCCGAGCTCCTCCGCATCAAGACGGAAGCCTTCGAAGGTTTTGCCAAGCGCGGCCAGAAGGTCTACGAGATTTCGGGCCGTTGCGGCGTGTTCGCGAAGACCGACATCCAGCCGATGCTCAACAATGGCGTGGCCAAGGAAGACATAGCCCTTTCCAGTTTCCACGCCATCGCAAAGCAGACCATCGGTGGCCTCGCCCAGGGTATGGAAATCAAGCCGCCCGTCATTTTCGAGGGCGGTCCGCTCACGTTCAACCCGACGCTCGTCCGCGCCTTCAAGGAACGCCTGGGCATCAGTGACGAACAGGCGATCGTCCCGGAGCACTCCGAAGTGCTCGTGGCCATGGGTGCAGCCCTTTCGCTGGGCTCCATGTTCGCCGATCAGGAATGCCAGTACCGCATGGAAGGCTCCCTCGATGCGCTCGTTCACTTTAACGAGACCCGCCAGGCCGAAAACAAGGCCAAGGCGGCCGCCGACCTGTTCTTCAAGAACGACACCGAATACAAGATGTTCCTCGAAGAACACAAGATGGCCGACAACCACTACCCACAGCCCGCCTCCGGCTCCACGCTCAACGTGTACCTGGGCATCGACGCCGGTTCCACCACGACGAAGTTCGTGCTCCTCGACGAGCAGGACAACGTGGTCGACGGGTTCTACGCGAGCAACGACGGCGAACCGCTCGCCGTTCTCAAGCGCGCCATGAACGAACTTGCCGACCGCTACGAAGAATACGGCTGCAAGCTCAACATCCTGGGCGTGGGCACCACCGGTTACGGCGAACAGCTCTTCGCCAAGGCCGTCCATGCCGACTACCACACCGTGGAAACGGTCGCGCACGCGAACGCCGCCCAGCGCCTCTGCCCCGACGTGAGCTTCATCCTCGACATCGGCGGCCAGGACATGAAGGCCATCTCCGTCCAGGACGGCGTGGTCACCGGCATCATCCTGAACGA
>CAMZDZ010000188.1 GCA_947305535.1 uncultured Fibrobacter sp.
TAGGATCTAGGGGCTAGGGGTTGTCATGCCCGCCACCGAGCGGGCATCTCCTTTTTTATCACAAACCTCATCGCTCATTGCAGAACCCTCTCCCCTCGCGCCTCACGCCTCGAGCCTCACACCTATTGCACTTTGTTCAAAGTGAGCGTATATTTATGGTATGCGGTTACTTTTCTTTGCATTGATTCTGTTGTGGTACACTGGGGCATTCGCTATTATTTGCAATTCGAATCCTCGTGGAATGCAAAATGTGATAGAAGGCGACACCGTAAGTGAACTTTTAAAAAATACTATAAACGTTTCAGGAATTGTAATCAACACTGATGTCGACTATATGTCTAGTGCTGCATGTTGGATAAACGCACTGCCCAACTGTTTTGCTTCCGTAACAACGGAAAAATATTCTCGCAAAATGGTATTAGACCACGATACCGTAACCATAAGCTCAAATGCAAGGGTTGCTGCATTGCGTAACTTTAAGATTGATTCCGATGAAATAAACGCAATGTACAATGCGGTAGACTCATCATGGATTATCTACCCTGAAGAGCTCAATCTACAGGAAGGAGATTCGCTTTACATTAAAGACTATTCTGCAATATATTCTTTCTTATTTAGCGAAAGTACACATTGTGACGGCCCCGCCTACATTCATGCCACCGGCGAATACTTCGTCAACCCGACTGAAGACATCCTGTCGACGCCGCGGTCCCGAGTTTTGAAAGTTGAAAAGCCCAAATTCCACAACCGCGATGCCGGTGGCCGCTGCGTAAATAGCAAGAACAGGCATATTATAAAGTATTGAGTTCAGACGAAAGGAAGTAGGCAGTGGTTAGTAAACAGTAGGAAGTGCCCTGAGCTGGTTGATGAGCCTGCCGAATCAGCCGAAGGGTACGGAAAAAGGGATTAGGATCTAGGGGTTGTCATGCCCGCCACCGAGCGGGCATCTCCTTTTGTTCTACTAAAAAGGAGGTCCCCGACCATGCTTCGGCGCTGCTCACTTCGGCAAAGCTCAGTGCAGGCAGCACAGGCGTCGGGGAAGACATTTAATTTAATCATCTCGTGCCTCGAGCCTGGAGCCTCGAGCCTCACTGCTGAGCACGGCCTTTTTCGACGGCGTCAGCGAGGGTCATCCCGGTGAAATCCTGGGCGCTGAACCAGCGGCCGCTCTTCTTGTCGTCGAGCATCACGGAGACCATGGAGCCCGGAATCACGGTTTCGGGAGCGTTCGGGGCGTTCGGGCCGCCGAGATCGGTGCGGAGCCAACCCGGGTCCATCACGTTCATCATCACGTCGGTGCCGTTCAGCTTGCAGGCGAAATCCTTCACGAACTTGGTGAGGGCGGCCTTCGCGCAGGCGTAGCCCATCAGCTCGGGTTCATTGGCGATGCCGCTCGTGGTGAGCTGCATGCGGCCAAAGCCGCGCTTGATCATGCCCGGCAAAAAGTGGTAGGCAATCTTCACGGGGGCGTAGAAGTTCACCGCCATCGCATGGTGGAAATCTTCCATGGTGTTGGTGAGGTAGTCGGTAAAGTAGTGGCTCATGAGGCCCGCATTGTTGAACACGAGGTCCACCTGTACGCCCCAGCTGTCGATTTCCGCAAGGGCGGCGTCGATTTCGGCTTCGCTTTCGAGGTTGCAGCCCACGGCGCGCACCTCGACGCCGAACTTCTTGATTTCTTCCATCACCGGTTCGGCATGGGCCTTGTCGCGGCCCTGCAAGATGATATTCGCGCCCAGCTTGGCCATTTCAATCGCAGTCAGGCGGCCGACTCCTCGGCAGCCACCCGTCACAAGGCACCAACGTCCCTTAACATCAATCATAATCTATCCCCTTGGAAAAGGCCGCAAATGCGGCACTCCGAAAAGATACACTATTCGACGGGGCGAAATGCGGCCCCGGCCAAAGATTTCCGGTTACAAATGAAAACAACTAAAGTTTCGCGAGGATCGCCTGCGCGAGGCGGATGCCCAGGTCACGGGCGGTGGCAATGCGGGCAGGCTCGTCGCCCTGCGGGATTTCGCAGGCCGACTCGGCGCGGAGAGACCTAGATCCGGTATCTTCCCAGTAAAAGCCCCGGATAACCATTGTCCGGGATGCCGTCCCTTGCGCGCCCGACGGCGAAGCGTCTTCGAATTCGGCGAAACTCGCCACGGGGAACTGGCAACCGGCATTGAGCGCCTTCAGGTACGCCATCTCCGCGACGGCGACGCAGTAGGTGTCCGCATCGTTCACGCGGGCAACGGCGGCGGCGACATCGTCCGGCACGTTCTTGAGCGTCTCGACAGCGAGAATGCCTTGCCCCGAGGCAGGCAGGACCATATCCGTATCGAAGTATTCCGTCACGCGGTCGGCAAGTTCCATGCGCTTGAGCCCGGCGGCGGCAAGCACCACGCCGTCCAATTCCTCGAGTTTCGAGATGCGGGTCTGGATGTTGCCGCGGACAGGCACGTATTCCAGGTCGGGGCGGACCGCCTTCAGTTGCGCCACCCGGCGGATACTTCCCGTACCGACACGCGCACCGGCCGGCAATTCCATGAACTTCAGGCCTTCCGCCCCACCCTTGGCCAAAAAGGCGTCGCGGGGGTCCTCGCGCTTCATCACGGCGGCAAGCCTGAATTCCGGCATGACTTCGGAGGGCATGTCCTTCAAACTGTGGACAGCGATATCGGCGCGGCCTTCGAGCAGGGCAACTTCGAGTTCCTTGATGAACACGCCCTTGCCGCCGAAGCTCGCCAGCGTCTTGTCGAGGCGGCGATCGCCCTCGGTCGTCATCGGGACCAGTTCGTACGGCTCGCCCGTCGCATCGGCGACAAGTTTCGTCTGTGC
This sequence comes from uncultured Fibrobacter sp., assembly GCA_947305535.1. Lineage (GTDB taxonomy): Bacteria > Fibrobacterota > Fibrobacteria > Fibrobacterales > Fibrobacteraceae > Fibrobacter. Next base: position 2,830 of record CAMZDZ010000188.1, read on the forward strand.
CAGCGCCAGCGCGCTCTTTCGCGTCGCAACACGGAGTCCCATAATCATTCCCCCCGCCCGCGCAGGCACTTGAGGTAAGTCCGCACGTCCTCGAGCGGATTTTCGTCTTTCACCTTGTACAAATAGTCGTTCACCATCTTCTTGGCAAAGCGCACGTACATCATCTGGATGCGGCTGCGGTCGACATCCGACACTTCGGGGAGCGAACGCAACAGCTTTTCGCATTCCGCATCGGCAGTCTGCACCATCTTCTCGGCGAGCACGTGAATTTCCTTCGCGACATCGTCCATGCGGAACCACTGCAGGAATTCCTCGATGCCCTCCTGCAAAATCTTCTGGGCGGCATCCAGTTCTATCGTGCGCAGGCGGCGGTTTTCGGACACGACCTTTTCGAGGTCGTCGACGCACACGTACTGCACGCCAGGAAGTTCAGCAATCGTAGGCTCGGCATTGCGCGGGCTGCCCAAGTCAATGACCAGGCGTGAGACCTGCGATGCAGTCGCTTCGGCTGATTCGACAGGCT
>CAMZDZ010000189.1 GCA_947305535.1 uncultured Fibrobacter sp.
CCCTATGAATCCGAATGGCGCCATCATTGTACAGAGCAACCTCGAAATCATGGTCGAGGTCGATTCCCCCTCCTACGAAGCAGCACGCGACGCGATAGCCCCCTTCACCGAACTCGTCAAGAGCCCGGAACACCTGCACACCTACAAGATATCGCACCTGAGCCTCTGGAACGCGGCCGCCACCGGCCTGCGCGCCCCGGACGTCATCGAGCGTCTCGAAAGCCAGAGCCGCTACCCCATCCCGCAGACGGTCATCACGGAAGTCGAAGACTACATGGCCCGCTACGGCCTCCTGCGCCTCAAGAAAGACGGCGACAGGCTGATTATCGAATCCGACGACCAGTACATGTTCACCGAAATCTGCAAGCTCAAGGAAGTCGAGCCGTTCGTCATCGAATTCCTCGGTGACACCAGTGCCATCGTGGATCCCGAACGCCGCGGTCACTTGAAGATGGCCCTCACCAACGCCGGATTCCCGGTCGAAGACCTCGCCGGCTACACCGTGGGCGACCCGCTGCCCATCCACCTGCGCGAGACGACACTCAGCGGCAAGAAGTTCGAACTCCGCGACTACCAGAAAGAAGCCGCCCAGGTATTCTATGCGAGCGGTTCCGAAAAGGGCGGTTCGGGCGTCATCGTGCTCCCCTGCGGTTCAGGTAAGACCGTCATCGGCCTTGCGACGATGGCCCTCGTACAAACGAAGACTTTGATCCTCACGCCGAACATCTCGGCATCGCGCCAGTGGATCCGCGAAATCTGCGACAAGACCGACCTCACCCTCGACCAGGTGAAGGAATATTCCGGCGAAGTCAAGGAAATCGGCCCGGTGACGGTCGCCACCTATCAGATCTTGACCCAGCGCAAGCGCGCGAAGAAGGCAGAAAACGAAAAGCCCGAGACCGAGCTCGACGACTTTTCCGACGAGGAAGTCAAGAAGGAACTCGCGAACTTCCCGCTGTTCAGCACCCAGAAATGGGGCCTCATGATTTACGACGAAGTGCACCTGCTGCCCGCCCCGGTATTCCGCCTGAGTACCGAGATGCAGGCAACGCGCCGCCTCGGCCTCACCGCCACGCTCGTCCGCGAAGACCACAAGGAAACCGAAGTCTTCAGCCTTATCGGCCCCAAGAAGTACGACATCCCGTGGCGCATATTGGAAGCCCAGGGCTGGATCGCCACCGCCGACTGTAACGAAATCCGCATCCCGATGGAAGCCGAACTCAAGATGAAGTATGCGCTTGCACCGGTGCGCGAAAAGATTACGCTTGCCTCTACGAACCCCGAGAAAACGGACATCGTGGAACGCCTGCTCAAGTACTTCGACAAGCCCGACGACCGCGTGCTGATTATCGGCCAGTACATCGACCAGCTCGAAGCGCTCTCCAAGGAACTCGGCATTCCCCTCATCACGGGCAAGACTCCGAACAAGGACCGCGAAAAGCTCTACGCAGCCTTCCGCGACGGGAGCCTCAAGAACCTCATGGTCTCGAAGGTCGGAAACTTCGCCATCGACCTGCCCGACGCTAACGTGCTCATCCAGATTTCGGGAACGTTCGGCAGCCGCCAGGAAGAAGCACAGCGCCTCGGCCGCGTGCTGCGCCCCAAGAGCGACGGCGGTGCCGCGCACTTCTACAGCATCGTGACGCAGGACTCCAAGGAGCAGGAATTCGCGATGAACCGCCAGCTGTTCCTCACCGAGCAGGGCTACGCCTACAAGATCATCAAGCGCGGCGACTGGGACATCCTCGCCCGCACGCCCGAAGAGCTCGCCGCCCGGAACGGATAGTCCAACAAGTTCTATTTCCAAAAACAAAGAACGCCTCGGGATTTCCCGGGGCGTTCTTGCCAATATCCTTCCGGAGAAAACTAGCCGGGGAACCTCTTGTTCACGTGCGCTTCCACGACGTTCACCACGTAGTCGCCGAGCTTTTCGCAGTCGTTCACCACGTCCATGTAGTGCACGCTCATCTGGTAGCTGTACTTCTGCGCCTCGATGTCCGAAACGTTCTTTTCCTTGAGAATCTTGCGGTAGTCGTTGATCTCGTTCTCGAGGTTCTGCGTCCTGTTCGGGTCGGTCTGCGGGATATCACCGATAACGGCAATCATGTGGGTAAGGGCCTTGTCGCACAGGTGCATGATGTGCTTGATGTGCTCGTACTGTTCCTCGGTGAAGTCTTCCTTGCTGCGGAACTTGCGGTTGATGGCGCGGGCCATGTTGTAGCAGGCGTCGCCGATGCTTTCGATTTCGGAAATTTCGCGGAGCATCGCCTGGATGGTCGTCTTGCTCTCGGGGCTCAGGCGACCTTCCGAAACCTGGTTCAGGTACTTCGCGATCTCGATTTCCATGCTGTCGCTGATTCCCTCGTACTTCTCGATACGGGCAAACAGTTTCACGAAGTCGTTTTCGTCCTTCAGGTCCAGGAGTTCGGGCACGAAGTTGAACATCTTCTTCGTGCGGATTGCAAACAAGCTAATTTCCTTGCGGGCTTCAAGGAGCGAAAGTTCGGGAGTTCCCATCAGGCCGGAGCTGATGTAGTGCAGGCGGGAATCCTCTTCCTCTTCGGAATTCTTGGGCTTGATCACGCGGCACACGAACTTCTCGATAAACTTGATGAACCAGATCTGGATAAAGGTATTCGAGACGTTGAACGCGGAGTGGAACGTCGCGAGCACCACGGAAATCTTCGCGAGGTTTGCGGCATAGCCTTCGTCACCGGGGCCAATAGACAAGTCGTAACCCACCACATGGCAGACGGCGGCGAGGAACCACTTGAGCACAAGCACCACCCAGAAGACGCCAATGACGTTGATGGTGAAGTGAGCGAGAGCGGCGCGGCGGGCCTGCGTATTGGCGGAAAGCGCCACGATGTTCGCCGTGATCGTCGTACCGATGTTTTCGCCGAGCACGAGCATAATACCCTGGTCTATATGGAGCACTCCGGTGGAGCAGAGGATCATCGTGATGGCCATGATAGCCGCGGAAGACTGCACGCAGAGCGTAAGCACCGTACCCATCACCAGGAAGAACAGGGAGTTGAAGAAGTTCGGGTCGCTGAAGTGGGCGAAGAACGAGCTAATGGAAGCGCTCGCCGCCGGATCCTGCACGACGGAGAAGCCCGTCTCCTTGAGGGTCGTAAGACCGAGGAAGAGGAAGCCGACACCGAACAGGAATTCGCCCAGCACGCGCTTCTTGTTCAGGTAAACGAGAATGATGCCGACGAAGAAAGCCGGGTAGACGAAGTTCGCGATGTTGAACGAGAACCCGAGGCTCATGATCCACG
>CAMZDZ010000190.1 GCA_947305535.1 uncultured Fibrobacter sp.
TCCGTCAAGGCGAACGTCGACAATGCCCAGGTGTTCGTGGGCGACATGTTCAATTACGAAATTACCGTGACGGCGCCGGACAGCGCCAGCGTGGAACTCCCGAGCTTTGTCGGCAACCTGGGCAGTTTCGAAGTCAAGGAAATGAAGAACGAGAAGGTGACCGACGGGATGCCCAAGGGCTCGGCGAAGTTCACCTGGCTCGCCACGCTCAACACGTTCGTGAGCGGTGACTTCCTGATCGCCCCGCAGGAGGTGTACGCGGTTATCGGGAAGGATACCGTGAAGACACGCACCGACCCCGTGGCCGTGAAGGTCGCGACGCGCACGACCGGCGAGGAGACCGACATCCTGGAAGCGGAAGACCCGCTCGACGACCCGCGCCTTCCGCAATGGTTCTACATCGTGCTGATTGTCCTGGGGGTTGCCCTGCTCGTGTTCCTCGGCTGGTTCCTGCACAAGAAATTCGCGAAGGCCGGCGCCACGCCGCGCCTGCCGCCCTACGAGGAAGCGGTGCTCGCGCTCAAGGAACTCCGCGGCAAGAACTACCTGGCCGAAGGCAACCAGGGCGACTACTTCATGGCTCTCGGCTTTATCGCCCGCCGTTACGTGGAACGCCGTTTCGAGGTGGACATTCTGGACGCGACCGTCGCCGAGCTCAAGCAGCGCATGTCGCATGTGGCCGGGCTCCCGCAGGCCTACAAGGAATCCATGGTGAACCTCGCCGTCGAAACCGAACCCGTGAAGTTCGCCAAGATGAAGCTCGAGGGCGAACGCTGCAAGTTCTGGGATGAATGGGCCGACCGCCTGCTCGAAGACACGAAGCCCACGCCCGAAGAAGAACAGGCCAAGAAGGAAGCGCTCAAGGCTGCCGTAAAGACCGTGAAGGCCGCAAAGGCCGCCCGCGACGCAAAGAAATAAAAAATTAGTTTATATATCAATATAGTGAGTGTATATTGATATAGTGAAGTTCTCGAAACTCAAGATATTTCCCGGATGGCGCATTGCGTCCTTTTTGGCTTTATCCGTTTTTTTGTGCGGATGCAGCCCTCGCGTGGCCAACATGACAAAGGGATCGTTCGAAGTCGACCTCCCCGAACCCTTTTTGGGGGCAGGAATCTACATCTTTCCGGACGAACTGCATGTCAGGGGAACGATGTCGTACAACACCGGGGACAAGGAGACGCTTGCCCTGGAAGGTGTAAAAAACAGGGCTAGTTCGCAGTTTTCGGAGGAGCCTGCCGATGTCGATTTGACCATACAGAAACATCCGGTGAGCGGATCGGCCGACATATTCTACAAATTAAGGCAATCGCAGTTTACATTTGGAGGGAATTTGGCCATAGATCCCAATCCCTCTGCAAGTCTTTTTCTGGGAATAAATGGATTGTATGGGGAATGTGGATATGGACTCCGCCTGGATTACTTGAAGGCAAAGGCCAGTTACTCCGGTCATTACGTGTACATGACGGATAACTTTCTAACCAGGGAAGCGGAAGGCGATTTCGACGAGACGCACGACCAGTGGAACGTGAATTTCGGCCTGTTTTTCTTTTCGAGCTTGTTTGTTATGAGCAACTTGTCCATCAATTTTTCGACGGGGGTCTATCTGCCCACCTCGTGGGACGAGGTCTATCTGGAAAATGTCGAGCATCCGGGCGATTACGACGTGATGGAAGATGACGATCCTGTGTTTTTCTCGCAGTATGTCGGGACGATGGTGACCTTGTTTGACCTTATCCAGTTGGGGGCCGGGGAAATGGTCTATTACACGCCCTATTCGGACAAATTCATTTGGCAGACCCATTTCTCGGTCTCGTTTTTTATCTTGTAATCTTTGGCACAAAACGCACGACCCACATGTCGGCGTCGGTGCCCACGCGCACGGGCGGTCCCCAGCAGTCGACGCCCGCGCTCACTATCCAGCGGACGCCATCGAGCACGCCCTCGCCGTAGGCGAGTCTCCAAACGAGATGGATGACGAAGTTTCCCGGGAAGAACTGCCCGTTGTGGGTATGTCCCGAGAATGCGAAGTCGGGCAGGCGTCCGGAATGTTCCGGCTCGATTCCCTTCGGCTGGTGGTCCAGCAATATCCAGGGGAGCGAAGCGTCTTTCGGGGCGAGCTGCGCGAGGGGCGTGCGGTCGGTTCCGCGTCCGCGCGCCACCTGGAAATCGGTGCGTCCGGTGAAGCAGGCGTGCGGCTTGCATTCAGTCGCGTCGTCGAGCGCCGCGAAACCCACCTTGCGCATCCATCCGTTCGGATCGGATCCCGAGCGTTCCTGCATTCCCTCGTGGTTCCCGTTGACTCCGACGGCGGCCACCTTCGCTCCCGCGACAAGTTTTTTGAACAGCGTGTCGTAACCCCACGCATCGAGCGTCTCGGTGGAGACATCCGCCAGGTCGCCGCCGAACAGCAGGTAGTCGGGCGATATCGAGTCCACGTCGGCGATCATGCGTTCCAGTTTTGCCCGGTCGAAAAGCGGGTCCACGTGGATGTCGCTGAAGAATACGGCGGTAAAGCCCTCGGTGTAGGGGGCGGGCAGTTCCACCGTCGCGTCGACAAGTTTGTAGTGCGAGTTGTGCGGCACGCCATAAGCGATGAGCCCGAGGGTCATCGCGAGCGTCGCCGCGAGGAGGGCGCGGCTCGTGACCGTCACCGTGCGGGGCTGCAGCGGGCGCCGGCGTATTGCGCGGCGCACGGCCCTGAAGATGCACCAGGGGATGTAGAGCAGAAGCGCCTGGCAGAGCCACACCGACGTAAAGGCGACGACGGCGGAGCCGGCAAGCGTGCCGCGGAGAGTCATCCCGAGGAAAATCGCGACCAGGACGCCGAGGGCGAGCAGCTTGCCCTTCTTGCCCGGGATGACGGCGCTCAGGTTGGCGTATATCAGGATGAGGCCTGCAAGCAGTATGAAGAGGAAGATGAACATATGTCGTTATAGCAGGTAGTCCATGCGGATGTTGCGCATGCTTTCGAACAAGTTAGCTTTCAGCGTGGAGTTGCCCTTGGTGAGGCTCTTGATTTCTTCGCGGATGGTCTTGCGGTGCGACGCCTTCGAGAACTCGCAGGTGCAGGTGAACTTGCGGATGCCGGCGTCTTCGGCGTACTCGATGATTTCGCTTTCCTCGCAGTAGCACAGCGGGCGGATGATGCTGCACGGGTACTTTTCGTAGGGCACCATCGGCGGCATGCCGCTGAACTCGCCCTTGTACAGCATGTTCATCA
>CAMZDZ010000191.1 GCA_947305535.1 uncultured Fibrobacter sp.
CGTCGAGTGCTTCGGGCGATTCCATGAGTTCCATCACGGCGCGGCAGCTGTCGATATTGTGGAGGAAAGTGCGCTTGTTGACCTTCGAGTTTTCGAGCAAAGTGACTTCGGGCTTTTCGAGAAGGTTGTTAATGATGTGCGGGATAATGTGGTCAGCAAAGCGTTCGTGCTTGCTGTACACGTTCGCAAAGCGGATAGAGCAGCCCTTGATTTTGCCCTTGTCCACGGCATCCTTCATGAAGAATTCCGTAAGGAGCTTACCCACTGCATAACTCGTGCGCTGGCTGTGTTCTGCTGTAGCCATAACCAGGAAGTCCGATTCGCGGACGCCGCCGTTCGCGTTCCACGACTGCATGGAATACACTTCGGAGGTAGAGCAGTTGATGTAGGTGTCGGCACCAAGGGAAATCGCCATTTCGAGGAAAGTCTTCATCGAGATGACGTTCGTCTGGAAGGTATGTTCCACTTCGTAGAAATGCTTCGTGTGGACTACTGCAGCGCAGTTGATAAATATCAGGCGGCCAGAGTACGAACCCTTGAGGCTCTTTACCTTGTCGGCGACAGCGGCCATGTGTTCGGCATTGTTGATGTCGTATTCAAAAAAGATAAAGTCATCGCGGCCGACCAAGTCCTTCACCGTATCGATGGAACTGGCAAAGAAGTTGTCGAAACCGACCACGATGTTTTCTTCTTTCAGCAGTTGGTGAGAAAGTTCGCTGCCGGTCATGCCGGTAGCACCACTTATGACATACAGATTTTTCTTCATGTTAAGCCTCTGTTTAAATTCCTAAAGTCAGACGATCCTTGTAGAACACATCTACTTCGTCCGTATAAAGTTCCTGTTCCGCCACGATATCGTACGGGACACATACATGCTCGTATTCCGTCGTTTCGGTATTGAGAATCCCGAACTGTGCACAGGGATTGATGTTGCGCGGCTGCCCTACGGAACCCGGGTTGATAAAAACCGTTTTTTTCTTGTTCCTCGTGCTCGGGGAATCCGCCTTGAAAAGCACCTCGAAGTAATGACACACATGGGAATGCGCCGTCAACACGTAATCGAACTCCGCATATTCCTCGCGAGTGAGTTCCACAGGCGTAAACTTGCCCCAATACGGGTCGCCCAAGATGCCATGCACCAGCAAAAATTTCTTGCCGTCGATTTCCAGGGAACAAGTGCCATCGCGATTCATCTTGTTATTGATAAAGTCAATGGACTCCTGCGAAAGGTGCTTTTGCGTATAGTGGAGGATGGCGCGCCCGCGGTCTGTCGCAAAACGGGTCGTGTCATTGTCCATGACCGCCTTCTCGTGGTTGCCCCAGATTTTTGCGACAAATTGGTCGTCCATATCGCGGACCATGTCCACAATCTCGTTCGGGCGCATGCCGTAATTGACAAGGTCACCCAGCAGCACGAACTTATCGACATGGCGGCGGGCGAGTTCTTCGAGAACGGCCTTCAATGCCGTCACGTTCGCATGGATGTCCGACAGCAGGGCAAGTCGCATTTTTATTTCCTCAGGAACTCCATCAAGGCGTTCTTGTTCTCGATAGGAGTCGTGGTCGGGCGGCCCAAATCCTTGCGGTTGCCCTTCTTCACCTTGACTTCGAGGAGCACGGGGCCTTCCATGCCCTGGAGCTTTTCGAGCGCATCAGCAAGGGATTCCTTGCTGTCGGCCGTCAAGGCATCCTTGTAACCCACGGCTTTCGCAACAGCGGGCAGGTCAATTTTGAGGCCCACCGTCGGCTGGCCACCCACGGAGTCGTGCGCGCCGTTGTTGAACACCACGTGAACGTAATTTGCAGGAGACTTGCTCGCGACAATCGCCATGGAACCCATGTGCATGATGGTCGCGCCATCGCCGTCAAAGCACCATACCTTGCGGTCTTCCTTTTCCATCGCGATGCCGAGTGCAATCTGCGAGGCGTGTCCCATGGAGCCCACCGTCAAAAAGTCGCGCTCGTGACCTTCACCCTTCTGGGCGCGATATTCAAAAAGTTCGCGGCTAATCATGCCAGTGGTAGAGACAATGACATCCTTTGGCCCGAGCGCGGCGGCCACCGTCTGGATGGCTTCTTCGCGGCTCATCGTGAGGTCGTTCTTCTCGACGCTCTGGAGCTTGTAATCCTCGAAGGTGTCCTTCTCGATGACAAGCGCATAGACCTCGCCCGTTTCCTTCATCGTCTTGACGGCCTTCGCAATCTGCTTTGCCGCCTTGTCCTCTTCTTTGCAGAGTACGTCGTAATTCACGCCCATCGTATTGAGGATGCCGGTCGTCACCTTGCCCTGCTTCACGTGCTGCGGTTCGTCGTGAACTCCCGGGCGTCCGCGCCAGCCAATGAGAAGCAGTACGGGAATGTTGTAAACTTCCTTGTCCGTAAGGGAGGCAAGCGGATTGATGATGTTGCCTTCGCCGGAATTCTGCATATAGACAACGCCAATCTTTCCTGTAGCGAGGTGATAGCCTGCGGCAAGGCCCACGGCGGCACCTTCGTTCGCGGCAATCACGTTATGCTTGGCATCCTTGTTGTCGGCGATGTAGGCGCAGATGTTCTTGAGCAAAGAATCGGGGACTCCGGCAAAAAAGTCAATGCCGTAGGAGCCGAGCGTGTCAATAAAAAACTTCGGACTGATCATAGGTAAAATACCGTTACTTCTTCATCGTTCCGGGAATGAGGTTCAGAATCTGCTTGATGGGCATGCAGTAGTCGTTGGAGGCTTCCAGGCTACGGCTATGCGTCAGAATGGACTCTGCGCACTTCACCATAGCAGGGTATGCAGAACGCAGCATGTGGTTTGCATAGATGACGATGTTGATGCCCCAGGTCGCCAGCTCCTCTTCGGTGAACTGGTTGTAGGTCGTAGGCACGGCGACAATCGGCGTGTGCGCATCCTTTTCGCGGAAGCGCCTGCAAAATTCCTTGATATCCTCGCCGCTCTTGTCCTTGGAATGGATCATGATGCCGTCGGTACCGGCAGCCACATAGGCGTGGCAGCGTTCCAGCGCGTCGTCCACGGACTTGCCCGCAATCAGGGATTCGCAACGGGAAATAACCATGAAGTCGTTCGTTATCTGGGCGTCCTTGCCCGCGCGGATCTTGGTGCAGAAGCCTTCGATGGAGTCCTGCG
>CAMZDZ010000192.1 GCA_947305535.1 uncultured Fibrobacter sp.
GTGGGCGCCATCGCCGGCGAAGGCAACATCAGCAGTTCCAACATCGGGCGCATCAAGCTGTTCGACAAGTTCAGCACCGTGGAACTCCCCGAGACCATGCCGCAGGAAGTCCTCGACATCCTGGCCGGGATGACCATCCGCGGCAACGACGCACGATTCCGCGTCATGACCGACGAGCCGCCCTCCGGCCCGGCACCGGGCACAAGGCCCCGCGCCAGCCGCAGCTTCCATCGCGACGGCGACCGCCGCGGCAAGAAGTTCGACGGGGACCGTCCTTTCGAGAACCGCAAGGCGCGCCGCGAAAAGGCGTTCGGCGACCGCAAATTCCACAAGGACCACGACGAGCGCAGCTTCGGCGACAAGCCCTTCCGCAAGACGCGCCGTTTCGGCAGAGTGTAAGACATTTTCTATACTTTCCGCATGTCTTTTTCGCTGACATCTCTCCTTGTTTTAATCCTGCTGCTCGCCCTCGTCTTTTTCAAGATCAAGGGCAAGGCGCCACGGAAAAACCAGAAGATGTACCACGGCGACGGACGCCGCAAGACCTTCCGCGACTTCGAGCAGGAACGCCACCAAAGGCATAACCCGCTTGAATTCGGCAAGCCGTTCGAACTGGGCGGCTACGGCGTCACGCAGGCACCCACCCGCAGCGAAAGGTTCTTCAAGCCCGACCCGAAATTCAACGACGAGCGCATCGTGAACGACCCGCGGGGCATTTTCGGCGAAGCGGCGATGGCCGCACTCGTGGCCCGCGTCTGCGACACCGACAAGCGTAAGTACGTCCTGATGCGGAACCTCTACATTCCCGCCCGCGCGGGCTATACCGAGATCGACGCCCTACTGTTGCACCAGTCCGGAATCTACGTGCTCGAGAGCAAGAACCTCTCCGGAGAAATTTCCGGAGACCTCGAAAGTGAACGCTGGACGCAGCACCTGAACGAGCATACCGAGCATACCTTCCACAACCCGGTCCGCCAGAACATCGGGCACATCCTCGCGCTGGAGCGCTTCCTCAAGATCCGCCACGAGCAGGCTCACTTTATCTCGATTGTCGTATTCAGCGACCGCTGTACATTGCGCAAGGTCCCCAAGGACAACGAATTCTGGAGCATCGTGCATTGCAGCGAACTGCAGGAGGCCCTGCTCAAGCGCATCACGGGCAGGAAAACAATTTATACGCAACAGCATATCGAAAACTTTTACTACAAACTCCAAGAATGCACGAACGTCAGCGAAGAGATCAAGGCGAAGCACCGCGAATACGCCAACAAGAGAGGCGAGACCCCTAAATCCTAGCCCCTTGATCCTAGCCCCTAATCACCTATGAAGCAAATTGTTAAAAAGACCATCCTCGACAACGGCATCACCATCCTGACCGACTACATGCCGCACGCCTATTCCGTCGCCGTCGGCGCATGGGTGCCGCGCGGAAGCCGTCACGAGGCTAAAGACGAATACGGACTGAGCCACTTTTACGAACACCTGGTATTCAAGGGAACCGAGAAACGCAACGCGCTCGAGATCGCCCGGGCCATCGAAGACCACGGCGGAAACCTCGAAGCCTACACCACCCGCCAGGAAACCGGCTTCTACGCACAGATTGAACGAAACCAGCTCCCGCTTGCCATAGACGTCATCGCGGACATGCTCATGCACCCGCGCATGGACAAGAAGGAAATGGAAAAGGAACGCCGCGTCATCATCGAGGAAATCCACAGCTACGACGACATCCCCGAAGAAATCGTGGGCGACGTGTTCAACGCCATTCACTTCAAGGGCTGCGGCATCGCACACTCCATCACGGGCAATATCAAGCAGGTCAAAGCGCTCACGCACAAGCAGATGCTCAAGTACAGGGAACAGGTCATCAACGAAATCCCGCTGCTCGTCTGCGCCTCCGGCAAAGTCGACCACAACGCCCTCGTGCAGCTCTGCGCCGAGAAGTTCAGGGAAAAGAAAACGACCGGCACGAAGCCCGTCGACACTTACAAGGCAAACGGCGGATACAAGGTTGTCCAAAAGCAGGACATCACGCAGTCGAACCTGTTCTGGGGATTAAGTTTCGACCGCAGCATGCTCGACGAAAGGGGCCGCTGCGCACTCTCGCTTTTCAACGTGGCGATGGGCGCGGGCATGGCATCCCGCCTGTTCCAGAAAATCCGCGAAGACAAGGGGCTCGCCTACTCCGTCTACTCCACCGCAGACATCTACTGCGACTGCGTGGACTGGGGAGTGTCGCTGGCCACCGACCCGCACCAACTCAAGACGGCACTTGACCTCTCGCTCTCCGAGACGCGGAACTTCCTGAAGCACGGGTTCGGCAAAGGCGAGTTCGAACGCACCAAGGCGAACATCCTGGGCAGCATGTACCTGGGAGCGGACAGTCCCGAGAAGCGCGTCGTCCGCATGGCGGAGCAGCTCCTCCACCTGGGCGAATTCCGCACCATGGACCAGTCCGAAAAGACCATCCGCTCCATGACCGAAGAAGAAGTCATCGAGACGACGAACAGGCTGTTCCACTCGGCGAAATTCTCCGTCGCCGTCATCGAACCGGCCGGTCGCAAGAAGACAAAGCTGGACGCCGACTTTTTGTAAGGCTAGTCCGGGGCACGCAGTTCGAAGCCCGCGGAGCAGCCACTCCGAACAAAAGAGAATACAAAAAGCGCCCTGCAGAGCAGGGCGCAATTTCTCGCGTTTTTCGCTAAGTCAGACTTAAGCAGCCTTCACGACTTCGACGACCTTGGCGAAAGCTTCGGGGTCGGCGACGGCCATATCGGCGAGAACCTTGCGGTTCATCTTGATACCAGCCTTGGAAAGCTTGTAAATGAACTGGCTGTAGCTGATGCCGAATTCACGAACAGCGGCATTGAGGCGGACGATCCACAGAGAGCGGAAGTCACCCTTCTTGTCGCGGCGGTGAGCGTAGGCATACTGACCGGCGTGGGCAACGGCGTCAATAGCAAGGCGAAGGTTCGACTTGCGACGGCCATAGAAACCCTTGGCGGCCTTGAGGATTTTTTTGCGGCGTTCGCGGGAAGGAACTCT
>CAMZDZ010000193.1 GCA_947305535.1 uncultured Fibrobacter sp.
ATGGGCTACGAAACGACGCTCAACATCATGGCCGTGAGCCGCGACCGCGGTCCGGAACTCGACGAAGCGCTCCACCAGGTGAACGAAGAATGCAAGGCCGACATCCTGTACCTCGTCGACAGCTTCGGCGCCTTCTACCAGGAAGACATCGACAAGGAAATCACGCGCTACAGGAGCATCGTGAAGAACAAGCAGTTCGGCTTCCACGGCCACAACAACCAGCAGCTCGCCTTCAGTAACACGATCCAGGCCATCATCGACCACGTCGACTACCTCGACGGTTCCGTGTCCGGCATGGGCCGCGGCGCCGGCAACTGCACCACCGAACTTTTGCTCAGTTTCCTCAAGAACCCGAAATACGACCTGCGTCCGGTTCTCGACGCCATCCAGGAACTCTTCCTCCCGCTCAAGGAAAAGTATGAATGGGGCTACATCATCCCGCAGATGATCACGGGCATGCTCAACCGTCACCCGCAGGATGCCATCGCCGTCCGCAAGACCGCCGACAAGGACAACTACCGCAAGTTCTACAATCATATGATGAATGACTAGCTTTTCATCAAAAAAAAACAATTTTTCAGGTCACGGTCATTCCGTGACCTTTTTTATTGCGATTTAGACAACGCTTTTACCTGCTTTGCCGGGCTCATTTTCCGGATATTAAAGTATTTTAAGGACATGAGGCTCCTTAAACAGTCCTTTCTGTGTATCCTGAGTGCAACGGCCATGGTTGCGGCACGTCCCGCAAGCCCGGCCCCTGCATGCATCCCCCAGTCTGACGGAAGTTGCCTGACCATCCTGCAATACGGCGACGAGCATTTTCACTACAGCACGACCATTGACGGCTACCTCGTGGTGAGCGATCCTGCAAAAGGCTACGTATACGCCGATGCCAACGGGGCAGCCACAGGACGCAAGGCCCTCAACGCCGACAAAAGGTCCGACGAAGACAAATCTTTCTTGAAAGGCCTGAACCAGCGAAGCATCATCAACAAGCACATCAAGAACCAACCGTTCCGTTACCCCGAGCAACGGGCACTGCTTTCGAATTTCCAGCACAAGGTCCAAGAAAACCGTAAGGCGCTTTACCGCCCCAAGCCGCTGACGTTCACAACCGGCGAAGCCCGCTTCCCGGTTCTCCTGGTTTCAACAAAGGACCGGACTTTCGGTGATACCAGCTGGTACAGGCGTTCCCTGAACGAGACCGGATTTTCGGAAGACGGACACTACGGAAGCGTCCGTGACTATTTCCTCGCCTCCTCGGACAGCCTTTTCTCGCCCACCTTCGATGTCTACCCTGTAAAGATCGACATGGAAACAACTATGGCCGGCGATGCGGATGGCGACGGAGAAGGCAAGTTCGTCAAGGCCGCAATAGATTCCGCCGTAAAGAGGATGGGCGACCTCTCCCGATACGACAAGGACGGAGACAAGTTCATCGACGGGCTCGGGGTAATCCTCGCCGGGACCGAGGCGAACTCGGGCCTCTGGGGACACATGTACTTCTACACGGTCTACACGAACCCCGAACTCTACAACGGCTACATCGGAGGCTGGTGGGGCGGCGGCAGGAACAGCCACGGCGGAAACAGCTGGGGCAACAACTACGACGGCTACAAGTTCGACCGCTACCTGCTGATTGCCGAGATGTCGGACCCCACGTACTACTCTAAGTCCGGGCACAACGGCATCGGCATTTTCGTCCACGAGTTCAGTCACATCCTCGGGCTGCCCGATTTCTACATCCCGAATGACGAAGCCGGCCAATACTCCAAGAGACTGGAGCCCTACGAAATCATGGCGCAGGGAATGTACAACGGTGTAACCCGGTCTTACCAGATGGGAAGATGCCCGTCCAAGTACAGCGCATTCGAGCGCGAATCGATGGGATGGATGACCATTCCGGACCTGAGCTCTTCTGTCGACCTCTACTCGCTGGACATGATAGACTCCAACAAGGCTTATGGCGTCACGAATCCCAAGAACAAGGACCAATTCTACTTCATCGAATATCGTCCGAGAACCGGTTGGGATTCCGCCGTTCCCGACACAGCGGACATGGGCGTCCTCGTCTGGCGAGTGAACTACGACGCAGAAGCATGGGAATACTACCCGAACCAGGATCCGCAAAACCAGCTTTACGAATTGACGGACGTCCTCAACCTGAAGAAAAAGACAACCTTCAATTCTTTCCAGTTCGGCGAAGTCGGCATTTACGAAGCGATCAAGGACAGCAACAGGGTATGCTTCGCAACAAAGCAGGGCATCACCGTAAAGTGCCCGGCACCGGAGCCGAAATCCAGCGCTCAGGCAATTTCAAGCTCAGCGGCGGCACCGACCTCGTCGGCAGCGGCTATCGCCGTCTCCTCATCGTCCTCGAGCGTCAAGCCCAGCTCCTCCACAAGCCATTCCACAAGTTCTTCTGCAAGTCCTTCCGAAATCGCGGCGAAGGACAGCAGCCTGCTCGTGCCGGCCGGGGACATTTCTCTACGAGCCAGCATATCCGTAATCGGCCAGGAACTCGTCGTCGAGACAGATGTTCGCGGGCTCAAGCACGTCCGCATCATCGACGCGCTCGGTAGCGTAATCGCGAACTACGATTTTGACGCGGAAAAGCTGCAGATACCTATCGCACGGACAATGCGCCACGGAGCCTATTTTGTGCAGGTCTACACCCTGCACAAAACGCTCGCCACCACGCGAATATCCTACTAAAACGCAAAAAAACACATTTTTTTGAAGAATTCTGTCATCTTTACAGCGGGGCGTCAAATTTCTAAATTTGGCGCCGTAATAATATAAGGAGAGAAGGATGAGCAAGGATTTGAAAGAAAAGGCGCTCGAATACCACGCCATGGGCAAGCCCGGCAAGATCGAAATCGTGCCGACCAAGCCGCACAGCAC
>CAMZDZ010000194.1 GCA_947305535.1 uncultured Fibrobacter sp.
GCGATTTCGGCTCCTTCGAGAAGTTCCAGGAAGAATTCCAGGCGAAGGGCGCAGGTCTCTTCGGTTCCGGCTGGGTCTGGCTCTCCGCCGATGCGAGCGGCAAGCTCGTGATTACGCAGGAAGGCAACGCCCAGAACCCGCTCACCAAGGGCCTCAAGCCGCTCCTGACTTTCGACGTGTGGGAACATGCCTACTACATCGACTACCGCAACCGCCGCCCGGACTACCTCAAGGCGCTCTGGAGCATCGTCAACTGGGACGAAGTCAACAAGCGTCTCGGCTAAAGCGCCGCAAAAGGCAAATTTCTGCAGACGTTCGGGGTTCATCCCGGACGTTTTGCTTTTATTTTGATTATTCTCCGCCCGTATTTGTCCCGCAAACGCTGAAAAAGAATATATTCATTCATAAAGAAAAACTTTGGCGGTTCGGATAGGGGTATTAAGATGAAAAAATGGGCAATCGGTTTCGCTGTTCTGGGCGGTTTTGTCGGCGCAAACGCTGTCACCTGGAATCCCGTGTGCGAGACAAAAGGGCATACGCTTGTCCTATCTTCCGATCATTTTGAAATCTGCCGCAAGGCCAAGTACGACGACGGTTCCACGAACAATGTCGGCGTCTCGCGCGAAGAGGCGCAAAAGGGCCTGGATATCCTCGAAAGCGTTTTTGTTTTCTACCATGACTCCCTCAAGTGGATGCTGCCGCAGCCTGGCGATCCGGACAACAAGCTGAAAGTCGCTGTCTATGTTTTCGACGACGAAAAGATGGGCGCCCTTTACGGCGGCGACAACAGCGAAGCCTGCACCGATGCGGGATGCTCTCCGGGAATCTGGCTCGGGAAGGGGTCGTTGAGCGACCGTTCGGGCCTTGCGCACGAATATGCCCACGGCATGCAGAGCCTTACCGGCTGGATGGGCAATAACAGCCATACGGGTTGGGTCTGCGAATCCCACGCCAACTGGATGATGCACCAGTTTATCCCGGACGTGGCGCCCGGCTGTTCCGAATACCTCATCGATTTCCCGTTCCTGTATTACGGTTCCACGCGTGACCGCTACTGCAACTGGCATTTCATGGAGCACCTGAAAGAGGAATTCGGCGGCGGAATAGACGGGACCAGGGAAGTGAACCGCATCTGGACGGAATCCGTCAAGGATGGCGAGGCCGGCCGCATGGAACAGACTCCCTTCAGCGCGATGATGATGGTCTACGACTGGACTCTGGAGGATTTGAACGACCAATTCGGCAAGTTCGCGATGAAGCAGGCGACGCTCGAATACACGCCCGCCAAGAAAAAACTCTACAAGAAGGCTTGGGGCGACTATGAATTTTCGACACGGCGCAGTGTCGGCGTGGGCTACCCGTACAGCAACCACGCCCGCATCACGATGATGAACAAGATCCCGTGTCCGGACCAGGCGCGGGAAGAAGGCGTGGAAGAGGAGTGCCCGGACCAATACATCACTCCGAGCTACTGGGCCCCGCAGCGCTGGGGCTACAACCTCGTCCGCATTTACCCGGACAAGGCGGGGAAGGTGACGGTCAAGTTTCGCGGCATCGTGCAGGACAAGCCGACAGTCAAGGGCTACACCTGCTTTGGCGACAACGAAGACGACTACATGGGCAAGAAATACAAGTGGTGCAACTACGCTCCGGACGCTTTGCCCGACCCGGCTTCGGGCTGGACGGTGGGCCTCGTGGCCGAAGGGGCCGACGGTACGCCGCGCTACAGCGAGATGAAGCACGGCAAGGGTTTCAACCTCGAAATCGAGACGAAGGATAACGACAAGGCGCTGTGGCTCGCCGTGACGGCGACCCCGACCGAGATGCAGACCATCATGTGGGACCAGTTCTACTACAGCGTCTACCGCTACCCCTACATGATCGAGGTCGTGAACGGTGCGCCCGAAGGCTACAACAAGGATTTCTGGAAACCTGCGAACGCAAGCGGCTACAAGCAGCATAGCAACGGCGGGGGATGGGTGAGCAACAAGGCGACCGTGGCCACCACCGCTTTTGTCGGGCCGAATGCGGTCGTGAACGGCGGAACCGTCTCGGAGAAGGCCCGCATCGAGGACTTCGCTGTCGTGGACGGGGGCAAGGTCAGCGGGAACGCGGTGCTCCGCGGGCGTGCCTTCATGAGCGCGGGGTCGGTCAGCGACGACGCCGTGCTCGAAGAAGATGCCTGGCTCGTGAGCGGGAGCATCAGCGGGAACGCGAAGGTCGGCGCGCTTTCGGTCATCTTCGAAAGCACCATCAAGGACGATGCCCAGGTTTACGGCGTGATGTGGCCGCTCGAATACAAGACTGTCAGCGGGACGGCGCAGTTGCGCGGCGACCTCGAGAACAACTTCAGCAAGGAAATTTCCAAGGGGATCTTCTACGGCATGGTCGACGACGGCATGCTGAACAATGCGAACTTCGGCGCGAACCTCACGACTCCGCCGACCGAGGCGACAGCGAAGCTGGATAAGGCCGTATGGTATGCCGTGGCCGACGACTCGACATCCATCGACACCTCGACAACCGCCTTGCCTGTAGCGTCAAGGAACTTCCCCCCGGAAAGCTCCACCATGCTGCAAGTCTACAATGTCAACGGCAAAATGCTCGGCACAGCCCGCTTTGTCGGCACCGTTCAGGAATCCCTCCGCGCCGCAGGCTTCAACAACGGCATCTTTGTCGTCCGCGCACAGGGAAGCCGCCAAGCCCGGCGGGTTTTGCTCCATTAAAGAATTTTCCGAGTACAAAACAGGGCTGCATCGCTGCAGCCCCATTTTATAATCTCTCGTCACTCGTCTGTAGCGAGCTTGCGAGCGTTCTTTCGTCTAACCTTCGACCTTCGGAAGCTTGGCGAGGCTCTTGGCGATGTCTTCATCCGTCGGGATGTAGTCGTTCATTTCGCCG
>CAMZDZ010000195.1 GCA_947305535.1 uncultured Fibrobacter sp.
GGCGTGATGTTGCTCAACGTCTTATTTATGATTATATTTCTGTAAAATGAATAAATACATTGCAAAAGCGCTTTTTTCCCTTTGTTTGGTTGTGCCCGTGGTTGCCTTTTCTCAGGATAACCAATTCCAGTACTTCGACTGCTGGATGGAGAATATCAACCGAATCGACCTAGGTGAACAGATCCGCCTGAAAATCGAACCCAAGAAGTTTGCCGGTTCCACTTGGCTTTGCGGGTGCTATACCGTCCGCGAGAAGGGCGGTTTTGGCTGGCGCGAAGGCGACGGCTCCCCGAAGATCATCAAGGTCTGGGACGAACCCAAGTTCGAACTTTACGGATGCCGCAGCAAGTCTTGCGAGACCAACGGAAGTGGCGAATTTGACAACAATTTGGACCAGTGCGTGAACTACCTGAACGGCAGCGCCTTCAGTTTGGCCCTTTTTGCCGAGGGCGAGAAACTCAACAAGGTTGTCGCGCAGAAGTTCCCGGACGACGGCAGCCTGACCGATTTCGGCAAGTACTTCATGGAACGCCTGTCCCGTGCCGCCTCCATCCCGTGCTTTTTCCAGTATCACGAACGTCCCGATGCGCCGAAAATGGCCGACTGGGGCGAAAACGGCGTCAAGGGCGTGTTCAGCATCTCCGGTGTGCCGCACGGCCTCGTGCCCGATGCCATCGGCCGCTTTACCGACTATAGCGATGTCCGCTGCAAGGACGGCAACGTCTGGACCGGGTTCCTCACCAACGGTTACGTGGAAAACGTCATGTCCGTGGACTCCGCGGGCAGGTTCCACGGGACGGCCACGAATTACGGAAACGATCCTCGCTACCCGGATAGGCAGGGCCCCGAGTACGGCAAGGTGCTCTGGTCTGCGGAGTACAGGCACGGCAACAGGGAAGGTATAGCCAAGTTCTACCGCTACGGCGCCATCGACAATGCCGGCAAGGAATCCGACGTGCAGTCGAGGGGCGGCACGGATTACTACTTCAAGCACCTGGAAGTTCCCTACAGGAGCGGCAAGATCAACGGCACGGTGAACATGTTCTCCGACAAGGGCATGCTGATGGCCAAGATCCCGTTCAGGAACAACTCGCTGGAAGGCCGTATTTCCATCCTCTACCCGTTCGACAAGAAGACGACTTCCATCAACTACAAGAACGGCCAGCTGAACGGTCCGAACGACTTCGGCTACTTCTTCTCGAACTACCGTAACGGCAAGATCGACGGCAAGAAGATCGAGTTCAAGGTTACCGAGAAGTGCTACGACTGGATTCCGCTGAACGCCATCGACGGGACCGAGCCGGGCAGGAGCAACCGCGTTTGCCGCGCCGATGTGCAGGGCAAGCAGAAGTTCCGCTGGGGTACCTACAAGAACGGCGAACTTCAGGGCCTGGTGGAATGCGCCAACGGCGTTCAGGGCACCGAGGAAATCGACTGCGACCATCCGTATTAGTGGCGTAGATGGCTGAATTCTTTACCAAGTCGAAAATGGAAGACCTCAAGCACGAGGCCGAACAGCTCTCCATTTGCGTGGAGCATTTCCTCTACGCCTCGGAGCACGTGCCCGAGTGGGACTGGAAAACTCGCGGCTTCTACGACAACTGCATCGAGAAGTGCAACGGCCGTCTCAAGGGCATCCATTTCCTGATGGAGAACATCCGCAGGGGGAAGGGCGCCGAGAGGATGGACCCCGATACCGGGGAAGAAATTGTCGACGACTAGGATTTTGGCCGGCTCGATTTTTTGCTATATTTGCGCAGCAACATAATTAGCCTGGATAGTTCAGTTGGATAGAACGGGTCCCTCCTAAGGATCAAACTCGCGTTCGAATCGCGATCCGGGTATTTTGCTCAAGGGCCTGGCGGTATGCCGGGCCCTTGCTGTTTTCGGTTTGCTTTGGACTTGTTTCAGGCCAGTGCCTTGTCTATCATGCTGTCGCAGATTTCGGCGACCATGCGCTCGTGCGTGCAGACTTCTGGCGAAACGCCGTCGATGCGCCCGGTGGTGTAGAACGAGGTGCACGAGCATTCGTGCATGCTGCAGCGGTGCCGGATGTCGCAGCCTTCGCATTCCTGCTTGTCGCGTTCCAGGAAGGCGTGCAGTTCGGCGCAGGCGGTCTCGTCGAACCCGGTAAAGACGTTGCCCTGCTTGTAGGGGGCTCCATCTCTCGAGGTGATGAATCGCGAGCAGGGGTATATGTTCCCGTTGGTCGCGATGCCGAGGTTGCCGCTGTAGACATGGCAGGAGTAGTTCCTGTATCTTTTCCCGGAAAGCATGAGCTTTACTTTGTCCTGGATTGTGCCGAGGTAGAACCGGTCGCCGTTCTTGCGGCATTCCATCCAGTACCGGGCCATTTCGCGGTATTGTTTCGCGAGCCTTTCGAAGTCTTCGCCCGTCCACTTCCCGTCGAAGTCCACGCTGGTCGTCATGCTCCGGAATCCCTGCGAATGCAGCCACTTGACGCTTTCGGCGACGGTGTCGATGTGCGCGCGCGTGATGGTGCTGAGGGCCGTCGCCTTGAGTTTCACGAAACGCGGGATGTTCTTTTCTATTGCCTTGAAACTGCCGGTGTCGTTGACCGTGCGCCGCGCGATGTCCTGGTGGTGCTCGGGGCCGTCGAGCGAGAG
>CAMZDZ010000196.1 GCA_947305535.1 uncultured Fibrobacter sp.
AAGTATTTCATCGTCCGCATCGCCTGGGTGTTCGGCCTGAACGGCAAGAACTTCATCAAGACGATGCTGAACGTGGGCAAGACGCACGACACCGTCCGCGTGGTCAACGACCAGATCGGCACGCCGACCTACACGCTCGACCTTTCGCGCCTGCTTGTAGACATGGTGGAAACCGAGAAGTACGGCTACTACCACGCGACAAACGAGGGCGGATTCATCAGCTGGTACGACTTCACCAAGGAAATCTACCGGCAGGCGGGCCTCAAGACGAACGTGGTCCCGGTAACCACCGCCGAATACGGCCTCAGCAAGGCCGCGCGCCCGTTCAACAGCCGCCTGGACAAATCGAAGCTTCAGGAGTCCGGCTTCACGCCGCTCCCCACATGGCAAGACGCACTCTCCCGCTACCTGAAGGAAATCGGAGCGATTTAGAAAAGTTTTTATACAAAATCGAGCAGCCCGTATGAAAATATTCCTCTGCCAAATGAACGTCGTCCCGGGAAAACCGGAAGTCAACTTCGAAACCATCAAGGCCTCCGTAGCCGAAGCCGTAGCCGCACACGCCGAACTCGTCGTATTCCCGTCGTTCTGCCTTTCCGGTTCCATGGCCGGCGACCTGTTCCTGCAGCAGTCCTTCCGCGACAAGTGCAACAAGTTCGGGGAAAAGGTCATCGCGCTTTCGAAGAACATCGACATCATCTTCGGCAACATCGACCGCGAGAACCGCAACAAGGTCATCCACGCGAGCGCGGGCAAGCTCGCCGAGATACCCCTGACCCACTGTATAGTCCACATCGACTGTAGCCCCTTTGCCATGGGCGTTTCCGAGACGCGCATGTCGACGTTCGGCGCCGAGGCGAAACGCCTGGGCAAGCCGCTCATCTACTTGAACGCGGTCGGCACGGAGAACACGGGCAAGCGCATTTTCGCCTTTGACGGAAGCAGTGCGGCATTCAACGCCGACGGTTCCCTGGCCTACCCCTTCCCCGCCTTCGAGGCATCCTCCGTCCTCGTCGACGTCCAGGCGAACAAGGTCACCGTCGAGACGGATTTCGGCATCGCCGTCGGCATACCGCAACAGCTTTCGGGCATCGCCAAGATCCACACGGCACTGGTCTACATGATCCGCGAGAACCTGAAGCGCATGGGAATCAAGCGCATGGTCATCGGCGCGAGCGGCGGTATCGACAGTGCAGTTTCTGCGGCACTTTATGCCGAAGCCATCGGCAGCGAAAACGTGTTCCTGGTGAACATGCCGACAAAGTTCAATTCCGACACGACAAAGAATGCGGCACGCGACCTGGCCGACAACCTGGGCACCCCCTACATGGTCGCCCCCATCTCGCAAATGCTCGACTCCATCTGCGACAGCCTCGGCAAGTGTTCCTTTGTCCGTAACGACACCCCGATGAAGGTGGAAGGCATCAACTACGAGAACCTGCAGGCCCGCACGAGGTCTTCTTCCGTGCTCTCGACAGTCGCCTCCGTCCTTGGCGCCGGAGTCACCTGCAACGGCAACAAGAGCGAAGCCATGGTCGGCTACTGCACGCTCTACGGCGATACCTGCGGCGTGATGTGCGCACTGGGCGACCTCTGGAAAACGCAGGTGTACGCCCTCGCCCACGAGATCAACAAGGAAAAGGAAATCATCCCGAGGGCAAGCCTCGAAATCCCCGCGAGCGCCGAGCTGAGCGAAGCCATGAACGTGGACGAGGGCAAGGGCGACCCGATCATCTACCCCTACCACGACAGGCTCTTTGCCTACTGGGTGGAACGCAACAAGTCCCTGGAAGATTCCCTCGAACTCCTCGGCCGCGGCGCGTCCAGCTTCTGCAGCGAACTCGGCGTCGACGAGGCGTTCTTCCGCAAGAATTTCCCGACAGACGGAGCCGCCGCCGAAGACATGGCCGCATGGCACCGCCGCTACAGGGGAATCGCGCTCGCCAAGCGTCTGCAGTTCCCGCCCACGCTCACCATTTCTAGCCATCCGTTCGGGGGCGACACCTTCGAAGCGCAAGCCTAGCCGATAGGCAAAATTCTATATTTAGGCACCCGCGATCACCATGCAGGCGTTGTCCCGCATGCAAAAAAAAGGATTCATATGAAAATAGCCGACAAGACCGTAGTCCAGATGCACTACACCCTCACCTCCGACGAAGGAACCGTCATCGATTCCTCCGAAGGCCGCGAACCGCTCCAGTACATCCAGGGCGCCCACATGATCGTGGTCGGCCTCGAAAAGGCCATGGTCGGTCATGAAGTCGGCGACAAGTTCGACGTGAAGGTCATCCCCGCCGAAGGTTACGGGGAATACGACGAGCGCATGACCCAGGAAGTCCCGCTGGACGTTTTCCAAGATGTCCAGAATGTCGAAGCCGGCATGATGTTCTACGCCCAGACGCCCATGGGCCCCATGCCCATCCGCGTGAAGTCCGTCTCCGGCAACAAGGCCGTGATTGACGCGAACCACGAGCTGGCCGGCCAGAACCTGAACTTCGCCATCGAAGTCGTGGACGTCCGCGAAGCGACCGAAGAAGAACTGAACCCGCAGGGCCACTGCTGCTGCGGAAAGCACGAAGGCGAAGGCGAGCACGAGTGCCACTGCGGCGA
>CAMZDZ010000197.1 GCA_947305535.1 uncultured Fibrobacter sp.
AGCGTGCGTTCGCCCGTCAAGAGTTCGTGCGTCGTGCCGTCCATTTCGGCAATCAGGTCGCCCTTCTTGACAACGTCGCCGTCTTTCTTGTGGAGCGTCACCTTCACGTTCGCCTTCAGTTCCTGGAACACGAGCTCGATGACCGGGAGGCCGGCGAGCACGCCGTCTTCCTTAGCGATCAGGCGGGCATGCTGCTTCTGGTCGGCAGGGATGGTCCATTCGCTGGTCACGTCGCCCGTGCGCACGTCCTCGGCAAGCGCCAAGCGGATCATCGTGAGGGCGTCATCTTTCGGGAATACCGGTGTAGAGTTGTCTCCGTACATATCTTTACCACTCTTTTTTTATTTCTCTCGTCTTTCGTCTGTAGCGAACAAAGTGAGCGTTCTCTCGTCTCTATTGGGCACCCTTTCCAGTCAGCACCACATAGACAGTCCGCACAAGAATCTGGAAGTCAAGCAAAAGGCTCATGTTCTCGTAGTAATACATGTCGTACTGCAGCTTTATCTGCACGTCCTCGATGCTGGTGTCGTAATGGTGGCGCACCTGCGCCCAGCCCGTAAGGCCCGGCTTCATCTTGAGGCGGCTGATGTAGAACGGAATCTTCTCGCGGAGCTTGCCGATGAACACGGCGCGTTCGGGGCGCGGGCCGACCATGCTCATGTCGCCCTTGAGCACGCAGAAAATCTGCGGCAGTTCGTCGATGCGGGTCTTGCGCAGGAACTTGCCCACCTTCGTGATGCGCGGGTCGTCCTTGGTGGCCCACTGGGCGCCGAACTTCTCGGCGTCGGTACGCATGGTGCGGAACTTGTAGACCGTAAAGGGCTTGCCGTACAGGCCGATGCGTTCCTGCGAGTAGAATACCGGGCCACGGTCCTCCAGCTTGATGGCGATGGCCGCCAGGATGCAGATCGGCAGCGAGAACAATCCAAGGAAAGCGCCGAACAGTATGTCGAGAATGCGCTTCACGCGCACCTGCCACGGGGGCATCGTGAAGGCGAAGAGTTCCTGCAGCTCGAATCCGTAGACCAGGTTCGCCTTGAACTGGCCGTTCACCACGCCGTACAGCTCGGGGACAATATAAATATGGAGAGGCAGTTCGCAAATCCACACGAGCACGCGCATGATCTCTTGCGGGGAGGCGCTGTCGTGGGCGATGATGATGCCGCTGACCTTGAGCTTCTTGACCAGCGCGGGCAAGTCGGAATACTTGCCCAGAACAGGGTACCCTGCAAATTCGTGATCCATCACCTGGAAGCGTTCGTCGACAAAGCCGATGACCCGCTGGCCACGCGCCGGCGTCTTGGCAAGGGATTCAGCAATCTTCCGGCCGGCATCGGTAGCACCGAGCACCAGGATGTTGTTCGCGCCGTAGCCCAGGCGCAGGAACCCGCGCAGGCACCAGTAAATGGCCATGCGGAAACCGGCCACCAGCGTCATGGCGAGGCCGCCGTAGATGAATATCCACGGGAAGCGCGAACCGTAGAGGTAACCCTCGCTGAGCGGGGAGTTGGCGAACACCTTGCCGACAAACTCGGCACCGAACAGCCCGACAACCACGAGCACGATACCCAACGCCACGGCGCGCAGCACCCTCAGTATCTGGTGGGTACGCGACATCAGGAGCCAAGAGCGGTACAGGCCGGCACACGTGAAAAGCAGGAGCCAACCCAGGTTCAGGACAAGGCCCATGTGCCAGTATTCGGCAAATGTCTTGCTCGGGTCGAACTTGTCCGCAATCCAGCCGCTATGGAACTGCACCCAGAAAGCCAAGGCAAAGCAAATTGACAAGGCCGCGAAGTCCGAAAGGACTACGAGGATACGTTCCAATGTGGTCGCGCGGATCATTCAAGGCCCTCAGCAAGCAACCTACTAGGCGAGGAAGCGGATGACCTGGCTCTTCTCGACGATTTCCGGCAGAGCGTCGATGGCGTCCACGGCCTTGGACGTCTTGCAGTCCTGCGTCTTTTCGGTAATGACGACGATGGAGACCTTGCCCGGGTCGTTCACGTTCTTCTGGATGATGGTCTCGATCGAGATGTTGTTCTCGGCGAGGATGCTCGTAATCTTGGCAAGCACGCCGCAGGCATCACGGGAAGTGAAGCGCAGGTAGTAGCGGGCGCTCGTCTCGGAGATGGGCACCAGCGTCGCGGAATTGTCGACGTTGAACCAACCCATCGGGAGGGCCTTGCGGGAGCCCTGGTCCACGGAGCGGGCCAGGGAAACGAGGTCGGCGACCACGGCGGAAGCCGTCGGGAGGCGGCCAGCACCGGCACCGGTCTGGACGGTTTCGCCCAGGTTGTCGCACTTGAGGTAGACGGCGTTGATGACGCCGTTCACGTTGGAAAGCAGGTTCTCGTTAGAGACAAAGCACGGATGCACGCGGGCGTCCACACGGTCGCCGTCGCGGTGGTAGATGCCGAGGAGCTTCACGCAGCAGCCGAGTTCCTTGGCAAAAGCGATATCCTGGGCGGTAATCTTCGAAATACCCGTCACATGGATCTTTTCGAAGTCCACGCGCTTGCCGCTGCAGAGGCTAGCGAGCAGGGCCGTCTTGTGGGCGGAGTCGAT
>CAMZDZ010000198.1 GCA_947305535.1 uncultured Fibrobacter sp.
TACCCTGTCGAAGCAAGAGCTGCCCTAAATTCAATTTTGCACTACTATTCATATATGTGACCAAGCCTGTGCTTTAAGTAAACTCCTCTTACCCTCCGGCCCGAGGCAATACACCCCGACACCGTCTCGGACGGTCCCTATCCGCGAGACCGCCCCTAGGCGTTCGTTATCATTCAACAATATACTTTTTGTATCCGCAAAAGAAAACAGCAGGTTGTACTCTTCACCGCCATTCAGAGCCAAATCCAGTGCCGAAATTTTGAAATATTCGGCCATTTCGAGGACTTCAGCGTCGATAGGCAGGCTTTCGAGGTCGATTTCCATCGAAACCCCGGACGAAAGCGCCAAGTGGTTCAGCTCCGACGAGAGCCCGTCGCTGATGTCCATGCACGCCCCGCAGCCCCCCAGACGGGCCAGTTCGGCACCCGCGGATTCCTGGATTTTGGGGCAAAGGTGGTATTCCACCAAGCGGGCAAAACGGGAGGCTTCCTCGGGATGGTTCATGAGCAGCCACAACCCGGCGGCGGACTTCCCCAGCGTCCCAGCAACGTAAACCCCGTCACCGGGGCGGGCGGAACTCCGCAAGAGAGGACTCTCCCCCGCCTGCACGCCCAACAACGTTGTCGAAAATACAGTCGCATCGCCTGCAACCGTATCACCGCCAATCAGCGCAATACCGCGCTTCGCAAAGCCATCAGCCAGGGCGGCGGAAACCCGCGAACGCAGCTCCGCATCCCAATTCCTGTTCAAGCACACGCCCAGAAGCGCCATGCGCGGCACGCCTCCCATCGCAGAAATGTCGGAGACGTTCGAGACAATATGCTTCTCGACGGCCTGCTCCGGCGAGGCCCAATCCATGCGGAAATGAACGTTCTCCACAGACAAGTCCTTCGTGGCGAGCCACCCGTCGAAAATGGCGGCATCGTCGCCGGCCGGGAGCCAGCCCCTGAAACGCGGAGGGCACTCCTCCATCGGGGCGGATTTGGAGAGCAAGGACTCGACAAACCGGAACTCGCCAAGGTCGGGAAATTTCGCTTTTGGGGATAACATGTTTATAAGTTAGAAATTAAATGAGAATTGGGCAAAAAAAATAAAAAAAGGCAAAAAAATAGAATACTAATTACATAAGAAAATAGTTATCTTTAATGCCGTGGGACACATATTCTTCATAGCACCTTCATCGCCCGGCAGTTTGGAAAAACTCAGCCAGTGGACCTTGCGGTGGTTGCTGGAACGCGACCTCGCCATTGATTCCACGATGTACACGTGCAACAGCATCGAAGACGCCACCAGCCTGCTCGAGTCTGCACTCAACTTCGGCCAGTCCCCCACGCTGATCATCTTCGACCATTCCGACCGTCCCACCGAAAAGAACATCGCCTTCAGCAAGGCCCTCCGCGACGGGATTCCCGAATCCTGGATTATCGAGTTCGTTCCCGACAACATGCCCGTCCAGCAGGACGACGACAACCTGTTCTGGGTGCGCCGCCCGCTCACCGAGGACGAATGGGACGAGACTCTGGACCTGGTCCTCCTGAAAAGTGGGTCTCCGCAATGGGCGAAGGTAGAAACCTAACCCCCGTCAAGACAAAGGGTGTAAGCTATTTCGGCGTGCGCTCGCCTAAGCACGCCATTTCGGACATGCAGCAAATCAGGGCCGCGGGATTCAACGCGGTTCTCCACACGTGGAGCGAAGAGGACCTGCAGTACTACTACGGCACCATGAAGGAAATCGTCGACCAAAGCGCCGGGCTCGGCCTCAAGGTCTACGTGAACCCGTGGGGAATCGGTCGCGTGTTCGGCGGAGAAGCCTATTCCGAACTCACCGCCAGGAACCACGACTTGTGCCAGGTGGCACTCGACGGCAAGCCCAAGGTGGCCGCCTGCCCGAACCACCCGGAATTCAGGGCATACATGCACCGCTGGATCGAAACCGTCTGCGACACTCAGGTCAACACGATATTCTGGGACGAGCCGCACTTCTATTTCGAAAAAGGCGGACTTGCCAACTGGAGCTGCCGCTGCGAGAAATGCCGCGCCAAGTTCGCCGCGCAGTTCGGCTACGAGATGCCCGCGGAACTCACCGACGACGTCTTGAAGTTCCGCGAGGACAGCCTCATCGACTTCCTGAAAGAGATGACCGAGGACGTGCACGCCCGCGGCAAGCGCAACTGCGTGTGCATGCTGCCGCCGTGGTTCCCCGCCGGCCTCGACGACTGGGGCCGCGTGGCAAGCCTCGAAAGCGTAGACGAAGTGGCCAGCGACCCGTACTGGGAACGCGGCGCCACCGAGGAATGGGTCCGCGAGAAGTACGCCGAGACAGCCAAGAAGCTCGTGGAAGTCGCCCGCCAATATGGCAAATCCGTGCAGATGTGGATCAAGGCGTACCAGATAGAGGCGGGCCGCGAAAACGACCTCGCCATCGCTGTCGAAGAAAGCCGTGCCGCCGGCATCGACAACATATTCGCCTGGAGCTACCGCGGCACCGAGACGCTCAGCTGGCTCAAAAGCGACAACCCGGACGAAGTCGCCCGGGTGTTCA